>JAEUMK010000088.1 GCA_016792565.1 Alphaproteobacteria bacterium
CCGCCCGCCCGGCCGATTGGACAGCCCCCCACCCCGCCGGGCTAGACTGGCGGGCAGAAGAGGGACCCATGGCCAGCCGCACCGCCGTCGAACTGAAGGAATGGATCAAGGAACACCGGATCACCGAGGTCGAGTGCCTGGTGCCCGACATGGCCGGCATTCCGCGCGGCAAGATCCTGCCCGCCGCCAAGTTCCTCGCCACCATCGACAGCGGCACGCTGCGCCTGCCGGATTCGGTCTTCGGCCAGATGGTCACCGGCGCCCATGCCGAAACCGAGCAGACCACCTATCAGTCGCCCGACATGGTGCTGAAGCCGGACGCCGAGACCATCCGCGTCGTCCCCTGGTATCAGGAGCCGACCGCCCAGGTGATCTGCGACTGCTACGACCGCGAGGGCCGGCCCGTCGGCGTCGCCCCGCGCCAGGTGCTGAAGAACATTCTCGCCAAATATGCCGCCAGGGGCTGGAAGCCGGTCGTCGCGCCCGAGCTGGAGTTCTATCTCAGCCAGAAGAATCTCGATCCCGACTATCCGCTGCAGCCGCCGGCCGGCAAGTCGGGCCGGCCGCAGACCGGACGCCAGGCCTACGGCATCGACGCGGTCAACGAGTTCGATCCGCTGTTCGAGGATGTCTACGATTTCTGCGAGAAGCAGGAGATCTCGATCGACAGCCTGATCCACGAGGAAGGCGTCGCGCAGTGCGAGATCAACTTCAATCACGGCGATCCGCTGGAACTTGCCGACCAGGCCTTCCTCTTCAAGCGCACCGTGCGCCAGGCGGCGATGCGCCACGACATCTACGCGACCTTCATGGCCAAGCCCTACGAGCAGGAACCGGGGTCGGCCATGCATATCCACCAGAGCGTGACCGACGCGCGCGGCAAGAACCTCTTCTCGTCCAAGGCCGGCAAGGATACCCGCCTCTTCCTCGCCTACATCGCCGGCCTTCAGAAGCATCTGCCGGCGGTCATGCCGCTCTTCGCGCCTTACGTGAACTCCTATCGCCGGCTGGTGCGCTTCCTCTCGGCCCCCATCAACACCCATTGGGGCCATGAGAACCGCACGGTGGGCCTGCGCATTCCCGAATCCTCGCCGCAAAGCCGCCGGGTCGAGAACCGCGTGCCGGGGGCCGACGCCAATCCCTATCTGGCGCTCGCCGCGACGCTCGCCTGCGGCTATCTCGGCATGGAGGACAATCTCAACCCGACCCGGGCGATGGAAGGCAACGCCTATGCCTCCACCCGCTTCGCGCTGCCGCGCCATCTGCTCGACGCCATCGCCAAGTTCCGCGCCTCGGGCGACCTGCGCGAGATTTTCGGCGACGCCTTCGTCGATCTCTATTCCGACGTGAAGGCCGGCGAACACGACGCCTACCAGCAGGTGATCAGCCCGTGGGAGCGCCAGCATCTGCTGCTGAACGTCTGACGCTCACGCGGCGGTGTAGCCGCCGTCGATGACGAGTTCCGATCCGGTCATGAAGCTCGACTCGTCCGAGGCGAGGAAGACGATGCCGTTGGCGATCTCCTTCGGCACGCCCATCCGCCCCAGCGCGTGGCGGGAGATCAGCACATCGCGCATCTCGTTGCCGTTCTCCGCCTGGTGCAGCGCGTTGGCGACCATCGGCGTCTCGATATAGCCGGGATGGACCGAGTTGACGCGGATGCCGGCCGGGGCCAGCTCCAGCGCTGCCGCCTTGGTCAGCAGCGTCACCCCGCCCTTCGAGGCGCAATAGGCCGCAGCCCCCGGCTGGCCGACCTTGCCGAGGATCGAGGCGAGGTTGATCACCGAGCCGCCGCCGGTCGCCGCCATCGCCGGCCCGGCATGGCGCAGCCCCAGGAAGACGCCGTCGAGATTGACCGCGAGCACCATGCGCCAGGCCTCCAGCGAGGACTCCAGCAGCGGCGCGCCGCCCGCCACGCCCGCATTGTTGACCAGCACGTCGATCCGCCCGAAGCGCGCCAGCGTCGCCGCCACCACGGCCTGCCAGTCGTCCTCGCTCGTCACGTCATGACGCTGGAAGGCGGTCTCGCAGCCCGCCGCCGCCAGGCTCTCCGCCAGCGCCGCGCCCGCCTCCGCCTCGCGGTCGGTCAGCATCACCCGCGCGCCCTCGCGCGCCAGCGCCCGCGCCGTCTCCGCCCCGATGCCCGAGGCCGCGCCGGTGACGATGGCGACCTTGCCCGCGACCCTGCCTGTTCGTCCGCTCATGAGGATCCTCCCGCGCCGAGCGTCTCAGATGGAGGCGGGGATGGGAAGCCGTCGCCAAGCCGGTCGCGTCTTTCGGCGCCCGCAGGACGAACGACTGGAACGAATGCCCCGCTGGCGCATTGAGACACGTCAAGTGTCCCCCAGTTGCCTGGGCCTAGCCTGCAACCGGAAATCTGCGAAGGAGCACGCCATGACCATCAGACGGAGCGGCGAGCGCTACGCCATGTCCGCCGTCGCACTGCACTGGATCACGCTGGCGCTTATTGTGGCCGTCTATGCCTGCATATTGCTGCGCGAGAACTTCCCCAAAGGTAGCGATATCCGGGAAGGGCTGAAGGCATGGCATTTCGCCCTCGGCCTGACCGTGCTCGCGCTCGTCGTCGTCCGGCTGGCGCTGCGCGCCTTCCTCTGGCGCACGCCGGCGATCACGCCCGCGCCGGCGCGCTGGCAGATGGCGCTGTCCGGCGCGGTCCACGTGGCGCTCTACGGCCTGATGATCGCGATGCCGATCGGCGGATGGCTGATCCTCAGCGCCTCGGGCAAGGACATCGTCATCTGGGGCATGAACCTGCCGGCGCTTGTGGGGGCGAACCCGTCGCTCGCTGGTCAGGTCAAGGAGTGGCATGAGCTGGGCGGCACGATCGGCTATGGCCTGATCGGCCTGCATGCCCTGGCGGCGCTGTTCCACCACTATGTGGTGCGGGACGATACGCTCGTGCGGATGCTGCCGCGCCGCGGTTGAGGATGGCGGCCGGAATGAAAAGACGGACGTGCTGGCGTCGCCGGGCCGCCTCTGCTTTCATCGCCGCAACACAACCGGGAGGGATCGATGTCTGAGACCGTCAACCGCCGCTGGGTGCTGGCCCAGCGCCCCTCGGGCCACCTCAAGGACAGCGACTTCGAGCTGCGGCGCGAGACCGTCCCGGCCCCCGGCCCCGGCGAGTTCGTGGTCAGGGTGACGCATCTCTCCTTCGATCCGACCCAGCGCGGCTGGCTGCAGGCCGATTCCTACCTCCCCGCCGTGAAGATCGGCGAGGTCGTGCGCGCCGGCGCGGCGGGCGAAGTGGTCGCCTCGAACAATCCCAAATTCCCGGTCGGGCTGAAGGTCCAGGGCGCGTTCGGCTGGCAGGACTACTGCCTGACCGACGGCGGCGGCTTCTGGCCGACCGCGCCGCTTCCGGACGGCATCGCACCCGAGCAGGCGCTCGGCATTTTCGGCACGACCGGCCTCACCGCCTATTTCGGCCTGCTCGACATCGGCCAGCCCAAGGCCGGCGAAATCGTGCTGGTCTCCGGCGCGGCGGGCGCCACGGGATCGGTGGTCGGCCAGATCGCCAAGGCGATCGGCTGCACCGCCATCGGCATTGCCGGCGGCAAGGCGAAGTGCGACTGGGTGGTCGGCACGGCGGGTTTCGACGCCTGCATCGACTACAAGTCGGAACCCGTCGCCAGGCGCATCCGCGAACTCGCCCCCAAGGGCGTCAACGTCGTCTTCGAGAATGTCGGCGGCGAGATCCTCGATGCCGCCCTCGCCAATCTGGCGCAGCGCGCCCGGGTCGTGCTGTGCGGCGGCATCTCGTCCTACAACGCGGCGAGCGCCGACGAGATAGAGGGCCTGAAGAACTACATGGCCCTCACCGTCACGCGCTCGCGCATGGAGGGCTTCATCGTGCTCGACTACGCGCCGCGCTTCGCCGAAGGCGTCAAGGCGCTCGCCGGCTGGATCGCCGAAGGCAAGATCAAGTCGGCCGAGGACGTGCAGAGCGGCCTCGAAAACGCGCCCGCGACGCTGCGCCGCCTCTTCGAGGGCAAGAATTTCGGCAAGCAGCTGCTGAAGCTCTAGCGGCAGTCGTCCGGATCGTCGGCCTTCACCGCGCAGAGGATCAGCGCGCCGCGCTCGGGTCCGTAGACCCGCAGCGTCTCGGCCTCGAAATGGGCGAAGGCGTTGCGCGTATCGGCGATCGCCGCCGCGACCGCGCGCTCGAAATTGCCGTGCGCCGCGCCGCGCGGCGTCTCGCCCGGCCCCGCCGCCCCGGTCGCCCGGTCGATCCGCCCGGTGTCCTTGTTGAGGACCGCGTGGCGGACGCGGTCGAGGCCCGCGCCATAGGTGCAATGGAGGCTCTCGGGGATGCCCTCGAAGCAGCCGCTGATGAGGCCGCCCGGATACGCTCCGCCCGGGCCTGCGACAGGATCGATCCAGGGCGCGGCGCCCTCATGGCCGAGGCCGGGCGGATTGTCCGGTCCGCCCTGATCGGGCGCCGCCGCATCGCTCCAGTTCGTGTGGGCATAGAAATCCTGGCCCACATGGAAGGCGAGGCCGAGCGCCTCCAGCACGTCGCATTTCGCCCGGCCGGACGAGCCGTCGAAGACGCAGCCGATATATTCGGGGATCTGGTCGTCGTCGATGGCCCGCGTCCCCTCCGGCACGATCCGTCCGGCCGCCGCCACCGCATCGCCGAGCGCCTTCAGCTTCCAAGCCTTGCAGGCCTCCAGCGCCCGCGCCGACGTCGCCGCGTCCTGCGGGTAGCCGGCGATGTCGAGATGATCGCCGCCGTCGCAATGGGCCGCCGCTTCGCCGAGGAGCCCGCGGTCGGGACGGTCGGGCGCGCCGACCGCGCCGAACGTCCCCTTCCTGCCGGCGAGCGAATCCAGCGTCTCGCGGTCGAGCCCCGCCCGGACCAGCGCCGCGCGGGTGATCTCCTCATGCTCGGTGTGCTGGCCGAGGCCGTCGATCGTCCCGAACGCGGCGGCCGGCGCCGAAAGCGCGGCCCCGAGCCAGAGCGCGACGGCGAGACGCTTGACCATGGGCGCATCCTCCGCAGGTTCGCTGCAACGCTAGCCCCCGCGCCCGCGCCGCGCCATGCGGCTCTTGCGCCCGCCGGAGCGCCTCTCTAAGCGGACGCCATGCCCGCGCCGACATCGAAGCCGCTCACCCTCGCCACCTGGAACATCAACTCGGTGCGGCTGCGCATGCCGTTGCTCGCCCGCCTCGTCGCCGAGGCGCAGCCCGAAATCATCTGCCTTCAGGAAACCAAGGTCGACGACCCGCTCTTCCCGCACGAGGCGATCGCCGCGCTCGGCTATCCCCATCGCGCCGCCAACGGGCGCAAGGGCTATCACGGCGTCGCCATCCTCTCGCGCGAGCCCTTTGCCAGGGTCGACAAGCACGCCTGGTGCGGCAAGGACGACGGCCGCCACCTGACCGTCCGCCTTGGCGACGGGCTGGAGATCCAGAACTACTACATCCCGGCCGGCGGCGACGTGCCCGACCCGGCGGTCAACGAGAAATTCGCCCACAAGCTGCAATTCCTCGACGAGATGGAAGCGCTGTGGCGCAAGCGCCGCGGCAAGGCGCGCGACCGGGTGATCGTCGTCGGCGATCTCAACGTCGCGCCGCACGAGACCGACGTCTGGAGCCACAGGCAGCTGCTCGATGTCGTCAGCCACACCCCGGCCGAGACCGACCGCTTCAAGGCGATCCTCGCCGGCTGGGACTGGATCGACGTGACCCGTGCCTTCGTGCCGCTGGAGGAGAAGGTCTTTTCCTGGTGGAGCTACCGCAACCAGGACTGGAAGCTCTCCGATCGCGGCCGGCGGCTGGATCATGTCTGGGCCAGCCGGGCGCTCGAAGGCCGGATAAGCGCCCACGCCATCCTGCGCGACGCCCGCGACTGGCCGCAGCCGAGCGATCACGTTCCCATCGTGGTGCGCGTCGAGCGGGACTGAGCGCCGTCACGCCGCCGGCCCGAAACCGTCGCGCAACGACGACGGCCGCAGGCGCGGACCGCGCAGGGTGCGCCGGCCGGCGGACTCAGGCGCCGAGCGCCGCCAGCCGCGCCCGCGCGTCGCGCAGCTGGACGGTCGTGTCGTCCAGCCGCTCGGCCAGTTCGCGCATCAGCTCCATGGCGAAGGCCGGCTGGTCGCGCAGCAGCTGGAAGAAGGCGTCCTTGCTGACCTTCAGCGCAACCAGGCCGCTCGAGGCGACGACCGTCGCGGTGCGCGGCGCGTTGCGCAGCACCGCCATCTCGCCGATGAAAGTGTTGCGCGGCACATGGGCGACCACCACGTCGCGGCCGTCCTCGGCGCTGACGACGATGTCGGCCTCGCCCTCCAGCACGATATAGGCGGCATCGCCCGGCTCGCCCTCGCGGCAGAGCACGCCGCCTTGCGCGAGCTGCACTCTGGTCGAGGTGAAGGCGAGCAGTTTCAGCTTCGCCGAATCCATGGTCGCGAAATACGGAATGCGCCGCAGCGCCTCGACGTCCTCGACGATGCTCATGTCACCCACAATCCCCTATGCGCCCGCGGCCAGGCGCCCGCCCTCGAACGTCACGACCGTATCGAAGAGCGCGCCATCCTGACCCGGAGCCAGCGTCCACACAACGCCGCGCCCGGTCCGCGCCGCCAGCACCCGCTTCATGATCTCGCTCTGCGTCGCGGCGTCCAGCACCGCCAGCGCGCCGTTGACGACCAGCAGATCGGGATCCTTGACGAGCGCCCGCGCGAGCGCGACCCGCTGGCGCTGCGAGGGCGTCAGCCGCTTTCCGGCGGCGCCGCAGGCGAAGCCGAGGCCGATGCGGGCGATATCGTCCTTCAGGCCGAGCTCGGCGATCACCTCCATCAGGATCGCCTCGATGCGGGCCTGCGCGTTGGGCGCGCCGTAGACGACGCGGCCGAACAGGATGTTGTCCTCCACCGAGGCGGCCTCGTTGTAGGCATCGGCGTCGTAGAAGGCGATCTTCGCCCGCTCGTGCTGCGGCAGGCGCTCGTGGAACAGATGCCGGGCGGCCAGCAGCATCGAGCGCATCGAATCGTCCAGCAGGCCGAGACGGTGGCGCGCCTCGGAATAGGCGAAGGCAAGGCTCAGCAGCTTCACGCGCTGGTCCGGCGTCGGCTTCTGCCCCGCCTCCAGGCGGGCCAGCAGCGTTTCGTAGAGCGGCAGGTCGGCGGCGGCGATGAAGCTGTACTGCGCGAAGAAGGGATGCTCGGCCGGCAGGCCGCGGAAGATCTCGACCATCGTCTCGGCGATGCCGCGGCCCAGCGTGAAGAGCGGCTTGTCGAGGCCGGTATCGTCCAGGAGCTGCGAGACGAGGCGGTTCTGGGCGAGGTTCTGCGGCGCGAAGGTCTGCCCGATCGCCACGCCGAAGAGGAGATTCTGCCCGATCGTCGCCTGGTCGTTGTAGAGCGCCTCGTCGAACGGCTCGACCACGTCGTGGTCGCTCGACATCTCGCGCTCCTTGAAGAGACGCCGCGCGGCGAGCAGACGCTCGGCGACCGCCGGGGCCTCGTCCGGATCGAAGCCGCCCTGCAGGCCGAAGCGGAAGACGTCGGCTTCGAGGCCGGCCAGCGCGATGAGGCGCATCAGCGCAGCGTCGAGCCCGTCCGGCCCGTCGATGCCGAGGGCGGGGTAGTGCAGCCACTCGGCCTCGGCGTCGTAGGGCGCGTTGCCCGCCCGCGCGTCCTCGGCGGCGCGCGCCTCGGCGAGGCTCAGCGCCCGGCCGTCGCAGGCGCGCGGTTTGCGCGGCTCGTTGCGCAGGCCATAGAGCAGGTTGTCGCGCAGGCTGAGCCCGAAGAGATAGGAATCCTGACCGACATAGGCGATGCGTCGCCCGGTGATCGACTGCGGCAGGGCTTCGAGCGGCTGGCCGCCGAGCGTGACGGTGCCCGAGCGCGCCGCCATCTGCCGCGCGATCAGCGCCGCCGCCGCCTCCTTGCCGCCGCCCGGCGGGCCGGCGAAGGCGACATGGCGCCCGGTCGGCACCACGAAGCTGACGGCGTCCAGAAGCCGCGCGCCGGTATCGTCGGCGACCGTCGCCTCGCGGACCTCGATCTCGCCCTTCAGCGGCGGCGGCTCGCCCGGCGCGTGGGCGGTCGGCTCGATCAGCCGGTCGGCGCGGAACTGCTCGACGACCTGCTCGTATTTGATCTGCGCGTCCTGCTTCTCCAGATACCAGTCGAGCAGCTCCTTGATGGGGCCCGGCAGGTCCTTGTAGGCGGCGATCACGGCGACGAGCTGGCCGATCGAGAGTTCGCCCCGGATCGCGAAATAGCCGCCCACCGCATAGAAGAAGAACGGCGTCACCTGGGCGAGGAAATTGTTGAGGAACTTCACGAAGAACTTGCGGCGATAGATCTCGAACCGGATGTCGTAGATCTTGCCGAGCCGCCGCGTGATGTCGGCGCGCTCCCAGTTGGAGGTGTCGTTCGCCTGGATGTCGGCGGCGGCGTCGACGATCTCGCCGACCCGCCCCGACAATTCGCGCGCGGTGAGCTGCCGCTGGCGGCCGAGCGCCAGGATCGGCTTCCTCAGATAGGGAATGACGAAGGCCTGGATCGAGACGATGCCGACCGCGATCGCCCCGAGCAGCGGGTTCTGCAGCACGATGAAGGTCACGGCCGTGAGAGCCTGGCCGCCGAGATAGGCGGGCGTCGCGAAGGCCTCGCCGACGAAGCCGCCGAGCGGCTCGACCTCGTCCTTCACCATCGAGGCGATCTCGGCCGGCTTGGAGCGCTTCAGCCGCGCCGGATAGAAGCGCAGCACCCGGTCGACCAGTTCGTAGCGCAGCCGCCGCAGCAGCCGCTCGCCCATCCGCCCCTTCATCACGTTGATGCGGTACTTGAAGAGGCCGTTGATGCAGACCAGCGCCAGGAAGCTGAACGACAGCGCGAACAGCGCGCTCATGCGGTCGAGATCGACGCCGTCGAGGACGATCGCCCCGCCCAGCCAGTCCGGCAGGGCGAGCTGGAAATAGGTCCGCGCCGCGCCGTCCTCGAAGCCGCCCCCCTGGATCGGGCCGTTGACGATCAGCTTGGGCAGGTTGAGGGCGAGGAAATAGAACGGCAGCGACGCGAGGATGACGCCCAGCACGGCGAGCTGCTCGCCGAAACTGTGCCGCCAGATATAGGTGAAAAGCCGACGCTCCATGCGCCCCGGTCCGGATGAGGCATCCGGGATACGGGCAGGGCGGGCGTTGCGCAAGCGGCCCCCGCTACAGCTTTTCCCCTGACGCCGGGCGCGGCTTGAGGCTAAATGCGCCCGACCTTGGCATCTCCCGGATTTCCCCGTGACGCAGCAGCCGGCCCGCGTGCTGATCTACAGCCATGACAGTTTCGGCCTGGGGCATCTGCGCCGCTGCCGGGCGCTGGGCGGCGCGCTGACCGCGGCGCTGCCGGGCGCCAACGTGCTGATCCTTTCCGGCTCGCCCATCATCGGCGCCTTCGAGTTCCCCGAGCGGGTGGATTTCGTCCGCGTCCCCGGCATCATCAAGCTCAAGGACGGCGCCTACATCCCCCTGAAGCTCCAGGTCGAGGCCGGCGACGCCTTCCGCCTCAGGGCCGAGATCATCGCCCAGGCGGCGCGCGCCTTCCGCCCCGACCTCATGATCGTCGACAAGGAGCCGCTCGGCCTGCGCGGCGAGCTGACGCCGACGCTCGAAGCGCTGAAGGCGGGGGGAACGAAGCTGGTCCTCGGCCTGCGCGACGTCCTCGACGACGCCGAGGCGCTCGACCAGGAATGGCAGCGCAAGGGGGTCCAACCGGCCCTCGCCGCGCTCTACGACGAGATCTGGATCTATGGCTGCGACGACATCTACGATCCGCTCCAGGGCATCGCGCTCGCCGAGGGCCTGCGCGAGAAGACCCGCTTCACCGGCTATCTGAGGCGCGAGGCGACGATCGGCCGGCCGCTGTTGCGCACCCCCCTGCCCGAGCGCCCCTTCGTGCTGGTCACCACCGGCGGCGGCGGCGATGGCGAGGGCCTGATCGACTGGGCGCTCTCGGCCTATGAGCATTTCGGCGCCGATCTGCCGCCCGCCCTCTTCGTCCTCGGTCCCTTCATGGAGCCGGCCCGCCAGGAGGGCTTCCTCGCCCGGGCGGCCTATCTGCCCGAGGTGACGGCGATGGTCTTCGACGCCGAGATGGAGCGCATCGTCGACCGTGCGGCGGGGGTGGTCGCCATGGGCGGCTACAACACGTTCTGCGAGATCCTCTCCTTCGACAAGCCGGCGGTCATCGTGCCGCGCGAGAAGCCCCGCCGCGAACAATGGATTCGCGCCCGCCAGGCGGCCGATCTCGGCCTGACGCGGCTCCTGGAGGACCCGGCCGAGCATGGCGGCGTGCGCGATCCGGCCGCCATGGCCGCCGCGATCCGCGGCCTCGAAGGCCAGCCCCGGCCCTCCGCCGCGCTGCGGCCGGGCATGATGGACGGTCTCGATGCCGTCGTGCGCCTCAGCCGGCGCTTCCTGCCGTGATCGCGGTGATCCTCAAGGGCTGGCCGCGCCTCTCGGAGAGCTTCATCGCCCGCGAGCTTCAGGCGCTGGAGGCGCGCGGCCTTCCCCTCGCGCTCTTTTCGCTGCGCCGCCCGACCGACGCCATGACCCATCCGGCGCACGAGGCGGTCGCCGCTTCCGTGACCTATCTCCCCGAATATCTGCACGAGGAACCGCTGCGCGTGCTGAAGGCCTTTGCGAAGCTGCGCCGCACGCCCGGCTACCGCGCGGCGAAAGCGCTGCTGCGGGCCGACTGGGCGCGCGACCGCAGCCGCAACCGCCTGCGCCGTTTCGGCCAGGCGCTGGTGCTCGCCGCCGAGCGGCCGGCCGGGACGCGGCTTCTCTATGCCCATTTCATCCACACGCCGGCCTCGGTCGCCCGCTATGCGGCGGCGCTGACGGGCCTGCCCTTCGCGGTCTCGGCCCATGCCCGCGACATCTGGACGACGCCGGACTGGGATCTCGCCGCCAAGCTGGAAGCCGCAAGCTTCGTCACCACCTGCACCGCCGACGGCCATGCCCGCCTCGCGGCGCTCGGCCACGCCGGGCGCCTCCACCTCAACCGCCACGGCCTCGATCTCGCGCACTGGCCGCCCGGCCCGTCCCGCCCGCCCCGCGACGGCCGCGACCCGGTCGACCCGGTGACCATCGTCTCCATCGGCCGGGCGGTCGAGAAGAAGGGCTACGAGACCCTCATCGACGCCCTCGCGCTGCTGGATCGCGCCCGCGCCTGGCGTTTCGTCCATATCGGCGGCGGCCCCCTGCGCGCCGCGCTCAAGGCCCGCGCCGAGGCCGCCGGCCTCGCGGACCGCGCCGTCTGGATGGGCGCGCAGGACGAAACCGCGGTGCGCGCCGCGCTCTGCACCGCCGATCTCTTCGCGCTCACCCCAATCGTCGCCGCGGACGGCGACCGCGACGGCCTCCCCAATGTGCTGGTCGAGGCGCAGAGCCAGAGCCTCGCGGTCGTCTCGACCCCGGTCGGCGGCGTCGGCGAGCTGATCGCCGATGCCCTGAACGGCCTTCTGGTGCCGCCGGGCGATGCGGCCGCCACCGCCGCGGCGCTCGATCGCCTCATCCGCGACCCCGCCCTCCGGGCCGCGATGGGGGCGGCCGGCCGGGCGCGCGTGGCGGAGTCCTTTGACGCCGCGCCGGGCGCCGACGCGATCGCCGCCCTGCTGCGCGGCGCGATGGCCTGAGCCATGAAGCGCGCCCTGCTCTACGCCCCGATGAACCCGCCCGCCCCCGGCGCGCCGCCCTCCGGCGACCGCGCGATGAGCGGCCTCCTCGCCCGGACCCTCTCCCGTCTCGGCTACGCCCCGGCCGCGGCCTCGGCGCTGCGGAGCTACGAGGGCGCAGGCGATGCGGCGCAGCAAGACGCCATTGCGAATACCGCTCTGCGCGAAGCCGAACGCCTCATCGCCGTCCACCGGGAGGCCCCGCCGGCGCTGTGGCTGACCTACATGAACTACTACAAATCGCCCGACTATCTCGGCCCCGCCGTCACCGCCGCCCTGAAAATCCCCTATGTCATCGTCGAGGCGAGCTATGCGGCGAAACGCGCGACCGGGTATTTTGCTGCACCCCATGCTGCAGCAAAGAAGGCGCTTCTGGCCGCCGATGCGGTCGTCGCCATGACCGCCCACGACGCGGCGGGTCTCGCCGAAATCGTCGCGCCCGGACGGCTCCACCGGCTCGATCCCTTCATCGACGCCGCCGCCTTCCCGCCGCGTCCCGCTTCGACGCCCGCCCGCACCCCGGTCATCCTCACCGCCGCGATGCTGCGGCCGGGCAAGAAGCTCGCCAATTTCCCGCTGATCGCCGCCGCCCTCGCGCGCATCGGAGATCTCCCGTGGATCTATCTCGTCGCCGGCGACGGCCCAGGGCGCGCCGAGGCGGAGGCCGCGTTCAAGGGCTTTCCGCCCGGCCGGGTCGATTTCGCCGGCCGCTTCCCGCCCGAGGCGATGTCGCGGCTCTATCGCCGCGCCGACATCTATCTCTGGCCGGGCCTGCGCGAGGCCTACGGCCTTTCCTATCTGGAGGCGCAGGCGAGCGGCGTCCCGGTCGTCGCCTGCGACACCCATGGCGTGCCCGCCGTCGTGCAGCAGGGCCGCGGCGGGCTGCTGACCCCGGCGGGCGACGCCGAAGGCCTCGCCCGCTCGCTGCGCATCCTCCTCGCCAATCCGCAGACCCGCGCCGTCATGGGCGAGGTCGCCGCCGAATTCGTCCACGGCGAGCGCGATCTTCCCCAGGCCGCCGCCCGGCTCGGCGCCATTCTGCGGCAGGCGGGCGCATGACCGTCCTCGCCCTCATCCGCCACGGCGCGACCTCATGGAACGGCGAGGGCCGCATCCAGGGCCGGGCCGACATCCCCCTGTCGCCCGAGGGCGTCGCGGAACTCGGCGCCTTGCGCCCGCCCGCCGAACTCGGCGGCGCGACCTGGCTGGCGAGCCCGCTCGCCCGCACCCGCCAGACCGCCGCCCTGCTCGGCGGCGGCGACGCGGCTGTCGAACCGCTTCTGATCGAGACCGACTGGGGCGCCTGGGAAGGCCTGACGAGCACCACGATCGCCCCGCTCGCCGCCCGCCTCGCGGCGCGCGGCCGCTCCGGCCTCGATCTCGCACCGCCCGGCGGCGAGACGCCGCGCGACGTGCAGCAGCGGCTCCGCCGCCTCTGCGCCGGCGTCGCCGCCTCGGGCCGCCTCTATGCCGGGGTCACGCACAAGGGCGTCATCCGCGCGATGCTCAGCCTGGCGACCGGCTGGGACATGGAGGCGAAGCCGCCGGTCAGGCTTGCCTGGCGCGCCGCCCATCTCTTCGCCGTCGCGCCGGACGGCAGCGTCAGCCTCCTGCGGGCCAACGTCATGCTGGAGCGGCGGGCGTGACGGCGCGCGTCCTCTTCCACGTCAATCACCTCTGGGGCATCGGCCACTTCACGCGCATCGCCGCCATCGCCAACGCGCTCGCCGAGGCGGGCGGCGCGGCGACGATCCTCGCCGGCAATGCCGTGCCGCCGGGCCGGCTCGATGCCCGCGTCGCGCTGGTCGAACTGCCGGCCATCCGCGCCGCCGACCCGACCTATGCCCGCCTCGTCGATGCGGCGGGCGATCCCGTCTCCGCCGCCCTGCAGGCGGAGCGCGCCGCGCTGATTGCGCGGGCGCTCGCAGCCGCCGCGCCGCAGGTCCTCGTCACCGAGACCTTCCCCTTCGGCCGCCGCAAGCTGGCGGACGAATTGCTGCACCTCATCGCTGCAGCAAAAACACGCGGCGCGAGGATCGTCTCATCGATCCGCGACCTGCCCACCGCCCCCGCCGACACGCGGCGGCTGGAAGAATGCGCGGCGCGCCTGCGGGCGCACTATGACGCCGTGCTGATCCATGGCGATCCCGCCGTCACGGCCCTGGACGAGGTCTGGCCGGGCGAGATTCCGGTCCCCGCCTGCCTGACCGGCTATGTGGTGACGGCCCTTCCCCGGCCCGGCGGCGAGCGGCGCGGCGTCGTCGTCTCGGCAGGCGGCGGCGGCGATGCCGCGCCATTGCTGCGCGCCGCTCTTGGCCTTCGCCATCAGGGCTTCCTCGCCGGCGAGCCCTGGACCTTCGTCACCGGACCGTCCGCACCGGACGGCCTGCGCGCGGCGCTGGCGGCCGGGGCCGGCCCGGACTGCGCCGTCTTCGCGGCGCTGCCCGACCTCCCCGCCCGGATCGCCGGCGCACGGCTGGCGATCTCGCGTGGCGGCTACAACACCACGCTGGAGACGATCGCCGCCGGCACGCGGGCGGTGATCGTGCCCTTCGCACCCCCCGGGGAACCGGAGCAGGCGGTCAGGGCGCAGCATTTCGCCGCAGCCGGTCTCCTCGCAACGCTGGACGAGGCGGCGCTCGACGCGCACGGCCTGCGCGCCGCCTGCGAGCGGGCGCTGGCCGCCCCGGCCCCCGATCCGGCCATGCTGCATCTGGAGGGTGCAGCATCGAGCGCCCGACGGCTCGCAGAGATCGCGGCGGCCGGTTAAGGTCGGCCGATGGCGGCGCTCTCCTTTCGCGACGTGACGCTCGACTTCACCGCCGGCCGGACCGCGGCGCGGGCGCTGGATCGCGTCAGCTTCGATGTCGGGCGCGGCCGCGTTACGGCGCTTGTCGGTGAATCGGGATCGGGCAAGTCGAGCCTCGCGCTGGCCGCGATGGGCCTGCTGCCCGGCCACGCCCGGCTCGCCGGCTCCATCGTGCTGGACGACGGCCGCTCGCCCCCTCTGGATCTGGCGGCCCTGGACCGCGACGGCGCGTCCATAAGGGCGATCCGCGGCGGCCGCATCGGCCTCGTCTTCCAGGAGCCGCTGTCGGCCTTCTCTCCCGTTCACACCGTCGGCAGCCAGATCGCCGAGGCGACGCGGGCCCATGAGGACGTTTCGCGCGCCGTGGCCCGCGCCCGGGCGCTCGAGATCCTGCGCCTCACCGGCTTCCCCGACCCGGCGCGCGGCTTCGATGCCTATCCCTTCGAATTGTCGGGCGGGCTGCGCCAGCGCGCGATGATCGCCGCGGCGCTCGCCGCGCGCCCGTCGGTCCTCATCGCGGACGAGCCGACCACGGCGCTCGACGTCACCGTCCAGGCCCAGGTCCTCGCTTTGCTCGAAAGACTGAAGGACGACCTCGGCCTGTCGATCCTTCTCGTCACCCACGACCTCGGCGTCGTCGCCTCGATCGCCGACGATCTCGTCGTGCTCTATCGCGGCCGGGTGATGGAGCGCGGCAGCGCCGACGACGTGTTCGCAAAGAGCCTTCACCCTTATTTCAGAGCCCTCAAGGACGCGAACCCCAGCCTCGCCCGCCGCCAGGAGCGGCTCGCCGTCATCGGCGGCGAGGACGAGACGGCGGCGGCGGCGCGCTACGCCGAGGCCCCGGCGCGGCGGCGGAGCGAGGCGTCGGGCGGCCGCCTGATCGACATCGAGGCGGTCTCGAAATCCTTTCCGGCACGGCGCGGCGGCGAAAGCGCGGCGGCGCTCGACCGGGTCTCCCTCTCCATCGCGCGCGGCGAGAGCGTCGGCCTGGTCGGCGAATCCGGGTCCGGCAAGTCGACCCTCGCCAAGGTCCTGATGCGGATGGTGACGCCGGATGCCGGGCGCGTCCTCTTCCACGTGCGCGGCGCGGCCCAGGACGTCGCCGGTCTGCGCGGCGCCGATCTCGGCCGCTACCGGCGCCGCGTCGCCTATGTCTTCCAGGACCCCTATGCCGCGCTCAACCCGCGCATGAGCGTGCGCGACACGTTGACCGAACCCTTCGCCATTCACGGCGTCGCCGACGCCTATGGGCGCGGCGTCCGGGCCCGCGAGCTGATCGATCTGGTCGGCCTGCCGCGGGCCGCGCTCGACCGCTATCCGCCATCCTTCTCGGGCGGCCAGCGCCAGCGCATCGCCATCGCGAGGGCGCTCGCGATGCGCCCGGAGCTGCTCATTCTGGACGAGCCGACCTCGGCGCTCGACGTCTCGGTGCAGGCGCAGATCCTCAATCTCCTGGCCGATCTGCGCCGGGCCCTCGGCTTCGCCTATCTGTTCATCAGCCACGATCTGGGCGTCGTCGAGCACGTGGCCGACCGGGTCGCCGTCATGCGGCGGGGGCGCATCGTCGAGGAGGCGCCGGCCGCGCGTCTCTTCCACGCCGCCCGCCATCCCTACACGCAGGCCCTCATCGCCGCCGCGCCGGAAGCCGACCGCAGCCGCCGGCTCGATCTCGCCGCGATCGCCGCCCGGGCGAGCGCCGGCTGGGACGATGGCGGCGCGGCGGAGCTGATCGAGATCGAACCGGGGCACCGCGTGGCGATGCCGCTGGAGGGACAACGCCATGCGGCTGCTTGAAGCTCTGATCCTCGCCCTCGCCTTCGCCGGTGCCGCGGCGGCCGGCCCGCCCGCGCCGCTCGATCCGCCCGCGCTGGCCGCGGCCGTCGCCGCCGGCGAGTTGCCGCCCGCCGCCTTGCGCCTGCCTTCCGACCCGCTGGTCGGCGGCTTCGAGACGCTGGGCCGCACCACCGGGCGCAGCGGCGGGACGCTGCGCATCCTGCTTCCCAAGGACAAGGACGTGCGGCTGCTCAATGTCTGGGGCTACGCCCGCCTCGTCGGCTACGACGAGAATTTCGAGCTGAGGCCCGACATCCTGTCGGCGGTCGAGGTAAAGGACGGCCGCGTCTTCACGCTGCGCCTGCGCCGGGGCCACAAATGGTCGGACGGCGCGCCCTTCACGGCCGAGGATTTCCGCTATTACTGGGAAGACATCGCCAACAATCCGGCGCTGACGCCGGCCGGCGTGCCCGAGGAGCTGCTGGTCGACGGTCGCCCGCCCGCCGTCTCCTTTCCCGACGACGCGACCGTCATCTATGCCTGGGAGGCGCCCAATCCGCGCTTCCTGGCGCTGCTCGCCCAGGCGCGCGAACCCTACATCTACCGCCCCGCCCACTATCTGAAGCGCTTCCACGAGGCCTATGGCGAGGCCGCCGACATCGCCGCGCTCGTCGCCGCCGAGAAGGTCAAGGGCTGGGCCGCGCTGCATAACCGGCGCGACTCGATGTACGACAACGACAACGCGGACATGCCCTCGCTGCAGCCCTTTCTGATCGAGCCGGGCGGCGGGCCGCTCTACCGCTTCCGCCGCAATCCCTATTTCCACCGCCTCGATCCCTACGGCATGCAGCTCCCCTATATCGACGCCGTCGAGGCGACCGTGGTGGAGCCTGGCCTCATCGGCGCGAAGACGGCGGCCGGCGACAGCGACCTCCAGGCCCGCGGCCTCTCCTTCGCCGATACGGCCGCCTTGAAATCGGCCCGCGGCAAGGGCGGCTTCCGCGTCCTCCTGTGGCCGGTGACCAAGGGCGCGCAGGTCGCGCTCTATCCCAACCTCACCGCCGCCGACCCGGTCTGGCGGGCGCTCATGCGCGACCGCCGCTTCCGCCAGGCGCTGTCGGCCGCCATCGACCGCGACGACATCAACGCCACGCTGTTCTTCGGCCTGGCGACGCCCGGCAACAACACCGCGCTCAAGGAGAGCCCGCTCTACGATCCGGCCCGCACCGCCCGCGAGGCCGTCTTCGACCTCGCCCGGGCCAACGCCCTGCTCGACGAGATCGGGCTGACGCAACGCGGCGCCGACGGGCTGCGCCTCCTGCCGGACGGCCGCAAGCTTGAGATCCTGGTCGAGACCTCGGGCGAGAGCGCCGAGGAGACCGCGATTCTGGAGCTCGTCGCGCCGGCCTGGAAGAAGGCCGGGATCGGTCTCCTCGTGCGCCCCTACGAGCGCAGCGTCCTGCGCAACCGCGCCTATGCCGGCGAGAGCGTGATGACCGTCTGGTCGGGCTTCGAGAACGGCGTGCCGCGCCCCGCCGCCAGCCCGGACGAGCTCGCGCCGGTCAGGCAGGACATGCTCTGCTGGCCGCGCTGGGGCCAGTATGTCCAGACCAAGGGACAGTCGGGCGAGGCGGTGGACCTTCCCGAGGCGCGCCGCCTGCTCGAGCTCTACGCCGCCTGGGTCGCGAGCCCGGACGATGCCGCCCGCGCCGCGATCTGGACCGAGATGCTCGACATCCACGCGGCCGAGCAGTTCACGATCGGCACCGTCTCCGGCGTGCTCCAGCCGGTCGTCGTCTCGAACGCCTTGCGCAACGTGCCCGAGAACGGCGTCTTCGGCTGGGAGCCCGGGGCCCAGTTCGGCATCTACCGCATCGACGCGCTGTGGCTCGACCGGTGACGGACTAGGCCATGCTGGGTTACGCGATCCGCCGCCTCCTGGCGATGATCCCGGCGCTCGCCGCGGTCAGCCTGCTGATCTTCGCGGTCGTGGAACTGCCGCCCGGCGACTATCTCGCCAACGAGGTCCAGGAGCTGCAGTCGCAGGGCGAAGGCGCGGGTGCGGCGCGGGTCGCCTTCCTGCGCCAGGAGTTCTCCTTCGACCGGCCGTTTCTGGAACGCTATGCGATCTGGGCCGGGCTCTGGCCGGGGCCGCACGGCTTCGACGGCCTGCTGCAGGGCGAGTGGGGCTGGTCCTTCGTCTACGCCAAGCCCGTCGCCGACGTGCTGGGCGACCGCATCGGCCTGACCGCCCTGCTCAACCTGGCGACCGTCCTGCTGGTCTATCTCATCGCCTTTCCCGTCGGCCTCATGGCGGCGCGCCGGCCGGGCGGCCTTGTCGACATCGGCGCGGCGGGGCTCTCCTATCTCGGCCTTGCGATCCCCAGTTTCCTGCTGGCGCTGGTGCTGTTGTCCTTCGCCCATGCCTGGTTCGGGCTGACGATCGGCGGGCTCGTCAGCCCGGCCTACCGCGACGCGCCCTGGTCGCTCGCCAAGGCCTTCGACGTCGCCGCCCATCTGGTCATCCCGGCCCTCGTCATCGCGCTGGGCTCGGCCGGCATCATGATCCGCCGTCTGCGCGCCAACCTGCTGGACGAGGTCAACAAGCCCTATGTGGTCGCCGCCCGGGCGCGCGGCATCGGCGAAGCGCGGCTGATGACGCGCTACCCGCTGCGGCTCGCCTTCGCGCCCTTCGTCGCCGACATCGGCAATCTCCTGCCCTCGCTGGTCTCGGGCTCGGTGATCGTCTCGGTCGTCCTCAACCTGCAGACGGTCGGCCCGGTCCTGCTCGCCGCCCTGCGCGCCCAGGACACCTTTCTGGCGGCGTTCATCCTGCTGTTCACGGCGGTGCTGACGCTGGCCGGCATGCTGGTCTCCGACCTCATCCTGGCGCTCCTCGATCCCCGGGTCCGGCTCGGCCAGAAGGCGCGGCTGTGAACCCGGCCTCCCCCGAGCGCGACGGCGATCCGCCGCACTGGGCGGACGCGACGCCGTTCGATCCCCGCCCGCTGCCCGTGGCGACGGCCGGGGCGGGCGGATCGTTCGGCCGCTTCTGGCGGCGCTTTCGCCGCCACCGCCTCGCCCATGCGGCGTTCTGGCTGCTCGCCGTCCTCTATCTGGTCGTCGTTCCGTTCGCCGAGTTCATCGCCCCCTATGGCCGGGACCAGCGCTTTCCCGATGCCGGCCACCATCCGCCGCAGGCGGTGCGCCTCTGGGGCGACGACGGCCTCGCCCTGCCCTTCGTCTACCCGGCCGCCGGCACGGTCGACCTCGACGCCATGCGCCGCATCTACGCCGAGGATCGCAGCAGGCCGCAAACGCTGCGCTTCTTCTGCGCGGGCGAGCCCTATCGCCTGCTCGGCCTCGTCGAGACCCGCGCCCGCCTCTTCTGCGCGGCCGAGGGCGGCACGGTCTTTCTCTTCGGCGCCGACGCGCTGGGGCGCGACCTCTTCAGCCGCGTCGTCTTCGGCGCCCGCATCTCGCTGACCGTCGGGCTGATCGGCGTCGCCATCAGCTTCACGCTCGGCGTCCTGTTCGGCAGCCTCGCCGGCTTCTTCGGCGGCTGGACCGACTGGACGATCCTGCGCCTCGTCGAGCTGCTGCGCTCGCTGCCGGAACTGCCGCTCTGGCTCGCCCTCTCGGCCGCCATTCCGGCGACCTGGCCGGCGCTCTCGGTCTTCGTCGGGATCACCGTCATTCTCGGCCTCCTCGACTGGCCGGGCCTGGCGCTCGGGGTCCGCGCCAAGGTCATGCAGCTGCGCGAGGAGGACTACGCCGTCGCCGCCGCGATGATGGGCGCCTCGCCGCGCCGCATCCTCTTTCGCCACTTGCTGCCGAACTTCTCCAGCCACCTGATCGCCAGCGTGACGCTCGCCGTCCCGGCGATGATCCTGGGCGAAACCGCGCTCTCCTTCCTCGGTCTGGGCATCCGCGAGCCGCTGGTCAGCTGGGGCGTGCTTCTCAACGACGCCCAGGATTTCTCGGCGCTGTCGATTTACCCCTGGCTTCTCCTGCCGGTGGTTCCGGTGATCGTCACGGTCTTCGCCTTCAACGTGCTCGGCGACGGCCTCAGGGACGCCGCCGACCCTTATGTACAGGGCTGAGTCGGCGTTCACGTCCATGTGACCCCGGTCACGGACTGAAAACCTTCATAAGCCTAGTTTGCGATAGCCCTCCCATCGCCGCCGGGGCCGGCGTTGAAGACAAGCGACATGAACGACATGAGCCAGGCCGGACGCGGCATCGCCGAGACGTTGGGCGTCGGCAAGAAGAAATGGTCCGTGCGCAGGAAAAGCCTGGTCTGGCTCGGCGGCATCGGCGCGGTCGTGCTTGTGCTGTTCTTCCTGTTCTCGGGCGGCGGGGACGAGGTCGGCTTCAAGAGCGAGGCGGTCAAGCGCGGTCCCCTGTCGGTCAGGGTGACGGCGACCGGAACGCTGCAGCCGATCGACCAGGTCGACGTCGGCGCCGAGGTCTCGGGCCGGGTCATCGAGGTCCGGGTCGACTTCAACGACGCGGTCAAGGCCGGCGACATCCTGGCCCAGATCGACACGACCCAGCTCGATGCCCGCCGCGTCCAGACCGAAGCGCAGCTCGCCGCCGCGAAGGCCGGCGTGCGCGAGGCGGAGGCGAGCCTTGCCGACGCCACCCGGCGGCTGGCGCGGCTGAAGGATCTGGCGAAGGGGCGCACCGTCAGCCAGCAGGACCTCGACACCGCCCAGGCCAATTTCGACCGCGCCGTCGCGACCGTCGAGGTCGCCAAGGCCCAGGTCGCGCTGCAGGAAGCGGCGCTCAAGGTCGCCGTCAACGACATCGACAAGGCGGTGATCCGCTCGCCCATCGACGGCATCGTGCTCTATCGCTCGATCGAGCCCGGCCAGACGGTCGCCGCCTCGTTCCAGACGCCGGTGCTCTTCACCCTCGCCTCCGACATCAAGAGCCTGGAGCTGCTCGCCGACATCGACGAGGCCGATGTCGGTCAGGTCGCCGAGAAGCAGAACGCGACCTTCACGGTCGATGCCTTCCCCAACCGCTCGTTCGACGCCCAGGTCCGCTCGCTCCGCAATGCGCCCAAGAAGGCCGAGGGCGCGGCGGCGGCGCAGGGTGTCGTCGTCTACCAGGCCGAACTGACCGTCAACAACGAGGCCGGCCTGCTCAAGCCCGGCATGACCGCGACCGCCGAAGTCACCGTCAAGACGGTCGAGAGCGCGCTCCTCGTGCCGAACGCGGCGCTGCGCTTCGTGCCGCCGGCCCTGGCGATGAAGGAATCGATGGCCGAGGAGCAGGAGGCCGGCGGCGCCGCGCCGGCGCCGCGCGATCCGTCCGCGGGACGGGTCTTCGTGGAAGAGGGCGGCCAGCCGGTCGAGCGCAAGGTGAAGATCGGCGTCACCGACGGCGCCTTCACCGAAGTGCTCGAGGGCGAATTGAAGGAGGGCGACAACGTCCTCACCGATCTCGCCCGCAACGGCTCGGGCGCCCAGTGAGCCCGGCATGAGCGCTTCCCCCGGACCGCTGCTCGCCTTCCGCAACGTCTTCAAGATCTACGGCGAAGGCGATACCGAGGTGCGCGCCCTCAACGGGGTGAATTTCGAGATTCATCCCGGCGAGTTCGTCGCCGTGATGGGCGCCTCGGGATCGGGCAAGTCGACGACGCTGAACATTCTGGGCTGTCTCGACGTCCCGTCGTCGGGGACCTACGACTTCATGGGCGTCGGCGTCGAGACGCTGGACCGCAAGCAGCGCGCGCTGCTGCGCCAGAACTATATCGGCTTCGTCTTCCAGGGCTTCAATCTGCTCAAGCGCACCACGGCGCTCGAGAATGTCGAGTTGCCGCTGGTCTATCGCGGCACGCCGGCCCGCGAGCGCCGCCGCCTCGCCGAGGAAGCGCTCGGCCTCGTCGGGCTCGGCGACCGCATGGACCACACCTCGTCCGAACTCTCCGGCGGCCAGCAGCAGCGCGTGGCGATCGCCCGCGCGCTCGTCACCAGCCCCGCCGTGATGCTGGCCGACGAGCCGACCGGCAATCTCGACAGCCAGCGCACGCACGAGATCATGCGCCTCTTCCGCGACCTCAACGAGAAGCGCGGCATCACCATCATTCTCGTCACCCACGAGGACGACGTCGCGGCCTTCGCCAAGCGCCATATCCGCTTCAAGGACGGCAACATCGCCTATGACGGACCGCCGGTCCCGGCCCGGGCGGGAGCGGCGGCATGATCTTCTCCGCCCTCAGGCTGGCGTTGCGCGAGTTGTGGGCCAACAAGCTGCGCACCTTCCTGACCTGCCTGGGCATGATCATCGGGGTCGGCTCGGTCATCGCGCTGCTCACCATCGGGGCCGGCGTCACCTCCTCGATCAACCGCGAATTCGCCTCGATCGGCCAGAACCTCGTCTGGATCTGGCCGGGCGGCGAGCAGCAGCGCGGACCCTCGCGCGAGGCGAAGCGCTTCACCTGGCGCGATCTCGATCTGGTGCGCCGCACGGTGCCCGGCGTCGTGCGGATCGCCCCCTCGGTCGGCGGCGGGCATGTGGTGAAATTCGGCAATCTCGACGCCGATACGACGATCATCGGCACGACGCCCGACTATTTCGACATCCGTCTGTGGACCTTCGCGAGCGGCCGGCCCTTCAGCGACGCCGAGTCCTCGGCCGGCCGCATGGTCTGCACCATCGGGCAGACGTTGCGCGCCAAGCTGTTCGGCGGCGCCGATCCGGTCGGCCAGCGCGTGCGCGTCGATGGCGTCGCCTGCGAGATCGTGGGCCTGCTGGCGCCCAAGGGCGCCGGCACGTTCGGCCAGGACGAGGACGATCGCATCATCCTGCCGCTCCGGGCCTACCAGCGCCGCTTCACCGGCGACGACTACATCAACACGCTTCAGCTCATGGCCGCCGAGAAGGCCGACGTGCCGCGCATGATGGAAGGGGCGCGCGCCGTTCTGCGCCAGGCGCGTAACATTCCCCCCGACAAGCCCGACGACTTCACCATGGAGGACGTCTCCTCGTTCGGCGAGGAGGCCAACACCGTGCTGGGGCTGATGACGCTGTTCGTCGGCGCGGTCGCCTTCATCTCGCTCATCGTCGGCGGCATCGGCATCATGAACATCATGCTGGTCAGCGTCACCGAGCGGACCCGCGAGATCGGCATCCGCCTCGCCATCGGCGCGCAGGAGCGCGATGTGATGACCCAGTTCCTCATCGAGGCCATGGCGCTCGCCGTCGTCGGCGGCATCGCCGGCATCCTGCTGGGCCTCGGCATCGCCTATCTGGTGACCGGCCTGCTCGGCTGGGCCTTCCTGCCGTCCGCGCCTCTGATCCTGGGCGCGACGATCTTCTCCGGGCTCATCGGCGTCGGCTTCGGTTTCTTCCCGGCCCGCCGCGCGGCGCGGCTCAATCCCATCGACGCGCTGCGATTCGAGTGAGGCGGCGATGAACGCGACCACCGTGCGCCTCGCCCTGCGCGAACTCTGGGCCAACAAGATGAGGACCTTCCTCACCTGCCTCGGCATGATCATCGGCATCGGCGCGGTGATCGCGCTGGTGACGGTCGGCAACGGCGTCACGGCGCAGATCACCTCGACGCTGGAATCGCTCGGCAACAATCTGATCTTCGCCTTTCCCGGCGGTCCCGACGGCGGCGGCCGCGGCGACAACGCGCCGTTCGACCGGGACGACGTCGAGGCGATCCGCCGCGGCGTGCCCGGCGTCGTCGACATCACCCCGGCGGCGCAGCAGGGGGTCGAGGCGACCTTCGGCGGCTACAAGGCGGCGACGGTGGTCGAGGGCGGCGAGGCCTCCTATTTCCGGATCGGGTTGTGGCGGATCGCGGAAGGCCGGTTCTTCGGCGAGAACGAGGCGGGGCGCTCGGTCTGCGTCATCGGCAAGACGGTGCGCGACAAATTGTTCGCCGGCGGCACGGCGGTCGGCCAGCGGATCCGCCTCGGCCGCGTGCCCTGCGACGTGATCGGCGTGCTCTACCCCAAGGGCACCTCGATGTTCACCGGCGACCAGGACGATATCGTCGTCATGCCCCTGGCGGCGTTCCAGCGCCGCATCCAGGGCAGCAGCGATCTCTTCAACATCCAGATTTCGGCCGCGACGCGGGCCGACATTCCGCGCGTCATGGACGGCGTGCGGCAGTCGCTGCGCGCCTCGCGCGGGATCGGCGCCGAGGAGCGCGACAATTTCACGGTGCGCGACCTGCAGGGCTTCGTGCAGCAGGCCCAGAGCATCTTCGGCTACGTCACGCTCTTCGTCAGCGCCGTCGCCGCGATCTCGCTGATCGTCGGCGGCATCGGCATCATGAACATCATGCTGGTCAGCGTCACCGAGCGGACCCGCGAGATCGGCATCCGCCTCGCCATCGGCGCGCAGGAGCGCGACGTGCTGATGCAGTTCCTCACCGAGGCGATGATCCTCTCCACGCTCGGCGGCCTGGTCGGCATCGCCCTCGGCCTGATGCTGGCCCTCCTGGGCGTCGGCCTGATCGGCGCGCCCTTCCTGCCCTCGATCGGCGTCATCGTCGGTGCGACGCTGTTCTCGGCCGCCTTCGGCATCGCCTTCGGCTTCTTTCCCGCCCGCCGCGCCGCCAAGCTCAATCCCATCGACGCCCTGCGCTACGAGTAGCGCGCCGCGCGCCCGTCCCCGGAGCGCCGAAAGGCCCCGCTGTCGCGGGGCCTTCGATCTTCCCGGCCGTATGAACCGGCGCTATTGCGCCTGGCCGACCCGGATCTCGGCGCCGTCGGCGTTGAGCGTCCCGGTATAGGCGGCGATCCACACATCGCCCGAGCCCATCACCGAAACGTCCGGATTGTTGGCGGTGCCGCCGAAGCGCACGTCGCCCGAGCCCGCGATGTCGACCCGGAACGGATCGGCCGTGCCGGCCTCGATGCTGACCTCCCCCGAGCCGGCGACGTCGATGTCGACCTTGCCGTTGACGCTCTCGGCGCTGACCTCGCCCGAGCCCGCGATGTCGATCTCCAGCGAGCGGGCGATCTTGGCGAGCTCGACCTCGCCGCCGCCGGCGATCTCGACCGAGGCCTCGCCGGCGTCGCCGCCGCGCACGCTGCCCGATCCGGCGATCGAGGCCTCCAGCCGCCCCGTCGCCGAGCCGACCGTGATGTCGCCCGACCCGGCGATCGCCACATAGGCGTCGGTGGTCGCGCCGATGCGGGTCTCCCCGCCCGAGGTGTTGAAGCGGAGCTCGGCGTTGAGATCGCCGATCGCCGCGTCGCCGATGAAGTGGTCGATCTTCACCGGGCGGCCCTGCGGCATCGAGATGGCGACCTGCAGGTCCCCCGAATCCGACGACGACCAGTTCCACATGTCGTCCCACCAGTCGCTGTCCATGCCCTCCATCGCGACCACCAGCGCATCGCCCGATGTGGAGAGGCGCACCTTCTGAACCGCCTCGGGGTCGCCGCTGAGGCTGACCTGGATGGCGGTGCCGCCGGGCACGACGTCGATCGTCAGTTCGGCGATCAGCCCGTCGATCTGCAGCCGCTGGGCCTGGAAGGTCTGGATGAGGGGCTGGTCCTCGGCGGCGGCCAGCGAAACGAGCAGCGCGGCGGGCGATACGGCCAGAAAACGCCTGGTTCTCGACATGGAGTACTCCGTCAGACCTTGTCGCCCCGCCCAGGCCAATGAAAAAACCCTGTCACAGGACGCAACGCCGCGCCGTGATGCGGATCACACCAGCGCCTGTTCGACATCCTGCGCGAGCCTCAGTCCGGGCCGGATCGTCAGGCCTTCGCGGGCCGCGACGCACGGCATGCCCAGCGCCGCCGCTTCGGCGACGCCTTCGGCCTCGATCTCGGCCATCGCGGCGTCGTTGTGGGCGGGATCGTGATGGAACGGCACGTAGAGCCCGACGCCCCCCGCCACCGCGAGCTTCAGCCCGGCCCGCCAGGTCGAATGGCCGAAGCCGCGCCGGCTCTCGTACTCGGCGTCCGTATAGGAGGCGTCGTAGATCATCGCGTCGGCCCCGCGCACGAAGTCGACCAGCGCCGGGTCGGGCGCCTCGCCGGTATGCTCCAGGTCGGTCAGATAGCAGAGCGCCCGCCCGCCATGCTCGATGCGATAGCCGGTCGCGCCGTTGGGATGGTTGAGCGGCGTCGTCCGGACCGTCAGCCCGCGCGCCAGGTTCAGCGTCTCGCCGCCCTTGAAGTCGCGGAAGGCGACATTGGCGCGGAAGATGTCCGGCTCGATCGGCAGCACCGGGGCCGACATCAGCGAGTGGACGGCGTCGCGCGTGCTGAGCGGCCAGGTCAGGTGGCCGGACCAGATCTCGAACCGGTTGGCGGGATCGAACAGCGGCTGGAAGAATGGCAGGCCGCAGATATGGTCGAAATGCGTGTGGGTCAGGAAGATCTTGACGTCGAGCGGCGCCTCGGCCGCCAGGCGGTCGCCGAGCGGGCGGATCCCGGTGCCGCCGTCGAAGATGAGCAGCCGGCCGCCGCAGCGCACTTCCAGGCACGACGTGTTGCCGCCATAGACCGCGTAGTCGGCGCCGCCGCAGGCGATCGAGCCGCGCACCCCCCAGAACCGGACCAGGAATTCGTCATCCATGACGCGAAGCCGTCCCGGGCCGGCGGGGTTGCGCGCCGCTCACGGATTGAGCCTGTAGCCGCCGCTTTCGGTCACGATCAGCGCGGCCTTGGCGGGATCGGGCTCGATCTTCTGACGCAGGCGATAGATATGGGTCTCCAGCGTGTGGGTGGTGACCGCTGGATTGTAGCCCCAGACCTCGTGCAGCAGCGTCTCGCGGGCGACCGCGCGGCCCTGCCGGTAGAGATATTTGAGGATCGAGGTTTCCTTCTCGGTCAGGCGGATCTTCTTGCTCGTCGCCGTCACCAGCAGCTTGGCCGCCGGCTTGAAGGTGTAGGGCCCGACCGCGAAGGTCGCGTCCTCGCTCTGCTCGTGGCTGCGCAGATGGGCGCGCACGCGGGCGAGCAGCACGGCGAAGCGGAAGGGCTTCATGACATAGTCGTTGGCCCCGGCCTCCAGGCCCTGGACCTGGTCGCCTTCTTCCGAGGCGCCGGTCAGCATGACGATGGGCGCCTTGACGCCCGCCTTGCGCATCAGCCGGCAGGCCTCGCGGCCGTCGATGTCCGGCAGCCCGACATCGAGCAGGATCAGGTCGAAGCCGCCCGCCGAGGCCTGCTCCACGCCATTGGCGCCGGTCGGCGCCTCCGCCGTCTCGAATTCGCCGGTCAGGACGAGCTGCTCCGCCAGGGCCTGGCGGAGATCCTTGTCGTCGTCGACGAGAAGCAGGCGGCGCTTGACGCTCATGCGGACCTTTCAGCCGTCGCGCGGCACCCTCGCAAGGCCGCGCCATTGTTCCTGAACCTTCTATCTTATAGGCAAAGCCCCCGGCAAACTGTGACGGGCGCTCCACCGGACCGCCCGGCCGCCGCCCAGGAACCCGAATTGCGCACCCGTCTTGCCCTCCTCCAGCCCGTCGAACGCGCCGCCGCGGCGATGCGGCGGGGCGAGCCCGTGCTGATCGACGGCGCCGACGGCCAGGCGGTGCTCGCCGCCCCGGCCGAGACGATGGGCGCGGAGCGTCTGGCGGCGCTTGCCGCCTTCGGCCGCCCGGTCCATGCGGTCATCACCCATGCCCGCGCCCGCACGCTGAAGACCCGCCTCTATACCGAAGGCGTGGTCGCCCTCGACCTGCCGGACAGCGGCGCCGTGGAGCGGCTGCGCGCTCTGATCGACCCGACCGCCGATCTCGCCAATCCCCTCACCGGCCCCTACACGGCGCTGCGCATGGCGCTGCCCGCCGCCTACGAGGCCGGGGTGAAGCTCGCCAAGCTGGCCGGGCTCCTGCCCGCCCTCGCCGCGATCGGTCTGACGGCGGCCGAGGCGCATGACATCGAGGCCGCCGAGCGGCTGGAACGTCTCCCCGCCGCCGCCATCGCCGCCTATGACGAGAGCGCCGCCGCCGGCCTCAGGGCCGTCACCCATGCCCGCGTGCCGCTGGCCGGGGCCGAGGCGAGCGAGATCTACGCCTTCCGCGCCTCGGACGGCGGGCCGGAACATCTCGCCATCCTGATCGGCGACGCCGAGGGCCGCCCGCCCGCCCCGCCGGGGCCCATCCTCGCCCGCCTCCACTCGGAGTGCTTCACCGGCGACCTCATCGGCTCGCTCAAATGCGATTGCGGCGAGCAATTGCGCGGCGCCATCCGCGCCATCGCGGCGGGCGGCGGCGGCGTGCTGCTCTATCTGGCGCAGGAGGGACGCGGCATCGGCCTCATCAACAAACTGCGCGCCTACCAGCTCCAGGATCAGGGCTTCGACACCATCGAGGCCAATGAGCGGCTCGGCTTCGACGCCGACGAGCGGCTGTTCCGCCCGGCCGCGACCATGCTGAAGACGCTGGGCTTCACCCGCATCCGCCTGCTCACCAACAATCCCGACAAGGTGGCGGCGCTGGAGCGTTACGGCATCGCGGTCGAGGAGCGCGTCGCGCACGCCTTCCCCGCCAACCCGCACAACGCCGACTATCTCAGCACCAAGAAGGCCAAGGCCGGCCACGTCCTCTAG
>JAEUMK010000101.1 GCA_016792565.1 Alphaproteobacteria bacterium
GCAGCGCCGCGGGTTCACGCCGGGCCGAGCACGTGATGGAACTTGTGATAGTCGACGAGGCTCCAGTTCAGCGTCCCGTGGCCGTCCGAGGTCTTGCCGTTCAGCTTCTCCAGGACCATCGGCTCGGTCTTCAGCCCGCCCTTCGAGCTGGACGATTGCGAGACGATCACCGCCGCCTTGTCGCTCGTGATCGGAACGACCTGCTCGATCAGCGCCACATGCCGCGTGTGTCCGCCCTTCGACCCCTCGCGCACCAGCATGTCGCCGTCGCGGATCGCCGCGAAGTCGGAGCGCTTCCTCAGATGCTTCATGTTGTCGAGCAGGTTGATGTGGTCGTTGCCGTCCACGCCGGTCATCGGGAACTCGACCTGATAATAGGCGCCCGCGAAACCGTTGCAGTCGAGTCCCAGATACCAGTAGCCGTAGTCCTGCAGCGGCATCGGCGAATTCCAGCCCAGATAGTCGAGCGGCAGCTTGGCGTGCGCGAGGTAGTAGTCGATCACCGACAGCGTGCGCGAGAAATCGACCGGCCGGCCCTTCCCGTAGAAGCACAGGCTCATCGTTTTCCAGCCGACCTCGATGCCGCCCCCGCCGGGGATCGTGGGCGCGGCGAAGGCGTTGGCGTAGAGTTCGTGATGGCCGGTGAAGTTGCCTTTGTCCGGCGCGTAGCGGTGCGTACGCTTCACGAAGCACTCAAGGTCCCAGAAGGCCTGCTTCACCCATTCCTTCTTGCGCGGCTCGTCCGAGACGTAGCGCACGACCGGAACCAGCCGCTCGCCGGTTTCCACCGGCACCCGCAGCGGCATGTACTGCCTGATGAACATGGACGGACGCATGGCTGGCGGCCCCGGCTGATCGGCGGCCAACCTATCATTGACGCCGCGTCAGGGCGAGCGCCGCCCGCCCGGCGTGGCTACCACGCGGCAATGCGCGTGCAGCCGGCGCCTGCCGCGCCGAAGGCGTAGCGTCCCTCGCAGGCGGAGACGCGGGGTGGCACATGCGTCGCCTCGAACGCGTCGTAGCCTTCCTTGAGGTTGGCCCAGAACGCCGCCCAGGTGCTGTCCGCCGCCGCCGCCATCGCCGATGGCGTCATGCGGAACGGAAAGACGTGCACCGGCACACCGGGCTGCCCGGCCTCCAGCGCGGCGGCGACCAGCCCATAGATTTCCGTGATGCCGTGATCGGTCATCGCATAGCAGCCGATCGAGACGCAGCTGCCATGCACCATGAGGTAGGATCCCGTCCGCCCCAGCATCCGGTCATGGGCATTGGGAAAGCCGAGGTCGAAGGCCAGGTGATAGGCGCTGTCCGGATTGAGCTGCCGCCGCCCGACCTCGTAGAAGCCCTCCGGCGATTGCCCGTCGCCCTCGGCGAGCTTCGGCCCCGGTCCGCCGGAGAAGGCGCAGATCGGGTAGCTGTCGAACAGCGCGTAGCGCTCGCCGCGCTTCAACCAGACTTCCAGCACCCGCTCGTCCTTGAAGACGCGGATGAAGACCGCATCGCCCTGGGCGAAGCCCGCCGCGGCCAGCCGCGCGGGCAGCGGCGGCTTGGCCGTCCGGGGCGGCGGCAGCTCGTCCGGCGCCGGCGGGGCGATGACGATCCCGTCCGGTCCGGGCGTGGGGCGGGGCGGCGTCCGGACCACCAGCGCCCCCAGCGCTGCGACGAAGATCGCAGCCGCCACGATGACAAAGAGCGCGCGCAGCCCCATATCGCCATCCGGCGTCCCGAATGCGGCATCAGTGCGGCGGGGGCGAAGGGAAGGGCAATCGCATGAAATCCGTCGTCGTCACCGGCTCCAGCACCGGCATCGGCCATGCCACCGCGAAGGAGCTGATCGCCCGCGGTTTCCGCGTCTTCGGTTCGGTGCGCAAGGCGGCCGACGCCGAGCGGCTGCGCGCCGAGCTGGGGCCGAACTTCGCGCCTCTGGTCTTCGACGTGACCGACGAGGCGGCGATCGCCCGGGCGGCGGCCGAGGTCCGCTCGGCGCTCGGCGGCGAGACCCTCGCCGGTCTCGTCAACAATGCCGGCATCGCGGTCGCCGGCCCTCTGCTGCATCTGCCGCTCGACGATTTCCGCCGCCAGATCGAGGTCAACCTCACCGGCCAGCTCGCCGTGACGCAGGCCTTCGCCCCGCTGCTCGGGGCGGACCGCGGGCTGAAGGGCGAACCGGGACGGATCGTGATGATCTCCTCGGTCGGCGGCCGCAACGGCTCGCCCTTCGTCGGCCCCTACAGCGCCTCGAAATTCGGCCTCGAGGGCATGTCGGAATCGCTCCGCCGCGAACTCATGCTCTACGGCATCGATGTCGTCATCGTCGGCCCCGGCGCGATCGCGACGCCCATCTGGGAGAAGGCCGACGAGGTCGACGTCTCGCGCTACGCCAACACCGACTACGCCGGCCCGCTCGACGCGGTGAAGAAGTACATGCTCGAACTCGGCCGCAAGGGCCTGAAGCCCGAGGCGGTCGGCAAGCTCGTTGCCGACGTGCTCACCGCCGCCGCGCCCAGGGTCCGCTACGCGATCGTGCCGTCCTGGTTCGAGAGCCTGATGCTCTCCCTGCTGCCCAAGCGCATGCTCGACCGCGTCATGGCCGGCCGCCTCGGCCTCACGCGCAAGCGTTGAGGTCTAGCGCAGTCCGTTGATCTGGGCGCAGGTCGTGGCGAACATGTCGAACGCGCCGCTGGTGTCGGGCGTGCCCTCGCGCACCTGTGCGTCGGCGTCGAGCACGATCTTGGCGTTGGTGCCCAGCATGATCGCCGTCACGGTGTCGGCGTCGGCCGGCAGGACATAGGTCGTGCCGGTGCCGTCGTCGGCCGGCTTGGGGTCCAGAACCGCCGGGAAGGACTTGTCCCCGAACGTCACCGTCGCCTTGTCGTAGGGACCGTCGAACACCGTGCCGTCGTCCTTGCCGTAGCCGCGCTCCCAGTCGGGGACGATCGAGACGCGCAAGGTCTTCTGGCCCTCCTCGCAGGCGATGCGGACATCGCCGTCGGTGCCGTAGCGCAGCGCGAGCACCGGGCTGTCCTCGATCTCCCACTGCGGCGCGGGGGCCTCCATGCCGGGCGGCGGAGGCGGGGCATTGGCGAGGGCGGCGGCCGACAGGGGCAACAGGCTGGCGCTTGCCAGGGTCAGGGCGGTCGGGAGGCGCACGGCAGAACTCCGATCATCGTTCGAGGGAGGCCCTGGCGGGGCCCGTCTCCCGAATGACCGACCATTGCGGCCGGATCGTGTCAAGCGGCGGCCCCTGCGCCTCAGCAGCGCATATAGCACGGCTCGCCGAAGGCGCTCTGGCAGGACGCATGGCCCTCGGCGTATTTGGAATGGCACTGCGCCTCGCTCGCCTGCATGCAGGCGCCGATCTCGTCGAGGGGGATCGATGTGTCGGCCTCGCAGGCCGCTGCGCCGGCCTGAACGCAATCATACTCCATGCTGGTGACGGCGAAGTCGCACTGCGCGAAGTCGCGGTCGCACTGCGCCATGCAGGCGTCCTCGTCGGGATT
>JAEUMK010000015.1 GCA_016792565.1 Alphaproteobacteria bacterium
AAGCGCTGATGCCCGGAGCGAAGGGCAAGCCCTTGGGCAGATTGCATGAATCCGCGCGACCGCTCGGTGTATTTCTCGATATCCATCTGTCCCTCCGATGAGCGCTCCCGGCTGCGGCCGCCCCAGTTGGGCACGGCACCGCGGGGCCTCCAAGACCACAACTGATGTAGGGTCGCGCGGGCTGCGATCAAGATTGACCGGGGCCGGAAACGACCCGCGACCGCCTGTCACCTCCCGCCGGGAGAGGCCAGGCCCTAGGGGTGATGAACCTATCGCAGGGAGAGCCATGCCGCAGGTCGAGAGCCTCTATCGCTACCCCGTGAAGGGCCTGTCGCCGGAACGGCTGGAGGCGGTTGAACTGACCCCCGGGGAGACCTTTCCCGGCGACCGCGCCTATGCCGTCGAACAGGGCGCGCACCAGTTCGACCCGGACGCTCCCCGGCACTTCCCGAAGACGAAGTACCTGATGCTGATGCGCGACGAGAAGCTGGCGGCGCTCGACACCTCGTTCGAGAACGAGGGCGCAGTGCTCACCCTCAGGCGCGGCGGCCGGCAGGTGGCGCGGGCGCAGCTCTCGACCCCGGTCGGGCGCGGCATCGCCGAGCAGTTCTTCGCCGCCTATCTGGGCACGGCGTTGCCCGGCAAGCCGCGCATCGTCCACGGCGGCGGCCATGCCTTCACCGACGTCGCGGAGACCTGGGTGTCGCTGATCAACCTTGCCAGCGTGCGCGATCTTGAGCGCGTAACGGGTGCGACGGTCGATCCGTTGCGTTTTCGCGGCAACATCCACATCGAGGGACTGGCCCCCTGGGCCGAGAACGACTGGATCGACCGAACGCTGCGCCTCGGCGATGTCCGGTTCGCCGTGCGCAAGGCGATCGTCCGCTGCGCCGCCACCAATGTGAATCCGGCGACGGCCGAACGCGACATGAACATCCCCCAGACGCTGCTGAGCGCCTTTGGCGCCAATGCCTGCGGCGTCTATCTGGAGGTTCTGGAGCGCGGCCGGATGGCTCCAGGCGATGTACTCACCCTGCCGGACTGACTGAGGAGCCCGATATGCGTGCCGTGCCGCTCGCGTTGGCCGTTCTAATCTGGCGCGGCCGACCGGCGGCGACCGGGCCGGACCTGGTCGCCAGATCGGCCGCCAGGATTGCTGGGACTTGACCGTGCCGCTCGGTCGGCGCCCGCCGCTCAGACGACCGGCTGGTCGTCGTCCATCGGCTGCGGCTGGGGCTGCGGCGGCTGGATCGCCTCGACCGTCGCGCCCTCCTGCGACGGGCCCTCGCCCTCGCCCTCGCCCTGATCGCCGGCTTCGCCATGCCCGTTGCCGTTCGCGTTGGCTCGGGCGTTCGCGGCATGCTGGTCGCGCTGCTGCTGCGTCATGGAAGCCTGCGCGGCCGCGATGATGCGGAAATAGTGCTCGGCGTGCTGAAGGTAGCTCTCCGCCATCACGCGGTCGCCGGAGGAATTGGCGTCGCGGGCGAGCTGAAGATACTTCTCGTAGACGTGCTGGGCGTTGCCGCGGACCTTTACGTCCGGCCCGGTGGATTCGAAGTTCCTGTGAAGGACGTTCTGCGGCTTGTTACCGCCGCCGCCGCCGCCACCACCACCACCGCCGCCGCCGCCGCCGCTGCGATTACGGCCGCGGCCGCGCTTGCCGCCGAAATTGTTCTGCTGAGGCCTCATGTCGAAGGCTCTCTCCTTTGGTCATTGTCATTGAGGGTCGCACGTTTCCGCCCTGCGGTTCGCCGCGCTGCTCCGGATCGCAAAAAGCGCTCCGGCCGTGCGGCGGCGAACCTGGTCAGCGGACGTTTGCGTTGTCGTCGGACCGGGCGCTTCATCTGCCGCGCTCCCACCCGTCCGCCCGATCTTGTTGGCGTTGACGGGATGCGCGGCCGCATCCGGCCTGTCCCCGGATCGGAAATTACTCCTTTCGATCCGTCGTTCCAACTGGAATCTAAGCTGCCGGATGACGCTACGTAAATGCGGCAACGACCCGGCCGATGCCTGCGAGATCGGGGACGATACGCGTTCGCGGGAAGCCCGATCGCCGGAGAAGGCTCGCGACGGGCTCGGCCTGGCCCTCTCCCACCTCGACGATCAGCGCCCCCCCTTCGGCCAGGCGGCTGGCTGCGACTGCCGATAGGGCACGATAGGCGCCAAGCCCGTCAGGACCGCCATCGAGGGCAAGATGCGGTTCGAAGTCACGCACATCCGGCGCCAGCCCGGCGATGTCGGCGCTGGGGATGTAGGGCGGGTTGGAGACGATCAGATCGAAGTTGCCGCGCACATGGCTCCACCAGCTGGACCGCCCGAATCGGGCGCGCGCCCCGACGCCGGCCCGCAGCGCGTTGCGGCGCGCCACCTCCAGCGCCGGCTCGCTGACATCGACGCCAAGGCCGCTCGCGTTCGGCAGTTCGCAGAGAAGCGCAATGAGGATCGCGCCGCTGCCCGTGCCGAAATCGACGATCTCCAAAGGGGCGCGCCGATCTCCGGCATGGGCGAGGGCCGTCTCGATCAGGATTTCGGTTTCGGGCCGCGGCACCAGCGTCGCCGACGTCACTTCAAGATCGAGCGTCCAGAAGCCGCGCCGGCCGGCGATATGGGCGAAGGGCTCGTGCGTGACGCGCCGGGCGAGAAGCGTGCGGAAGCGTTCGCCCGTCGCGACATCGACCGCCGGATCGTCCAGCACCAGCGCCTGCGCCTCGACGCCCAGCGCCAGTGCCAGCAGCAGGCGGGCCTCGCGGCGCGGCGCCTCGATGCCGGCCGCCAGAAGCGCGCGCTCGCCTTCAGCGACCAGCGCCGAGGCCTTCATGCCGCCGTGCCGTCAAGCGCCGCCAGCTTCTTGGCCTGGTCCTCGGCGATCAGCGCATCGATCACCTCGCCGAGATCGTCGCCGGCGATCACCCGGTCGAGCTTGTAGAGCGTCAGATTGATCCGGTGGTCGGTGACCCGCCCTTGCGGGAAATTGTAGGTGCGGATGCGTTCCGAGCGATCGCCCGAGCCGACCTGGTCCTTGCGGTCGGCGGCGCGCACCGAGTCGACCCGGCTGCGTTCCGCGTCGTAGAGGCGGGCTTTGAGCATCTTCATCGCCCGCGCCTTGTTCTTGTGCTGGGATTTCTCCTCCTGGGAGGCCGCCACGACGCCGGTCGGGATGTGGGTGATGCGCACCGCCGATTCCGTCTTGTTGACGTGCTGGCCGCCCGCACCCGAGGCACGGTAGACGTCGATGCGCAGATCGCTGTCCTTGATGTCGATCTCGACGTCTTCGGCCTCCGGCAGCACGGCGACGGTGGCGGCGGAGGTGTGAATGCGGCCCTGCGCCTCGGTCTGCGGGACGCGTTGCACCCGGTGCACGCCGCTTTCGAACTTCAGCTTGGCGAAGACGCCCTGGCCCTCGACCGACAGGATCGCTTCCTTGACGCCGCCCAGATCGCTCTCCGAGACCGAGAGAAGCTCGACCCGCCAGCCCTGCAGCTGGGCGTAGCGGCGATACATCGCCATCAGGTCGCCGGCGAAGAGCGCCGCCTCGTCGCCGCCGGTTCCGGCGCGGATTTCGAGGATCGCGCTGCCCTCGTCCGCCGCGTCGCGCGGGATGAGCAGCAGCTTGAGGCCGCGCTCCAGCGCCGGCAGGCGGTCCTTGACGCTCTCCATCTCCTCGCGGGCGAGCGCCGCCATCTCGGCGTCCTTGTCGTTCGCCATCGCCTCCAGCGAGAGGCGCTCGGCCTCCGCCGCGCGGTATTCGGCCAGCGCCTCGGCGACGGGCCTCAACTGGGCGCGCTCCTTCGACAGCTTGACGAGATCGCCATGGCCGGCGGCGAGCTGCGCCTCGATCTCCTCGAAACGGGCGGCGATGCGATCGATCTGTGCGGTGGGCAACATGGGGCGGGATGTAGCGTCTGCGGCGCGCGAGCGCTACTCGGCCGCGCGGGGCGGCGTAGCGCGGGCGGCTTCGATCTCGGCGGCCTTCTTCTCGCAGAGCGCGACGATGTGCTCGACGAGGTCGTCGTTGGACAGCTTGTAGGCCTGCTTGCCCGCCAGATAGACCATGCCCGAACCGCCGGAGCCCTTGCCCAGCGAGCCGCCGCCGGTAAAGCCGATATCGGTCTGCGTCGCCTCGCCGGGGCCGTTCACGACGCAGCCGATGATCGACAGGCTCATGGGCGTGGCGATGTGCTTCAGCCGCTCCTCCAGAATGCCGACCGTCTTGATGACGTCGAAGCCCTGACGGGCGCAGGACGGGCACGAGATGATGTTGACGCCGCGATGGCGCAGACCCAGCGCCTTGAGGATGTCGAAGCCGACGCGCACCTCCTCTACCGGATCGGCCGACAGCGAGACCCGGATCGTATCGCCGATTCCGGCCCACAGCAGCGAACCGATGCCGATCGACGACTTCACCGTGCCCGGGATCATGCCGCCCGCCTCGGTGACGCCCAGGTGAAGCGGATAGTCGCAGGCCTCCGCGAGGCCCTGATAGGCGGCGGCGGCAAGGAAGACGTCGGACGCCTTCACCGATATCTTGAACTCGCGGAAATCGTTGTCTTCCAGCAGCCGCGCGTGATTGAGCGCGCTTTCCACCATCGCTTCGGGACACGGCTCGCCGTAGCGCTCCAGCAGTTCGGGCTCGAGGCTTCCGGCGTTGACGCCGATACGCATCGAGCAGCCATGGTCCTTGGCCGCCTGCACCACCTCGCGCACGCGCGCCGCCGAGCCGATATTGCCGGGATTGATGCGCAGGCACGCCGCGCCTGCTTCGGCCGCCTCGATGGCGCGGCGGTAGTGGAAATGGATGTCGGCGACGATCGGCACGCGGACGGCGCGGACGATCGCCTTCAGCGCCTTGGACGAGTCCTCGTCCGGCACCGAGACGCGCACGATATCGGCGCCCGCCTCCTCCAATGCCCTGACCTGCCGGATCGTCGCCGCCGCGTCGGCGGTGATCGTGTTGGTCATCGACTGGACGCTGATCGGCGCGTCGCCGCCGACCTCGACGGCGCCGACCCGGATCTTGCGGCTGACGCGGCGCGAGATCTGGCGGTAAGGCCGGATGGCGCTCATCGGCTCAGTCTTCCGGAGAAGGCGCCGGAGGCGAGGCGGGCGTCGCGGCCGGCGCCGGGGCCGGCTCTGCCGCGGCGGGTTCGGCCGCAGGCGCTGGCGCCGCGGCCGGACGCTCGGCCGGCGCGCCGTAGGCCTCGGGCGACAGGGCGAAGTCGGTGACGGCCGCGCCATCGGCGCCGGCGCGGCCGATAAAGGTGCCGTCGAGGATTACGTCCAGCGCCCCGGCATCGGAGATCGACAGCGCAAGGCCGGACTTGTTGGGCACGCGGTAGCTGTCGCCCGCCTCGAGCGTGCGGTTGATGTAGATGGTGTTGCGCAGTTCGGTGGAGGCGACCGTCAGCAACGTCGCCCGCCGCGCGATGAAGACGATCCGGGCGTCGGTGTTGGACTTGCCCATCTCGCGTCCCGTCGCCGCCTGGGGCGCTTCCCCGGCCGCGGCCGCGACGATCCCGCCGGGCCGCGCTGCCGGGGTCGGTTCCGGGGTGGGAACAGGCGTCGGCGCCGGGGTCGGCGGCGGCGCTGCGACGGCGGGAGCCGCCTGGGCGCCCTCAAGGACTTCGGGCGGCGGCGTGGTCGAGCCCGCCGGATCGGCCTCGGCGGTTGCCGCGGCGCTGGGGGTAAGCGGCCGCGAGCCGCCGATCCAGCCCGCCTGGGTGGCAAGGTAGTAGGCGCCGGCCACAGCGCCGGCGAGGCAGAGGACGATCACGCCGACGGAAACGAACGAGAAGCGCTGCTCTTCCTCCGGCACCGCGATGGCGAAGTGTCCGGTCGGCTCCTGCGCCGCCATCTCGGCCTTGTAGCGGCGCACGACGTCGGCTGTGTCGAGGCGCAGGTAGTCGGCATAGGAGCGAACGAAGCCGACCGCATAGGCCTGGCCGGGCAGCAGGTCGTGACGCGACTGCTCGATCGCCTCGACCAGATCCTTGCGGATACGCAGCACCTGGCTCACCTGCGCGACCGTCTCGCCGCGCTGCAGGCGGATCGCGCGCAGCTCCATGCCGACGCTCTCGTCGGAAGCGCTGGGCGCCTCCTGGACGTCTTTCAGATTGAGCCGGCGGCTGGTCGGCGTATGGCCGGATTCGGACGACACGATGCTGACTGACCCTTGCGCGGAAGGCTTGCGGCGGGCGGCGATGTCGCCCGGCCCGTCCGGCGGTCACATAACCCCGCAACGGGGCGCGACGCAATGAAGAGCGTATGGAGGCTGCCCCCCGGAGGGAGGCCTCGGCGTCAGGCGGCGTGCGGCGCGCGCAGGCGGTCCATCAGCTGGGCCTGGACGTCGGCGCGGGCGAGAGCCGCCTCGTCCATCAGCCGGCCCGTCTTGATGTCGAAGATCTGGATCTGCGAGGCGCCCTCGCCCTTCAGATCGCTGATCCCTGCGAGGGCCGAAGCGGCCGTCAGGTGGCCGGTCGAAACCTGGCGGCCATCCTTGCGGTGCGCGGAAAGAGAGTATTTCATGATTTCTTCATAGCAGATCGGCGCGTCCTGCGGGGATTTTACTTGGGACCGGGCGGCGATATTTCGGCCATTGGAAAATAAGGCCTTGCAATATCGCCGCAGCGAGCGCATTTGAGCCGCGTCGATAGACGGTCGATTGGACTTTGGCTGGCGCTTCCGTTTGCGCCGCCGGCGATCATTTTACCCGAAACTGCAAGTTCGACGCTTCGCGGAAGACCGCGGGGGCATACATCCTTGTTTTGAGAAAGGGCTCCCATGACGACGGGAACCGTGAAGTGGTTTAACACGCAAAAGGGCTTTGGTTTCATCGCCCCCGACGATGGCGGCAGCGACGCCTTCGTGCATATCAGCGCCGTCGAGCGCTCGGAACTCGGCAGCCTCAATGAGGGCCAGAAGGTCAGCTATGAGCTCCAGAAGGACCGTCGCACCGGCAAGATGTCGGCGGAAAACCTGAAGGCCGTCGGCTAACCGGCGACGCGGCGCCTCGCGCGCTGCGCCCCTCCCTCGCGGACGACGACGCCGGCCACGGATGGACTGGCGGCGGCGGCGGCCGCGGGGACCGACACCAGACGAAAGGCCCCCTCCGGATGACGGTGCGGGGCCTTTCTCGTTCTGCCGGCCGCGGACGGTTCAATGGCGCCGGCGCGGACGAAAGGCGCGGATTTTCCGGACGGCGGCGGCGGATTGAACCCGGCCTTCGAATTGAACGTCGCTTTCGGGCGGGTCGCGCGAATTGAACGGCGCCCCCGGCCAGCCCCGCCGTATTAGGATTATATACGTATACCGGGCGAGGTTTTCAAGCCCGCCGGGTGTCCCTCAGCTCTCGTCGACGGCGGTCACCGGACGGTCGTCGCCGCGCGAGGCCTCGTCGTGCCAGACGCCGTCCTCGTCCTCCCACGAGATCGAGACCGCGTGCGCGTCCGGCCATTGCTGTTCGAAGGCCGCCCGCCGCGCCGCCGCCACCGCCTCGGCCTTGGCCGGGTAAGGCTCGGAGAAGACGCCGTCCAGCGTGTAGGCGAAACCGCCGTCGTGCGGGACGATGCGATAGGTGACCTTGCGCATGGGAGCCTCCGTCGCGGGAGGCCGATCCTAGCCCCATCGGCGCAGCGGCGAAAGCGCGCGGCGCTCTAGCCCAGCCTGGCGCCCGCCGCTTCGGCGACGCCGCGGAAGGCCTCGCGCAGCGAGTGGCCGGGATCGTCGAGGTGGCGCTCCAGGAAGGCGGCGAGCGGGGCGAGCGCGACCGAGCGGATCGCCATCTTCACCGGGCCGACGGCATGCGGCTGCATCGAGAGCTGGCGCACGCCGAGCGCCGCCAGGGCCAGGGCCTCGAGCGGCCGGCCCGCCATCTCGCCGCAGACCGCGAGCCCCTTGCCCGCTTCGTCCGCCGCATCGACGCAGGTCCGGATGAAGCGCAGGAAAGCGGGGCTGAGCGCGTCGTAGCGGTCGCCGAGCCGCGGATTGCCGCGATCGGAGGCGAAGAAGAACTGCATCAGATCGTTGGTGCCGAGCGAGATGAAGTCGGCGATGGCGAGCAGCGGCCTGAGACTCCAGCCGAGCGAGGGCACTTCCAGCATCGTGCCCGCCCGGACCGCGGCGGGCAGCGTCTTGCCGAGGCTGGCGGCGCGCGCCAGTTCGGCGTCGAGCAGCGCCCGGGCCTGCGCGAACTCGGCGACCTCGGCGATCATCGGGAACATGACGTTGAGGCTGCGCCCGGCCGCCGCCGCGATCATCGCGCGCAGCTGGTAGCGCAGCAGCGCCGGGCGATCGAGGCTGATGCGGATGGCGCGCCAGCCCATGGCGGGATTCTCCTCCGCCTCCATGTGCATGTAGGGCAGCACCTTGTCGCCGCCCAGATCGAGCGTGCGGAAGGTGACGGGCCGCGTCCCCGCCGCGGTGAGCACGCGCGCATAGAGATCGGTCTGCTGCCTGAGGCTCGGCAGCCGCGTCGTGATCATGAAGGGGAGTTCGGTTCGGAAGAGCCCGATCCCCGCCGCGCCCGTCTCGTCGAGATGCGGCAGGTCGACGGCAAGCCCCGCATTGAGGTTGAGCGCGACCGCGACCCCGTCCGCCGTTTCGGCCGGCGCGTCGCGCAGCGCCGCGAACTCCAGCTCGCGCTGCGCCATCACCGCCAGCTTGGCGCGGTAGGAGGCGACGACGTCGGCGGCGGGACGCAGATGGACCTCGCCGCGCTCGCCGTCGACGATGATCGCATTGCCGCTGTCGGCCATGTCGACGAGATTGTCGATGCGGCCGACAAGGGGAATGCCGAGGGCCCGCGCGACGATGGCGACATGGCTGGTGGGCGAGCCCTCCTCCAGCACCACGGCCTTCAGCTTGGCGCGGTCGTAGTCGAGCAGTTCGGCCGGTCCCATGGCGCGGGCGATCAGCACCACATTGTCGGGCAGCAGCGCCCCGGCCGAGGTGTCGGCGAGACCGGCGAGGTGGCGCAGCAGCCGGTTGGCGAGATCGTCCAGATCGTGGGCGCGCTCGCGCAGATAGGGATCGGTATGGCGCATCAGCCGCGCCCGGGTTTCCGACTGCACGCGCTCGACCGCCGCCTCGGCGGTGAGGCCGGTGCCGATCGCCTCGCGCAGCCGCGTCAGCCAGCCCGAATCGTTGGCGAACATGCGGTAGGCTTCGAGCACTTCCTTGGTGTCGCCCAGGAGCTCCATGTCCTCGTGGTCGACCATCTCGTCGACCGAGGAGCGCAGCTCGGCGACCGCGGTCTCCAGCCGGACGCGCTCGACCTCGGGGTTCTCGGCGATCAGCCGTTCGACCTTGACGCGCGGCTCGTGCAGCACGACCTCGCCGATGGCGACGCCGTCGGCGATGGCGCTGCCCTTGGCGCGCCAGGGCCGGTCGCGGCGGATGCCGGTCTCCTCAAGCTCGGTCGGCGAGACCAGATCGCCCGAGGCGACCATCTCGGCCAGCACCATGGCGATGGTCTGCGCCGCCTCGACCTCCTCCTCGTCGTAGAGGCGGCGGGTCTTGTTCTGGACCACGATGACGCCGAGGCAGAGGCCGTCGCGCAGGATCGGCACGCCCATCAGGCTCTGGAACGGCTCTTCGCCGGTCTCGGGCAGGAAGACGAAGTTGGGATGGCTCTGGGCGTCCGGCAGGTTGAGCGGCCGGGCGTGCAGGGCGATGTCGCCGACCAGGCCCTCGCCCTTCTTCAGGCGGGTGTTGTGGACGGCCGCCTTGTTGAGGCCTTCGGTGGCGAACAGCTCCAGTTCGCCGCCATGGCGCATCAGGTAGATCGAGCAGACCTCGGCCACCATGTTGGAGGCGATGAGGGTGACGATGCGGTCGAGCCGGTCCTGCGCGCTGGTCCGCTCCTGCATGATGTCGCGCAGGCGCCGGAGCAGCATCCGGGGATTGCCCGCCGCGGTGACCATCAGCCGCCCCCGGCGCGGGGTATGGGCTTCGCCCCGTTCATGCCTTGTCGAGGCCGTAGGCGGTGTGCAGCGCGCGCACCGCAAGCTCGGTGTATTCGGCGGCGATCAGCACCGAGACCTTGATCTCGGAAGTCGAGATCACCTGGATGTTGATGCCCTTTTCGGCCAGCGTCTTGAACATGGTCTGCGCGACGCCGGCATGGGTGCGCATGCCCACCCCGATGACCGAGACCTTGACGACGTTGGGATCGGTCGAGATGCGCTCGAAGCCGATGGCGGCGCGGTTGTCCTCCAGCACCTTCAGCGCGCGGTCGAAATCCGCCTTGCCGGTGGTGAAGGTCATGTCGGTTGTCTTGCCGTCGTCCGAGACGTTCTGGACGATCATGTCGACATTGATGCCGGCGTCGGCCAGCGGCGAGAAGATCGAGGCGGCGACGCCGGGGCGGTCCGGCACGCGCACCAGCGTGATCTTGGCTTCGTCGCGGCTGTAGGCGACGCCGGTGACCAGCCTCTTCTCCATGATTTCGTCCTCATCGCAGACCAGCGTGCCGGGCAGGTTCTCGCCGGCCGATTCGTCGAAACTGGAAAGGACCTGCGTCCTCACCTTGTGGATCATCGCGACCTCGACCGAGCGGGTCTGGAGCACCTTGGCGCCCAGCGAGGCCATTTCCAGCATCTCCTCGTAGGAGACCTTGTCGAGCTTCTGCGCCTTTTCGACGATGCGCGGATCGGTCGTGTAGACGCCGTCGACGTCGGTATAGATGTCGCAGCGCTCGGCTCCCAGCGCCGCCGCCAGCGCCACCGCCGAGGTATCCGAGCCGCCGCGTCCCAGCGTGGTGACGCGCCCCTCCGGGCTCACCCCCTGGAAGCCGGCGACCACCGCGACGACGCCCTGGCCGAAGCGCTCGACGATGCCTTCGACGCCGATCTCGACGATCGAGGCCGAGCCGTGCACGCCGTCCGTCTTGATCGGCACCTGCCAGCCGGCCCACGAGCGGGCGGGCACGCCGATCGCGTCGAGCGCGACGGCGGTCAGGCCGGCCGTCACGTTCTCGCCGGTCGAGGCGATGGCGTCGTACTCGCGCGCGTCGTGCAGCGGCGACATCTCGCGGGTGAAGGCGACCAGCTTGTTGGTCTCGCCCGACATCGCCGAGACCACGACGGCGACGTCGTAGCCCAGTTCGACCTGGCGCTTGACCAGCCGCGCGACGGCGCGGATGCGCTCCACGCCGGCCACGGAGGTGCCGCCGAACTTCATCACGAGGCGGGGTTTCATCGAGGCGGACATCGGCGGCGGCGGCGGGTTTCTCAAGGGGTCGGGAGGCGGCAAGGCGATACAGGCCGCACCCCCCGGTGGCAACACAAAACAGGCGGTTGGCGCGGCGGCCCGGCCGCCTTACATAGGCGCCATGACCGCCGTCCCCGCAGAAGCGCCGCACGCCGGCCGCTCGACCGTCGATGCCGCCGATGTCGCGCGCTTCAGCGCCATCGCCGCCGAATGGTGGGACGAGACCGGCAAGTTTCGTCCGCTGCACCGCTTCAACCCGGTGCGGCTGGCCTATATCCGCGAGAAGGCGCTCGCCCGCTTCGGCCGCGACGGCGCCGCGCGGCGGCCGTTCGAGGGCCTCGCCCTGCTCGACATCGGCTGCGGCGGCGGCCTGCTGAGCGAGCCGATGGCCCGCCTCGGCTTCGCCGTCACCGGGGCCGACGCCTCGGAGCGCAATATCGGCACCGCCAGCGCCCACGCCGCCGAGCAGGGCCTCGCCATCGACTACCGGGCGACCACCGCCGAGGCGCTGGCCGCCGCCGGCGAGCGCTTCGACGTGATCCTCAACATGGAGGTCGTCGAGCACGTCGCCGACGTGAAGCTGTTCATGGACAGCTGCGCCGCCCTGCTGAAGCCCGGCGGCATGATGGTGGTCGCCACGCTCAACCGGACGATGAAGGCCTGGGCGCTGGCCATCGTCGGCGCCGAATATGTCCTGGGCTGGCTGCCGCGCGGCACCCATGACTGGGCGAAGTTCGTCACCCCGGCCGAGCTGAAGGCGGCGCTGACCGCCGCGGGGCTCGAGGTCGCCGACCTCACCGGCGTCGCCTACAACCCGCTCGCCGACAGCTGGCGGCGCTCGGCCGATACCGGCGTCAACTATCTCGCGCTCGCGGTGAAGCCGGCATGAACTACGGCTCGCCGCTGCCCCCGCCGCCGCCGCCCACCTTCGGCGAGCGGCTCCGCCGGGGCCTGCGCTTCTACGGCCTGATCGCCTTCATCATCGTGCTGTGGGCGGGATCGAGCCTCTTCATCGCGCCGGTGGTGCGCTGGGGGCTCGACATCGCCGGCGGCCTGATCGAGCGGCACGTCGCGCTGTCGCACGAGGCCTACCTGCTGGATCTGCACCTGCAGATCCCCTGCGAGGCGCTGGAGACGCTGCCCATCGGCTGCGACGGGACCGAGGCCGACGGACCGGTGCGCTACGGTCCCGCCACGGTGCTCTATTTCTGGGGCGCGCTGCCCGACATGGCGGGGCTCGACTATCGCCGCCGCGAGCTGGAGCAACTGCCCGACAGCGAATGGGAAGGCGCCTTCTACACGCTGCAGAAGAGCTTCGGCCGCCTGCCGGTCGACGACGCGGCGCTGGCGCTGGCGCGCGGCGAGATGGCGGCCTACGGCGCCTATGGCGAGCGCACCCTGCCGGGCGGCGTGCTGGTGATCGAATCCGCCGAGGGCAGCGCCGCGAAGTCGGGCAATTTCTACGCCGTCTACCAGCGCAACGACGGCCTGAAGATCGCCGCCGCCTGCTTCGGCACCATCTGCAAGGTGCTGCAGGCGCCGTGGCGCGAGGGCTTCGCCTACGGCCTGACCGTCAACAAGCGCTATGCCGCCGAGCTGCCCGCCATCGACGCCGCGGTGCGCGCCCGGCTCGACGGTTTCGTGATCGACTAGCCGACCCGCTCCAGGCGTCCCTCCGGCGAGCGCACCGCGCGGTAGAAGCAGGAATGCGCGCCGGTATGGCAGGCCGGGCCGGTCTGCTCGACCTGCAGCCACACCGCGTCCTGGTCGCAGTCGATGCGCAGCTCGACCACCTTCTGCGTGTGGCCGGAGGTCTCGCCCTTGCGCCACAGCGCGCCGCGCGAGCGCGACCAGTACCAGGCATCGCCGCTCTCGATCGTCAGCCGCAGCGCCGCCTCGTTCATGTGCGCCACCATCAGCAGCGCGCCGCTGCCGGCTTCGGTGACGACGGCGGTGATGAGGCCGGACGCATCGAAGCGCGGCATCAGGTCGAGGCCGTTTTCGCGCGCGGCGCTGTCGGAGGACGAGGTCATGGGCGTCACCGGTTCTGGACCGCTCCGTTTGCCACACTCGGCCGCGAGCGGCTATCCATGATGTCCATGCGAAGGGGGGCGCCCGATGAGCGATGCAGAAAGACCCGACATTCCCGCCCTCGCCGCACGGCTGCATGACGGCCATCTCGACAAGGCCGGGGCGCCCTACGTGACGCATCTGGCGCGCGTCGCGGCGATCCTGAAGCGGCGCTGGCCGCAGGCGAGCGCCGACGAGGTGGCGGCGGCCTGGCTGCACGACGCCCTGGAAGACACCGCGGCCGACGAGGCCGCCCTCGTCGCCGAGGGCGTGAGCGCCGAGACGGTCCGCATCGTCCGCGCGGTGACGCGGCCCGAGGGCAGCGACTATCTCGCCTGGATCGCCGCCCTGGCCGACAGCGGCGACATCGCCGTGCTGCGGGTGAAGCTGGCGGACAACGAGGACAATCGCGATCCGGCGCGGGTCGCGGCCCTGCCCGGCGCGGCGGAGCGGGTGGCGACGCGCTACGAGCCGGCGCGGGCGCTGCTGGAGGACGGGCTCGCCAGGGCGATGGCGCGCCGGCGCTAGGCGTCGCCGAGCGGCACCCAGGGAATGCGCGCGGTCTGAATGCCCTCCTCGCGCAGCGCCTCGACGTCGCCCGGCGTCGCGTCGCCGTAGATCGGGCGGTCGTCGGCCTCGCCGTGATGAATGGCCCGGGCCTCCTCGGCGAAGCGCTCGCCGACATGCTCGCCGGTGCGCTCCACATGGCGGCGCAGCTTGACCAGCATCTGGCGCATCTGCGCCGGGTCCGGCATCGCATCGGCGCCGGACGCGCGGGTCGCCACCGACGGCGCCATCGGCGCCTTGGAAATCTTCCGGGAATTGCAGACCGGACAGGCGACGCGGCCCTTCGCGACCTCGGCCTCATAGGCCGAGGAGGAGGCGAACCAGCCTTCGAAGCGATGCTTCTTCCGGCACTCGAGGTCGTACCTGATCATGGCGGACTCAAGCCTGCGCGCGCACCGATGAAATTTCCATGACTGCGAACATGGGGCCGATGCTGCGCCGCGGCAAGAGCGGCGGGACCGCCGGCCCGTCCGTCAGGCGAACGGGCGGTCGTGGGTGAGCGAGGGGATGCGGCCGCGCACCGTCGCCACCTCGGCCGGGTCGATGTCGGCGACGATGACGCAGGGATCGGTTCCGGCCTCGGCCAGGATCTCGCCCCACGGGCCGACGATGAGGCTGTGGCCGAAGGTCTGGCGGCCGTTGGCGTGACGCCCGCCCTGGGCGGCCGAGATGACGAAGGCGCCGGTCTCGATCGCCCGGGCGCGCTGGAGGATGTGCCAGTGCGCCTCGCCCGTCGTCCTGGTGAAGGCGGCGGGGATGGCGATGAAGGCGCAGCCCGCCTTGGCGAGCGCCCGGTAGAGATGGGGAAAGCGGATGTCGTAGCATATCGAAAGCCCGAGCCGCCCCCAGGGCAGATCGACGGCGGCAAGCCGTCCGCCCGGCGCGACGGTGGCGCTTTCCTTGTAGTCCTCGCCGTTCGCGAGCTGCACGTCGAACAGGTGGATCTTGTCGTAGGACGCGGCGATCGCGCCCTTCGGGTCGATCACGTAGGCGCGGTTGGCGACCTTGCCGGGCCCGACCTTGATGGCGAGCGAGCCGACATGCAGCCAGATGCCGAGTTCGGCGGCGAGGGCGCGGAAGGCGGGCAGCGCCGGATCGTCGGCCTCGGCGAAGGTCAGCTCGAACTTCGCGCCGCCGTCGGGGGCCATCAGGCAGGTGTTCTCGGGCGTCTGCACATAGTGCGCGCCCTGCGCCGCCGCCTCGCGGATCAGCGCCGAGGCGTCGCGGATGTTCTCCGCCATGTCGTCGCTGGAGCGCAGCTGCACGCAGGCCGCGCGAAAGGTCCCGGCCATTGCCTAGCCCGCCAGCAGCGCGTCGAGGCGGCCGGCCCGGTCGAGCGCCTGGAGATCGTCGCAGCCGCCGACATGGGCGTCGCCGATCCAGATCTGCGGGACGGTGTGGCGGCCGGCCTTCGCCTCCATCTCGGCGCGCAGCCTGCCGTCCATCGTCACGTCGATTTCCTCGAACGGCGCGCCCTTGGCGGCGAGCAGCGCCTTGGCGCGGTGGCAATAGGGACACCAGGCGGTGGTGTAGATCGTGACCGGCTTCATGATCATGCCAATATAGGCGCTTCCTCCGGCCGCACAACGCGGGCCAGCGTCAGGGCGCTCACCTCGCGCGCCCCGGCCCGCAGCAGGGCGCGCGCCGCCGCCTCCAGCGTCGCGCCGGTGGTCATCACGTCGTCGACCAGCAGCACCGATTTGCCGCCCAGCGCCCAGGCCGCGCCGCGCCGCACCGCGAACGCCCCCTGCACGTTGCGCCGGCGGGCCCGCGCCGAGACCATCGCGCCCTGGCTGGGCGTCGGCCGCGTCCGCGTCAGGGCGTCGGCGAGAACCCTCTTGCCGGTTCGCCTGGCGAGCGCGTTCGCCAGCACCGCCGCCTGATTGTAGCGCCGGGCCAGCAGCCGCCAGCGATGCAGCGGCACCGGCACGACGAGGTCGGCGGCGGCGAGAAGATCGGCCCCGGCCCGGGCCATCCAGGCGGCGAAGGCAGGAGCGTAGTCGGTGCGGTCGCCGTGCTTGAAGCGCAGCACGAGGTCGCGCGCCGTGTCGTAGCGGAAGACCGCCCTGGCGCGGGCGAAGGCGGGCGGCCGGGCGAGGCAGGCGGCGCATTCGGTGTCGCCCGCGAAACCGGCCTCCAGCGGGATGCCGCAGCGCCGGCAGGCCGCCGCGTCGATGAAGTCCGTCGCCTCCCAGCATGGCGTGCAGAGCGCCCCGGCGGCCCCCGTCTCGGCCCCGCAGCCCAGGCACTGGGGCGGGAACAGCGCGTCGGCCAGCCCCGTTCCGGCGCGGGCGAGCCTCGCCAACCAGGCCGGACGCGGGCTATCCATGGCGCGCATGAGCGACGAGCCTAGCCCATCCCGGCGCGACCGCGAGGCCGCGCCCCCGCGACTTTTCGACCGTCCCCTGCGGCGGCGCCGGGCGGCGCGCATGGCCGCCGTCTTCCCGGCGCACGACGTGCTGCACGCCTATGCGGCGGACCTCGCGGCGGAGAAGCTGATGGACGTCGCCCGTCCCTTCGCCCGGGCCCTCGTCTGGGGCGACCGCGGCCGGCATCTGGAGGCCCGCCTGCCGCCGGGCAAGATCGCCCAGCTGGTCCATGCCGGGCCGGACGAGGATGCCGAGGCCTCGCCGTGGCTGGGCGGCGACTTCGACCTGGTGGTCAGCCTGCTCGATCTCCATGCCGCCAACGATCCGGTCGGGGCGCTGGTCCAGGCGGGCGCGGCGCTGAAGCCGGACGGTCTGTTCCTCGGCGTCATGTTCGGGGCCGAGACGCTCAACGAGCTGCGCGCCGCTCTGGCCGACGCCGAGATCGAGGCGGGCGGCCTGTCGCCGCGGGTCTTCCCCTTCGCCGACGTGCGCGACGCCGGCGCGCTGCTGCAACGGGCGGGCTTCGCGCTGCCGGTCGCCGACGCCGACCGGCTGACGATCCGCTACGGCGACCCGCTCAGGCTGCTGGCGGATCTGAGGGGCGCGGGGGAGTCCAACGTGCTGACCGCGCGGCGGCGCTCGTTCCTGGCGCGGGGGACGCTGATGCGGGCGCTGGCGCTCTATGCCGAACGGCACGGCGGGCCGGACGGGCGGGTGCCGGCGACCTTCGCCTTCGTCACGCTGACGGGCTGGCGGCCGCACGAGAGCCAGCCGCAGCCGCTGAAGCCAGGCTCGGCCCGGATGCGGCTGGAGGACGCGCTGAAGTCCCGGCCTAGTTGAAGGCGGCGAGGACCACGTCGTAGAAATCGGTGATCAGCGTCGTGCCGAGAAGCTGGATCGACGAAATCACCGCCAGGGCGATGAAGGTCGCGATCAGGCCGTACTCGATGGCCGTGGTGCCTGCCTCGTCGCGGCCGAAGCGGCGGACGACATTCATCAACTTCTTCATGACTGAAGCGCCCCCTCGCGCTGAAGCGCCGCGACGAGCGGCACATCGGCCGGCGGCATGGGTAGAGAGTTGAGACCGGCGAGCGCCGACCATTGGATACGCTGTCCTTCCATCGGCCTCACCTCGCCCGTCCAGACGCGGCAGAGGTAGAGCGGCATGAGCAGATGGAACCGCTCATAGGCGTGGCTGGCGAAGGCGAACGGCTCGAGCGCGGACGCGGACACGCCGATGCCCAGCTCCTCGCGGAGCTCGCGGACCAGCGCATCTTCGGGCCTTTCGCCATCCTCGACCTTGCCTCCCGGGAACTCCCAGAGCCCCGCCAGTTCCTTCCCCTCGGGACGCTGGGCCATCAGCACGCGCCCCTCGGGATCGATCAGGGCGCACGCCGCCACGAGGACCAGACGTACATTCCCTGTCATGTCACGCGACCTTGGCCTGCCAGCCTTAAGGATTGGTAAGGGTTCAAATTTGAATCGATACTTCGCACCGTTTCCCCGCGATTGATTGCGCCCGCCCCGGCTTCTACCGTGGGCCGGCAGCCTATTCCCATCCGGAAACCGACCATGACCCTCGCCGTCTCCGCTCCCCGTCCCTTCACCGTGGCGATCCCGCAGGCGGCGCTCGACGCCATCGCCGCCCGGGTCGCCGCCTTCGTCATGCCGGACGTGCCCGCCGGCGGCCCCGGCGGGCCATGGGCCTATGGCGCGAACGCCGACTACATGGCGGCGCTGATCGCCCATTGGCAGGGCGGCTTCGACTGGCGCAAGGCCGAAGCCGGCCTCAACCGTTTTCCCCAGTTCACGGCGCGGGTGGGCGAGATCGACATCCACTTCGTCCACGAGAAGGGCTCCAACCCCGCACCCCGGCCGCTGATCCTCAGCCATGGCTGGCCGGGGTCCTATTTCGAGTTCCTGCACATCGTCGAGACGCTCGCCCATCCAGAACGCTTCGGCGGCAAGGCCGAGGACGGCTTCGACGTGATCGTGCCCTCGCTGCCCGGCTACGGCTTCTCGGGCAAGCCGAAGCGGCCGATCTCGCCGCGCACGATCGCCGCCCATTTCGACGCGCTGCTGACCCGGGCGCTCGGCTACGATCGCTACATCGCCCAGGGCGGCGACTGGGGCAGCGCGGTCTCCGGCTGGCTCGGCTACGAGGCGCCGGCCTGCGCGGGCGTGCACCTCAACATGCTCGGCTGGCGCTCGCCGGGCGTCGGCCCCGAGAGCGACGAGGAGCGCGCCTACGCGATGCGCGCCGCGGCGCTGTTCGAGGCCGAGGGCGGCTATTTCCGCGAGCAGTCGACCAAGCCGCTGACCCTCTCCTACGCGCTGATGGATTCGCCCGTCGGCGTCGCCGCCTGGATCGTCGAGAAGTTCCACGGCTGGTCGGACCTGAAGGACGGCCGCATCGAGAGCGTCTATTCGATGGACCAGATGCTGACCAACGTCATGATCTATCTGGTCACCGGCACCTTCGCGACCTCGACCTGGCTCTATCGCGGCCTGTTCGAGGACGCGGGCGGCGCGCCGGTGCCGGAGAAGGCGCGCATCGAGAAGCCGGTCGGCATCGCCAATTTCCCGGTCGATCTCATCCCCTTCCCGCCCCGCTCGATGGTCGAGCGGCAGATGAACGTCGCGCGCTGGACCGACATGGGCGAAGGCGGCCATTTCGCGGCGCTGGAGAAGCCCGAGAAGCTGGTCGCCGACATCGCCGCCTTCGCGCGCGGCATCGGGTTCTGATCCCGTGCGCGGCGCTCTGGGGGCGATCGTCCTGGCCGCCAGCCTGGCGCTGGCGGCGTGCGAGGGCAAGCCGACGGTGATCGACGGCGCCTCGAAGGAGGCGGCCGAGGCCTCGATCGCCGCGCTCGGCGCCGGACTGCCGCCCGGCGAGCGCGGCGACTTCGAGGCGGCGATCGAGATGGGCTGGCCGCTCTCCGAGATCGCCGGCAAGACGCCCGCCGAGGTCATCGCCATGGCCCGCGCCCGGCGGGTCGCCGAGATGCGCGAGACGACCATTCCGGCCCTGGCCGCGCAGATTCCCGAAGCCGAGGCAGCGCTCGAGGCCGCCCGGCGCAACGAGGCGTCGGCGGGGCGCTTCCTTGCCGCGCTCGCCCTCGTCAATCCGCAATTCGTGTGGCGGCCGGGGGCCGGCGGCGAGTCCGAGCCGCTGCTCTCGTTCAATCTCCAGAACGGCTCGTCGGAGGCGATCCTGACGATCGTCTTTCGCGCGACCGTCGGCGCCAAGGGCGCGGCCGCGCCCTGGATCGACGAGCGCTTCACCTTCAAGTTCGCCGAGGCGGTGACGACCGGCGAGACCAAATTCGTCTTCGTCACCCCCGACCTCGCGGCGCCCGGCAACGCGGCCGCCCAGGAATCGCGCGTCGAGCCCGACGGCGGCTACGCCTACGCCATCGACTTCGTCCGCGTCGAGGATCTCAACGGCCGGGCGATCATGGACGACGAGGGCGTCGCCAAGGCCGAGGCCGCGCTGCAGGCGGCGAAGGACGCGCTGGCGGCCGCCGAGGCCGAGGCGAAGCGGCTGGAGGGCGGCGGCGCGCTGTCGCCATAGCGCCGCCGCAACTCCTTTCGGTGCGCAAGGTCAAGCGTGAATATTGCTTCGGCGGCGTAGACATTCGTGAGGCGGCGCGTAGATTGCGGCGCTTCTGAGGGGCCAATCCCGGCGATCCGCGTGATGCGACTTTGACCGATACCGCACCCGCCAGCACCGGCACGACGGCGCACGGCGAGCCCGACCAGCATCGCAAGGCCCCGTTCTGGGCGTTGACGCTCGGCAGCATCGGGATCGTCTACGGCGACATCGGCACCAGTCCGCTCTATGCGTTCCGCGAGGCGCTGACGGCGGCCAGCGTCGACGGGCTCGCCCGCAGCGAGATCATCGGCATCGTCTCGCTGATGTTCTGGTCGCTGACCATCATCGTCACCCTGAAATACGTCGTCTTCCTGCTGCGCACCGACAACAACGGCGAAGGCGGCACGCTGTCGCTGATGGCGCTGGCGCAGAAGGCCTATGGCCGGCGGACGACGACGATCTTCGTGCTCGGCATCGCCGGCGCCTCGCTGTTCGCGGGCGAAGCGATCATCACGCCGGCGATCTCGGTGCTGTCGGCGCTGGAAGGCCTCTCGCTCGTCACCGACGCCTTCGATCCGTACATCCTGCCGATGGCGATCATCATCCTGGGCGTGCTGTTCTCGGTGCAGCGCCACGGAACGGGGCGCGTCTCGGCCGCCTTCGGCCCGATCTGCGTCGTCTGGTTCCTCACCATCGGCGGCCTCGGGGCGATGCATATCCTCGACGACCCCAAGATCCTCTATGCGCTGAGCCCGACCTTCGCCGTCGGCTTCCTGTTCGATCACGGTCTCGCCGGCCTGCTGGTGCTCGGCTCGGTGTTCCTCACCGTCACGGGCTGCGAGGCGCTCTATGCCGACATGGGCCATTTCGGGCGCAAGCCGATCACCGCCGCCTGGATGTGGTTCGTCTTCCCCGCCCTGACGCTCAACTATTTCGGCCAGGGCGCGCTGGTGCTCGCCCGCCCGGAGGCCGCCGGCAATCCCTTCTTCCTGCTGGCCCCCGAGGAATTGCTGGTGCCGCTGGTGATCCTGGCGACCATGGCCACCGTGATCGCCAGCCAGGCGGTCATCACCGGCGCCTTCTCGCTGACCCAGCAGGCGGTGCAGCTCGGCCTGCTGCCGCGCATGGAGATCCGCCGCACCAGCGAGACCGCGGCCGGGCAGATCTACATGCCGGTCGTCAACACGATGCTCTTCGTGGGCGTCATCTCGCTGGTCATCGGCTTCGGCTCGTCCTCGGCGCTCAGCCACGCCTACGGCATCGCGGTGACCGGCACGATGGTCGTCTCCTCGCTGCTCGCCTATGTCATCGTCCGCCGCGTCTGGGGCGTGTCGCGCCCCTGGACGATCGCCATCATCGCGCCGATCCTGCTGATCGAACTGACCTTCCTGTCGGCCAACCTGCTCAAGCTGTTCCAGGGCGCCTATGTGCCGCTGCTGCTCGGCATCGGCATGATGCTGATCATGTGGACCTGGCGGCGCGGCAACCAGATCGTCCAGGAAAAGACCCGCCGCGACTCGATGAAGCTGGAAGACCTGCTCGACATGCTGCGCAAGAGCCCGCCGGTGCGGGTGCCCGGCACGGCGGTGTTCCTGTCGAACGACGTCGAGGTCGCGCCGCCGGCCCTCTTCCACAACCTCAAGCACAACAAGGTGCTGCACGAGAAGCTGATCATGCTGACCGTGTTCACCGCCTCCTACCCGCGCGTCGCCGAGGAACAGCGCGCCAAGGTCGAGAAGATCGACGACGACGTGACGCGGGTGATCCTGAATTTCGGCTACATGGAGACGCCGAACGTGCCGCGCGCCCTCGCCCGGCTGAAGAAGCAGGGGCTGAAGTTCGACATCATGACGACGTCGTTCTTCCTCGGCCGCAAGGTGATCGTGCCCGACCGCCGTTCGGGCATGCCGCGCTGGCAGGACAAGCTGTTCATCGCGCTGAACCGCAACGCGACCAACGCGACGGACTTCTTCCAGATCCCCACCGGCCGCGTCGTCGAACTCGGCGCCCAGGTGACGGTGTAGGCGCTAGGCTGCCAGGCTGCGGCCCATGCGCAGGAATTTCTCGCGCCGCTCGCGCTTCAGCGTCGCGCCGTCCTTGCCGGCCAGCGCCGCGAGTTCCGCGGCGATCGCCTCGCCCACCGCCGCGACCGCCGCCAGCGGGTCGCGGTGCGCGCCGCCGACCGGCTCCGGGATCACCCGGTCGATCACCTTCAGCGCCAGCAGGTCCTGCGCCGTGATCTTCATCGCGGTCGCCGCGTCCGCCGCCTTGTCGGCCGAGCGCCACAGGATCGAGGCGCAGCCTTCCGGCGAGATCACCGCATAGATCGAGTGCTCCAGCATCATCACCGCATTGCCCGCGGCGATGGCGATCGCCCCGCCCGACATGCCCTCGCCCGTCACCACGCAGATGAGCGGCACTTCCAGGCTGAGCGAGCGGTCGGTCGAACGGGCGATCGCCTCGGCGACGCCGCGCTCCTCCGAGACCAGGCCCGGATAGGCGCCCGGCGTGTCGGGCAGCGTGATGACCGGCATGCCGAAGCGGTCGGCGAGATCCATGATGCGGATCGCCTTGCGATAGCCTTCCGGCGTCGCCATGCCGAAATTGTGCTTCAGGCGCGACTTGGTGTCGTTGCCCTTCTCGTGCCCGATCAGGGCGACCGGCTGGCCGCGGAAGCGCCCGAGGCCGCCGACGATGGCGGCGTCGTCGCCGAAGCCGCGGTCGCCGGCGAGCGGCGTGAAGTCCTCGATGAGGCCGCGCACATAGTCGTAGAAATGCGGCCGGCCGGGATGGCGGGCGACCAGCGTCTTCTGCCAGGGCGTCAGCTTGGCGTAGGTGTCCTTCAGAAGCTGGGCGGCGCGGGCCTCCAGCCGGGACGCCTCGTCGGCGACGTTCATGCCGGGCGTCGCCTCGGCCAGCTTGCGCAGCTCGGAGACCTTGGTCTCCAGCTCGGCGATCGGCTTCTCGAATTCGAGATAGGTGCTCATGGGCCTCACATCCGCGATGGAGGGGGCGTCTGTCAATCGCGGCTGCCGTTACGTTAACGCCGCGCGCCGGTCACAAATCGTCCAGAGCCCCGTCTTTGCCAGGAGACAAGGACGGTTCGGCATGTTCACCCGGCTTCTGGCGGCGGCGCTCGCCCTCTTTCACGGCCTCAACGCGGCGGCGATGATCGCCGCTCCCGGCGACTGGTATGGGGCGACGCCCGGCGTCGCGCTGACCGGGCCGTTCAATCCGCATTTCGTGGTCGATATCGGCTTCGCCTTCCTGGTCGCCGCGGCCGGTTTCGCCGCCTACGCTGTCCGCCCGGCGCTCGGCTGGGGCGTCGCGGCGATGGCCGCCGCCTGGCCGGGCCTGCACGGGCTCTTCCACCTCGTCCACATCCACCATGCCCCGGCCGCCTCGGCGGCGCTGGAAGCCGGCGGCGTCGTCGTTCCCGGCGCGCTCGGCCTCTTCGTCGCCTGGCGCGCCGCGCAGATCCAAGGGAGTCTCTGATGCTCGGCTGGCTCTATCATCGTATGATCCGCAGGCTGGAGACGCGCTACCGCTATGACGCGAGCTATCTGCACGAGATGACCGACGCATCGCCCGGGGCCTTTCGCCGCTTCGTCCGCGCCCAGACGGCGCTGCGGATGCGGGGCGCCGCGCCGCCGGGCGCCTGGTTCGGCGCGATGCTGGCCGCGACGCTGCACGAGGATTGCGGCCCCTGCACCCAGCTCGTCGCCGACATGGCGCTGGAGGCCGGCGTCGCGCCGGACGCGGTCCACGCGCTGCTCGCCGGCGGGCCCGCCGATCCCGACGCCCAGCTCGGCTTCGACTTCGCCGCCGCCTTCTGCAAGGGCCACAGGGTCGCCGCAGACCTGCGCGCCGAGGTGGAGCGGCGCTGGGGCAAGGAGACCGTCATGGCGCTGGCGCTGACCGCCGCCGGGGCGCGCAGCTATCCGCTGGTGAAACGGGCGCTCGGCCATGCCGCCGCCTGCACCCGCATCCGCCTGCCGCACGGCGAGGTGGTCGTCGCCCAGCCGCTGGAGGCCGCATGAGCGGCGCCGCCCGCCACGGCGACGCCTTCGAGGCCGAGCGCGGCCGGCTCGTCCGCCTCGCCTACCGGATGCTGGGCGAGCGCGCCGCCGCCGAGGACGTGGTCCAGGAGACCTTCCTGCGCTGGGCGAAGGCCGACCGCGGCGCCGTCGCCAATCCGCAGGCCTGGCTGACCCGCGCCGCTTCGCGCCTCGCCATCGACGCGCTGCGCAAGGCGAAGGCGCGGCGCGAGGCGTATGTCGGCCCCTGGCTGCCCGAGCCGGTGGTCGAGCCGCTGGCCGAAGCGGGCGAGGAAGACGATCGCGCCGAGCGCATCAGCCTCGGCTTCCTGCATGTGCTCGAACGCCTCAGTCCCGACGAGCGCGCCGCCTTCATCCTGCACGACGCCTTCGACTGCGGCTACGACGAGATCGCCGCCGCGCTGAAGAAGACCGAGACCGCCTGCCGCAAGCTGGTCAGCCGGGCCCGCGAGCGCGTGCGTTCGGGCCGCCCGCGCTTCGAGACCGACCGGGCCGTGCAGCAGCGCGTCGTCGCCGCCTTCATGGCGGCGGCCGCCAATGGCGACGCGGCGGCGATGAAGGCGCTGCTGACCGAGGACGCGATCGTCTATTCCGACGGCGGCGGCAAGGCGCGCGCCGCGCTGCGCCCGCTGGTCGGCCCGGACGACGCGGTGCAGGTGCTGATCAGCGTCGCGCGCAAGCATGCCGGCGAGATCGCCGACATCGCCGCCGTCGAGGTCAACGGCCAGTTCGGCCTCGCGCTCTCGCAAGGCGGCGTGCTGCACTCGCTCTACACAGCCGACATCGAGGAGGGCCGCATCGCCCGCCTCTTCATCGTCCGCAATCCCGAAAAGCTGGCGCGCGCCCAAGGAGCGCTCGGCTGAGGCTGCGGCGATTCGAGCGATTCCCCGTCTCCGCGCCGCCGCCTAACCTGCCGGAGCGCGCGGGCGGCGCGCGGGAGGACGTTCACATGCTCGACGGCGCGAAGGCGGTCGCCTTCATCTCGACCACCGACACCGAAACGGCGCGGCACTTCTACGGCACGGTGCTGGGGCTGCACCTCACCCAGGATCCGTTCGCGCTGGTCGCCCGCATCGGCGACGCGATGGTGCGCATCACCACGCTGCCCGGCTTCAAGGCCGGCCAGCATCCGGTCTTCGGCTTCGCGGTGGACGACATCGCCGCCTCGGCGCAGAGGCTCAGCGCGCACGGCGTCGCCCTCATCCGCTACGAGTTCCTCGGCGACGCGCAGGGCCCCGACGGCATCTGGACCGGACCGGACGGCACCAAGGTCGCCTGGTTCAACGACCCGGACGGCAATCTCCTGTCGCTGACCGGGCGCTAGGGCGGCCTCAGCCGCCGGTGCGGGCCGCGATGATGTCGGCCTGCTTGACGATCACCTCGGCCTGGCGGATCGAGGCGGCGTCGATGAGCACGCCCTTATAGGTCGCCGCGCCCGCGCCCGAAGCCTGCGCCTCGGCCATCGCGGCGAGAATGGCGCGGGCCTTCTCAACCTCGGCGGTGGGCGGCGTGAAGACCTCGTTGGCCAGCGGCACCTGGTTGGGATGGATCGCCCACTTGCCCTCGCAGCCGAGGATCGCCGTGCGGTTCGCCTGCACGCGGAAGCCGTCGGGATCGTTGTAGTCGCCGAACGGCCCGTCGATCGGCGTGATGCCGTGGGCGCGCGCCGCCGCGACCATGCGGATCAGCGGATAGTGCCACAGGTCGTTCCAGTGGCGCACCCGCGCGCCGTTCTCGTCCTTGTCGGTGAGCATCACGTAGTCGGCGTTGCCGCCGCCGATATTGGTGGTGCGCATACCCGCCGAGGCGGCGTAGTCGGCCGAGCCGAAATGCACGCTCTGCAGCCGCTTCGAGGAACCGCAGATCGCGTCGATATTGGTCATGCCGAGCGCCGTTTCGAGGATCACCTCGAGCTTGATCTGCTTCTTCTTGCCGACAAATTTCGAGGCCTGGGTCACCAGCATGTCGACGGCGTAGACGTCGGCGGCGACCCCGACCTTGGGGATCATGATGGCGTCGAGCCGCTCGCCGCCCAGCTCCACCAGATCGATCACGTCGCGATAGGCGAGATGGGTGTCGAGCCCGTTGATGCGCACGGTGACGATCTTGTCGCCGAAATCGACCTCGTTGAGCGCCTGCACGACGTTCTTGCGGGCCTGCACCTTGTCGGCGGGCGCGACCGCGTCCTCCAGGTCGAGGCAGACGACGTCGGCGGGGCCCTTCGCCGCCTTCTCGAAGAACTTCACCTGGCTGCCGGGCAGGAACAGCTTGGAGCGGTAGAGCGGCGCCTCGGCGCGGTCGACGGTGGTGAAGGACATGGCACGGCTCCGGCAATCGTTTCGCGCCGCAGCATAAAGCGGAGGCGCGGCGCCCATGCAAGTTTGCCCTTACGTCAGCGATGGACGCGAGGCCGGTGCTGCGCTTCACTCCGCCCGCACGCGGCGCACGAGACGCCCGAGGAGGAGACCAGGATGATGGATTTCGCAGGACGGATCGCCGTCGTGACGGGCGGCGGCACCGGCATGGGGCGCGAACTCGTCCGCCAGCTCGCCGCCGAGGGCTGCACCGTCGCGATGTGCGACGTGAACGCCGCCACCATGGCCGAGACCAAGCGCCTCGCCGAGGCGGCCGGCCTGCCGCAGGGCACGCGCATCACCGCCCACATCGCCGATGTCGGCAAGGAAGACGACATCAAACGCTTCCAGCGCGAGGCGGCCGAGGAGCTGAAGACCGACCGCATCCATCTGCTCTTCAACAATGCCGGCATCGGCGGCGGCGGCAGCTTCGTCGCCGGCGACCGCGACGAGTGGGAGCGGACCTTCGCCATCTGCTGGGGCGGCGTCTACTGGACGACGCGGGCCTTCCTGCCGATGCTGCTGAAAGCCGACCGCGGCCACATCACCAACACCTCCTCGGTCAACGGCTTCTGGGCGAGTCTGGGGCCGCTCACCCCGCACACCGCCTATTCCGCCGCCAAGTTCGCGGTGAAGGGCTTCACCGAGGCGCTGATCACCGATCTGCGCCTCAACGCGCCGCACGTCACCTGCTCGGTCGTCATGCCCGGCCATATCGGCACAGCGATCGCCATCAACACGCGCAGCGTGCTGAAGGAAGGCGAGACCGGCCTCAGCGCCGCCGAACTGGCCGCGACGCGGGCCCGCATGAAGGCGCAGGGCGTCGATCCCTCGGCCTTCAGCGACGACCAGATCGCCGCCCTCGTCGCCGACATGGGCCGCCGCTTCCAGGACGACGCGCCGATGACCGCCGCCGCCGCCGCGACCGTCATCCTCGACGGCGTCAAGTCCAGCCGCTGGCGCATCCTCGTCGGCGAGGACGCGCGGGCGATCGACGAGGCGGTGCGGGCGGCGCCCGAGACCGTCTACGATCCGGGTTTCCGCCACCCCTTCGGCTTCACGCCGCAGGGCGACGGGAAATAGGCCGCCCGCTTCAGCCGGCCGACGCCTGGACCTGGCCGCGCAGCTTCTCCATCAGCTCGGCGCCGCCGAGCGATCCGTCCATCCGGCCGGTCAGGGCGTAGTCCGGCGACACGGCTTCGGGGCCCTCGCCCGGCGGCAGCGGCGGCGTGTAGTAGCCGAGCGCGTACTGCCCCATGGCGTAGCCGATGAGATGCGCCAGTTCGGGGTCGAGCGTGCGGGCGATCTCGGGCGGGCACGAGAGATACTGGTTTTCCTCCTGCCGCAGCCAGCCGAGCGCATAGGTGATGTTGAGGCCCATGCGGTCGCCGTTCGAGACATTGGCGCCGCCGCTGTGGAAGACCGTGCCGGTATAGATGAGGACCGAGCCGCGCTTCATCTCGGCATAGCCGATCTCCTCGTCCGTCGCTTCGCGCGTGTCGGGCCAGTCGGACGAGCCGGGCACGACCCGCGTCGCGCCGTTCTCCTTCGTGAAGTCGGTCACCGCCCAGATCGTGTTGAGCTGGGGCTCGACGCCCTTCAGGTAGGTGCCCCAGGCCCAGCGGTCGCGGTGGATGGCCTGCGCCGGCTCGCCCGGCTTGATGCGGATGAGCTGCGCCAGGTGAAGCTGGTAGCGCTCGCAATTGGGCAGCAGGAAGGCGTCGCACGCCGCCCGGATCGTCTTGTGCATCACCAGGGCGCGGCAGGCGGGGGAGCGGGCGACCAGCGCCCCGGTGCGCGTCGTGTTGAAGCCGGAGAAGCCGTCCGCCCCCGGCGGCGTCGCATCGACATAGGGCTGCAGCTCGGCGCGCAGCGCATCCGCCTCGGCTGGCGTGAGCACGTCGCGCACGATGAGCGCGCCGTCGCGGGCGAGGACCGCCATGATCTCGGCGATCGGTGTGTCGGGTGCGAGGGTGACGAGACTGGGCATGGGCTCCTCCTTGGGGTCGTTCAACGCGTCTTGCGCATGGGCCTTCGGGTCTTGGGCTGCGGCGCGAACAGCGGCGCCAGCAGCAGCGCCAGCGTCCGGCGCTGGCGCTCGGGCGGCCAGTCCTCGGGCTCCAGCGCGGCGCGGATCGAGACGCCGTCCACCGCCGCGACGATGGCGTCGGCGAGGCCGGCCCGGCGGCGGGGCGGTATGTGGCGCGCCAGCGTCGCGTCCAGCCGCCCGATCACGTCGGCATAGTAGGATTTGTGCAGGGCGCGCAGCCGCTCGTCGGCGGCGGCCCGCGCCCAGAAGGCGAACCAGACCTTCCAGTCGCGCCGCCGCTCCTCGGTGTCGGGCAGAAAGGCGGCGATGGCGGCGACCGGATCGCCGCGCTCGACTTCCGCATCGAGCGCGGCCTGGCCTTCGAGGATGCGGCGCACGACTTCGGCGAGCGCCGCCTCCAGCACCGCGTCCTTGCCGTCGAAGTAATGCGTCACCGCGCCGGTCGTCATGGCGCCGGCCTCGGCGACGTCGCGCAGGCGCAGCGCGTCGAGCCCGACCTCGCCGATCGCCTGAATCGCCGCCGAGGCGATGGTGCGGATGCGGCCGGCGTGGTCGACTTGTTTTGGCATAATGGTGATTATGCAAAGACCCACACCGGCGTCAAGCGCGCCCGCCTGCGGCGGTTTGGCGGTTTGCGCCGGCCGCGCCGGCGTTCAAGCTGGCGGCGCAGACAAACCGGGAAACGCCCATGCCCTACGATCTGGCGCTGATCCGCGTCGCGAAGTCCGGCCGCGTCGCGGTCGCCACCATCGACGCACCGCCCATCAACGTGATGACGCTGCAGCTCTATGGCGAGCTGGTGCAGCTGTCGAAGGAGATCGAGGCCGACGACGAGGTTTCGGTTCTCGTGCTCCGCAGCGCCGATCCCGATTTCTTCATCGCCCATTTCGACGTCGCGGCGATCCTCGCCTTCCCGACCGACGCGCCGGCCGAGCGCAGCGCCGCGCTCAACGACTTCCATGCGATGGGCGAACGCTTCCGCACCATGCCCAAGGTCACCATCGCGCAGATCGAGGGCCGGGTCGGCGGCGGCGGCAGCGAGACCGTCTCGGCCTTCGACCTGCGCTACGGCGTCATCGGCAAGACGCGGATCAACCAGATGGAGGTGCCGATCGGCATCCTGCCGGGCGGCGGCGGGACGCAGCGCCTGCCGCGCCTCGTCGGTCGCGGCCGCGCCCTCGAGATCATCATGGGCGGCGAGGATCTCGACGCCGAGACGGCCGAGCGCTGGGGCTATCTCGACCGCCTCTTCAGGGCGGACGAGATCGGCCCCTTCGTCGACCGCCTGGCGGCCCGGATCGCCTCGTTTCCGCCCGAGGCGGTGCGCGCCGCCAAGCTGGCGGTCAACGCCGCCGACCTGCCCCTCGAACAGGGCCTGGTGGAGGAGGCCTATCTCTTCCAGACCCTGCTGCGCACGCCGGCCGCCCAGCGCAACATGAGGCGCTTCATGGCGATGGGCGGACAGACGCGCGAGGGCGAACTGGACGTCGCCGCCCTCGCCGCGCGGGTGAACGCGCCGGACTAGAGCATCATCCCAAGAAGCGGATGCCGGTTCTTCGAGAAGACGATGCTCGATCAAGAACCTGGAGCCCCGTTCCGATCCCATCGGAAAGGAAAGGGCTCCAGACGCGGTCAGGAGATGGCGATCTTCTTCGACTGCTTGGCGGCGGCCGCTGAGCGCGGCACGAAGACCTTCAGCACGCCCTTGTCGAAGCTCGCCTCGACCTTGTCCTGGTCGGGCTCGAAGGGCACCGCGAAGCGGCGCAGATACGAGCCGGTCGAACGCTCGACGACATGATAGTGCTTCTTCTCGTCGGTCTCCTCCTTCTCGCTTCGGTGCTCGGCCTTTAGCGTCAGCACGCCGTCGGCGAGGTCGAGATCGATGTCCTTCTGGTCGATGCCGGGCAGTTCGGCCGTCAGCTCAAGACCCTTCTCGGTCTCGGCGACGTTGACCTTCGGGCTGAGGAAACCCGTGCCGCCGCCGAGCGCGGCGGGCAGTTTCCAGTCGCGGGCGAAATCCCCGAACAGCCGGTCGATCTCGCGCTGCAGGCTGGCGAAGGGATCGGCGTCGCCGGTGCGCGCGAGGGCGGACGAACGGCCGAACGGATTCAACGATTTGAGGTCCATGGCGTCATCTCCTTGAGGGGGCATGAGCATGACCGCCGCCGCGACCGGCGGCGGCCACAGTCTCGTGCGGCGCTTCGACTACGCCGCGGGCCGCGCCGCGGCCTTGATATCCCTCAAGGTCCGCCCTTCAGTTGAACCAGAACGCATAGGTCAGCAGATCGCCGGAGAAGACGCGGTCGGCGTTGGCGAAGGCTTCGCCGTCGGCGATGGGGCCGTCCGCCAGGAACGGCAGCGCCGCGTGGCCGGTGACCCACAGCACGAGGTCGAAGCTCTGCATCTCGGCGAGAACGCGCGGCAGGCTGAAGCCCTTCTGGAAGCGCCAGTGGCCGGCGAGCTTGGAGCCGTTCAGCACCGCCTCCGCCTCGGTCAGCGCCGCCAGCCAGGCGTCGATGCGCTCGTCCGTCACCTCCATGCCGGCCATCACGCCGCTCTTCTGCCCCGGCGCCGGCAGCCATTCGCGGTCGTCGTCGGTCTCGGCCCGCGCCGCCGCCCAGGTCTTGCGGTTGAGCTCGATGACCGCCAGGCCGCGCGCCGCGAGGCCCTGCAGCCTGGCGCGGTCGGCGACCGGCCAGTCGATCAGGTGGATGAGCGCGATCAGGTCGGCGATCTCGTCCGCCTCCATGCCGCCCATCGTCGCGCCGGTCTTCAGCGCCGCGCCGTTTGGCAGGCCGGCGCGCGGAAAGATGATGTGGAAGGTCAGATCGAAGGTCTCGCGGAAGTCGAAGGCGAGCCAGAAATCGGCGACCGAGGCGAGCAGATGGGCGTAGCCCTGCAGCCAGTAGATGTCGGCGGTGTCGAAGGCGACGACGAAGGCCTCGTTCTGCGCCTTGAATTCGGCCGGCGCGCTGTCGCCGAAGGCGAGGGCGATGAGCTGTTCGCCCTCGCCCGCCGTGCCGTCGCCGTCGACGTCGATGCGGATCCGCCCCGTTGCGAGCGGCAGCTTGACCGGCTGCTCGCCGACCCTGGCAAGCGTCGCGCCGGCCGCATCGAGATCGGCGGAGAGCGTCTGGAAGATCGTCCGCAGGCCGTCATAGGTAAGCGGCTCGGGGGCCGGATTGGACGGCAGCGGCATCCGCAGCAGGGGACCGAACGAACTGCCGCCGGGTTCGAGCCCGTGCCGGTACATCGCCTGCGCGAAGCGCTCGATCCCCGCCGCGAATTGCAGCGCCCCCAACCCGGCGGCCGCCTCGGCGTCGCCAGGCGCGGCGAGGGCCATCGCCTGCAATTCCAGCGTGCCGGCCTTGAGCGTCCCGGCATAGAGGTGCTCGGCCGCCTTGTCGGCGGCGGGACCGGCGAGGGCGGCCGGCGCCCCGAGCAGGGCGGCGGCGCAGAGGGTGAAACGCAGGCGACGGAGCATGGGCGGCCTCCTCGGGGGTTGGGCGGCCGCCACCATAGCCCCGAATTTGCGGCGATGCTGTGACCCGGCGGCGTCCGCCGCGTCCCGCCGAATCGTGACGGCCGACAACGACCGGAGCGCGGCGGGCGGTTAGGGACGCTGCGCACCGCCCCTCGCCCCAACCCGCCTGGAGAGCCGACATGGCGACCCCGATTCTGCCGACCATCGCCCTCGCCGCCCTGCTGGCGGGCGCCGCCGCCGCCGAGACGCCGACCGCCCGGCCGGTCGAGCCGGGCTTCGTCCATGGCGTCGCCACCGATGCCGCCGGCCAGCCGCTTGCCGGCGTCCAGGTCTTCATAGACGGGGTCGGCGACAACAACGTCTTCGTGACCACGAAAGAGGACGGCTCCTACCGCGCCCGCATCTCGTTCGGCGCCTATCGCGCCTATGCCACGATGGAGCGCACCTTCGAGGACCAGACCTTCAAGATCGACCTGAAGCCGGACGAGACCGACTCCTTCGATGCCGTGGACGGCGGCGTGCGCAACTTCACCTGGGCCCTCACCGGCCGCAAGCGGCCGCCCGACATGGGCGAGTACGGCGCCTTTCTCTATGTCAATCTCGGCACCGACCACATCTATGTCGAGGACCAGGACAACATCACCTACACGCTGACTCCAGTGGGCGCTCTGATCGACGGCTCGACGATCCCCCCGATCGTGCGCCGGGGCGGCGCGCCGCGCACGCCCGGGCACGGCAAGATCCTCGACATCCCGGCCGGCCGCTACGTCATCGCCGGCGTCTATGCCCCGCCCGGTATGAAGCCGCAGGTCCTGCGCTTCAAGGACGCCTGGGCAGGCGGCGAGGGCTTCAGCGAGAGCTTCGAATTCGTGATCCGCGCCGAGGGCCATTTCTGCACCAACTGCGCCAGCCTCGACGTGGAATCGCTCAAGGCCCCCGAGCCGCAATAGGCTTCAGGTCTGCGTCCAGAAATCGAACGGCGTGTTGGCGAAGCGGCGCGGCAGGTCGCGGCGGTTCGGATCGGCGCCGGTCTCGGCGGACATCTGCGCCTTGGTGCCGACATCGTTGGCGCGCGGCCCCTTGGGATCGTCCAGCATCGCCTGGATCGCCGCTTCGGCGGGCCGCCCGCTCTCGCCCTTGGCCGGCACGGTGACCACCGAATCGTTCTTCGAGACGACTGCCGCCTTGTTCTGCCATTTCAGCATGAACTCGTAGCGCACCCGCCAGGCGAAGTGGCCGACATACTGGATCGTCCCGCCCGGCGGCTTGGCGGCGAACACCGTCCAGAAGCGGCGGTCCATGATGACGTGGAAGAGATAGTTCTTCACGTAGGAGCAGACCTTGTTCTCCAGCCTGAGCGGCACGGCGAGCCCGGGATGGTCACCCGAGGCCGACTGGATGCGCCCGTTCGGCAGCACCGCCCCGGCCGGATCGCGATACCAGGGCTCGGGCGCGGTCTTGGAGCCGCCGTCGAGCAGGATGGTCTGCGTCATCGCCGGCTTGATGAAATAGTCGACGATGATCGCCCCCTCGCTGGGGATGCGCGAGGAGTAGAAAGCCTGGAACTTGGTCGCCTCGGCGATCTGCACGAAGCCGAAATCCCAGCTGTCGCGCTCCGCTGCCGGGATGGTGGACGGCGCGTTCGCCGTCCAGGTGATCGCGTCGGCGTCCCAGATCTTGCCGTTCCAGCCCTTGGTGAGATGGCCGAAGAAGCGGTTCTTGGAATCGTCCACGGCCGAGCCGGCGACCGCGCCGGTGCTGACGATGGCGAACGAGACCTGCTTGGCGTCGAGCGTTCCGGCCATGGTCAGGTGAACTGCGTATTGGCGGCGTCGCCGTTCGGCAGCGGGCCTTTCAGCTCGTAGAGCAACACCTCGGCGTCGAGCGCCGCGATCGTCATCTTGCCGACGATGTTGTCGGCCTTGGTCTGGTAGCTGTAGTTGATGATGTGCCGCTTGCGCTTGAAGGCCAGCACCGCGGCGGTCGTCGAGGGGCCGTAGTGCTGGCGCTCCAGCTCCGCCGAAGCGACCGAGGCGCCGTCGACCAGGAACAGCGCGGTATGGATCTTCGCCACGTGCGGCCCGCTCGCGCCGGGCGTGACGTGGGCGGGATCGCTGACCAGGCAGGCTTCCAGCTTGGGATCGCCGCGAAAGAGCTTCGATCTGAGGGGCATGTCGTCGCTGGTCCGATGGGAACCGGATGATGGCCCGGGCCGGGCGGGGTTTCCGCGATCAGTCTCGCACTCGGGCGGGGCGGCGTCGCTGCGACAAAGGGTGCGCCTGCTCGACCGTCTCGCGCAGGCGCTCGTCCACGACATGGGTGTAGATCTGGGTCGTCGCGATGTCGGCATGGCCGAGCATGGTCTGCAGGCTGCGCAGGTCGGCGCCGCGGCTCAGCAGGTGCGTCGCGAAGGCATGGCGCAGCGTGTGCGGCGAGAGGCGCGCGGGGTCGATCCCGGCCTGCAGCGCCGCGTCCTTCAGATCCAGCGCGAATTGCTGGCGCGTCAGGTGTCCCTGCCGGGCCGGCGAGGGGAACACGAAGCGCGACGGCAGCGGCCGCCCGTCGGGTCCGCGCGCCAGGGTCAGCGGGCGCACCGCCAGCCAGGCGTCGAGCGCGGCGCGCGCCTCGGCGCTCATCGGCACCATGCGCTCCTTCTCGCCCTTGCCGCGCACGAAGATCATGCGCCCGGCGGGGGGCGCGGCGCTGAGCGGCAGGGAGACCAGTTCGCTGACCCTGAGGCCCGAGCCGCAGGCCAGCTCCAGCAGCGCGCGGAAGCGCAGTCCCTTCGCCGTGAGGTCGCCCGCCGCGCCGGCGAGCAGTCTGGAGACGTCGTCCTCGGCGACGATCCGCGGCAGCGGCCGGGCGCGCTTGGGGGCGTCGAGCGTCGACGAGGGATCGTCGGCGCGCACCCCTTCGGCGAACAGGAACTTGCAGAACTGCTTGATCGCCGACAGCCGCCGCTGCGCCGTGGTGCGGGCGAGACCGGCCGCTTCCATCCCGGCCAGATAGGCGGTGAGGTCGCCCTCGCCCGCCCCGGCGAGCGTCCGCCCGCGCCGCTTGAGGAACAAGGCGAGGTCGAGGAGATCGCGGCGATAGGCGTCCAGCGTGTTGCGGGCCGCGCCGCGTTCGGCGCTGAGCATTTCCAGGAAGGCCTCAAGGTGATGCAGGCCGTCGAGGCCGGCCGGCGCGGGCTTGCGCGGCCGGCCCATCAGCCGCCACCGGCCGCCTGGCGCCGCGCCAGCGCCGCCTCCAGCGCCAGTGCGCTCGCCTCGGCGGTGAGGCCGACCCGCGACAGGGCCGCCACCGCCTCGATGACCGAGGCGGGATGGGCGTCGGCCGGACCGCCGGCCCCCAGCACGATCAGCGCCCTGAGGATGGTCTCGCCCTTGCGGCCCGCCTGCGCCGCTTCGGCGAGTTCGGCGGTCTCCACCCCGCCCGCCGGGGCCCCGGCGATCAGCGGCGAGGACTGCAGCAGGCTCTGCGCCTCGGCGGGGATGGGGTAGCCCATCGCATCGAGCGCTCCGGCATAGACGATGACCCGCGCGGCGAGCGCCGTGTCCGCCGCGCTTGCCCGGGCAAGGCGGGCCAGCGGCTCGGCGGCCGCCGCCGCGCGCTCGGGCGAGGGCAGCGCCAGCGCCAGCCGCGCCGCCGTTTCGTCGCCCAGCGTGCCGCCCAGCGCCGGGCCGAGATTGAGCCAGTCGGCGACCCGGTCGCCCCGGCCGGTCGCCAGCAGGATGCGGGTCAGCATGTCGGCATAGGGCGCGAGGTCGGCCGCCGGCGGGGTTTCCCAGGCGGCGCGGCCGAGCAGCGCGGCGTAGAGCGGCGCGAGGCCGCGCCGGCCGGCGAAGTCCATCGCGGCGCCGATCGCCCTGGCGCGCGGTTCGAGGCCCTCGGTGCGGATCGCCGCCTGCACGAGCAGCGCTCCGCCGCGCGCGTCGTCGCTCGCCGCCGCCTTGAAGGCGGCGCTCTTGAACTTTACCGCCTGGAAGAGATCGAGCAGCGCGGCGCTGTCATAGGCGCCGCGCGCCGCCGCCGCCTCGCCCGCCGCGAGGCGCAGATCCGTCGGCTGGCCCGCGTCGGCGGCGAGCGCGGCGGCGACGCCGGGCGACGCGCCGTCGAGCGCGGCGAGGCCGAGCGCCGCCTTGGCCCGGATCGCCAGCGCCAGCGTCACCGGCGTCAGTCCCTTCAGCGCCGCCGCCTCCAGCGGCGCGCCCTCGGCGAGATGGGCGACGAGCGCGAAGAAGGCCGCATCGTCGAGGCCCTTCACCCGCGCCAGGTCGGCGCTCAGCGCCGCCGCGGCGCCATCGCCTGCCGCGATCTGGCAGAGCGCGCGCATCTGCAGCGCCGCGCTGTCGCTGGCCTCGATGCCGTCGGCCGCGCCGCAGGCTTCGACCTCGCGGCCGGCCAGCAGCAGGGCGGCGCCGAGCGCCTGCCTGTCGCCGACCGCCTCGCTGCCCGAGGCCTCCAGCAGGGCGATCAGGTCGGCGGTCAGGCCGGCCTCGGCCAGCCGGGCGGCACGGATGTCGAGCAGGGTCGGCCCGCCGCTATTGGCGTCGGAGGGCTTGGCCCCGGTCAGCAGCACGCGGCGGGCCAGCCCGTTCATGGCCGGCGAGAGCGTGGCGACCGGCATGTCCTCGAGCAGTTCGGCGATGGTGGGATAGTCGGAGCCTTCGAAGAGATCGCCGCCGAGGCCGCCGGCGGCCTCGTCCAGCGTGCCCTTGTCCGAGGCGTCGACCTCGCCCAGTTCCTCGACCGTCACGGCCGAGGGCTGCATCTCGGCGCCCGGCTGCATCTCCAGCTGGCGGCGCGACAGCGTCTCGGGCAGCTGGCCGATCGGCAGCGTGTTGGGCGTGTCCTCGCTGGAGGTGTCGAGGATGCCCGGCTGGGCCGGCGCCAGGGCGCCGTCGGAGGGATTGGCGAACTCGCCCTCCTGTCCGGCGGGCGGCGCGGCCGAGGGCAGCACGTCCTCTTCCTCGCCGGGCGCGGCGGGATTGCCGATCGTCCCCGAGGGGGGCAACGGCACGGCGACCGAACCCTCGCGATTGGGCGGCTTGCGCTCCGGGACGTCCTGCGAGGGATCGCGGGGGATGCCGCTGCCGTCCTGCGCGGCGGCGAGACCGGCGAAGGCCAGCGCGGCGAGAAGCGCGGCGAGGCTATTTCGGGAGCTTGTCATCCGGGATCGTCTGCTCCACCTGGCGCTGCGGCGGCTCGGACGAATTGGCGAGGTAAACCAGCCCCGCGAACCCGGCAATCACCAGACCAAGCAGCAATACTGAGAAAACGGCGCTGCGCGACATGGGTTCGGCCCTGGTTGCGATTCGGTTGCTTCGCACGGATTGGCCCTTCGTCCCGCAGGGGTCAACCCTGACGTGGAAACATTGACGGTCGATTGAGGCGGCTTTGCGTTCGGGAGAGGGTGCGCTAGGGACGGGTGAAATGGAACAAGAGCCCCACGCCGCGCCGGCCCTTGGCGACCGCACCATCGTGCTGGTCGGGCTGATGGGCGTCGGCAAGACGACGGTCGGGCGGCGTCTCGCCCATCTCCTGCACCTGCCCTTCGTCGATGCCGACCACGCGATCGAGGAGGCGGCGGGGTGTTCGGTCTCCGAAATCTTCGCGCGTTTCGGCGAACCGGCCTTCCGCGACGGCGAACGCAAGGTGATCGCCCGGCTGCTGGACGGCCCCCGCCATGTGCTGGCGACCGGCGGCGGGGCCTATATGGACCTGCGCACCCGCGCCGCGATCAAGGCGCGCGGCATCTCGGTCTGGCTGCGCGCCGATCTCGACCTCCTGATGGACCGGGTCGGGCGCAAGGGCCACCGCCCGCTGCTCCAGACCGGCGACCCGCGCGCCACGATGGAGCGGCTGATCGCCGAGCGCTATCCGGTCTATGCCGAGGCCGACATCGTGGTCGACAGCCGCGACGGCCCGCACGACCGCGTGGTGCGGGCGATCATTCACGCGCTGGAGGAATACGGCGCACTGCCCAGGGAGCGCCTGCCGTGACCGACATCGCCGCCATTCCGGTCAGCCTCGGCGCACGCTCCTACGAGGTGCTGGTCGGCCCCGGCCTCGTCGGCGAGGCGGGGGCGCGCATCGCCCCGCTGCTGAAGCGGGCCCGCGTCGCCATCGTCACCGACGCGACGGTCGCGGCGCTGCATCTTCAGGCGCTCGGCGGCGCGCTCGCCGCCGCCGGCATCGCTCACGAGGCGATCGTCCTTCCCCCCGGCGAGCAGACCAAGAGCTTCGCCGAGCTGGAGCATGTCTGCCGGGCGCTGCTCGCCGCCCGGCTGGAGCGCGGCGATCTGGTGATCGCGCTCGGCGGCGGCGTCATCGGCGATCTCGTCGGCCTGGCCGCCGGCCTGGTGCGGCGCGGCATGGGCTTCGTGCAGATCCCCACCACCCTCCTCGCCCAGGTCGACAGCAGCGTCGGCGGCAAGACCGCGATCAACGTGCCCGAGGGCAAGAACCTCGTCGGCCTCTTCCACCAGCCGCGCCTGGTGCTCGCCGACACCGCAATCCTCGCGACGCTGCCTCTGCGCGAGCTGAAGGCCGGCTATGCGGAGATCGTCAAATACGGCCTCATCGGCGACGCCGCCTTGTTCGACTGGCTCGACGGCGACGGCGCGCGCCTGCTCTCCGGCGACGGCGCCGCCCTCGCCCGCGCGGTGGCGGCGAGCGTCCGCGCCAAGGCGGGCGTCGTGGCGCGCGACGAGACCGAGACCGGCGAGCGGGCGCTGCTCAATCTCGGCCACACCTTCGGCCATGCGCTCGAAGCCGCGACCGGCTTCTCGCAGCGGCTGCTGCACGGCGAGGGCGTCGCCATCGGCATGAAGCTCGCCTTCGACCTCTCGGCGGCGCTCGGGCTCTGCGACGGCCAGACGCCGCACCGCGTCGCCGGCCATCTCGCCCGCATGGGCCTGCCCTGGCGCCTCGCCGACATCCCCGGCCCGCGCCCGGCGACGGACGAACTCCTGCACCACATGGCGCAGGACAAGAAGGTCGAGGCCGGCAAGCTGACCTTCATCCTCGCCCGCGCCATCGGCGAGGCCTTCGTCGCCAGGGATGTCGATGCCGGGGCGGTGCGCCGCGTGCTAGACGTGACGGCCTGATCCTCGGCAAGGGCTGCGCCATGCTTCTCGGACCTCTAGCGCTGATCGCCGCCGCAATGTTCGCGGGTGCGGCGTTCTACATCAATTTCGCCGAACATCCCGCGCGGATGAAGCTGCCTGCGGCTGCGGCGCTGATGCAGTGGAAGCCCGCCTACAAGCGCGGCTTCATCATGCAGTCCTCTCTGGCGATCGCAGGATTCGTTCTGGGCATGGCGGCATGGTGGCAGACGGGCGATTGGCGTTGGGTCGCGGGGGCCGTTGCGATGATCGCCAGTTGGCCCTTTACGCTCGCCGTCATCATGCCGGTCAATCATGTCCTGGGTGCAACCGAGCCTTCTGCCGCCAACGACGAGACCCTCGGGCTCATGGCCCGATGGAACGCGCTGCACGCCGTCCGCACGGCGCTGGGAATGACCGCCGCCGCAATCTTCCTCTGGGCGCTTGCCTGAACGCCGCCCGCCTCAACAGCCGGAGAAACGCCCATGCCGCTCGACCTCTTCTCGCTCAAGGGCCGCGTCGCCCTCGTCACCGGCGGCAGCCGCGGCATCGGCAAGATGATCGCCGCCGGTTTCCTGAAGGCCGGCGCCAGGGTCTACATCTCCTCGCGCAAGCAGGCGGCCTGCGACGCCACCGCCGCCGAACTCTCCGCCCTCGGCGAGATCGTCTCGCTGCCGATGGACGTCTCGACCGTCGCCGGGGCCAAGGCCCTCGCCGCCGCCATCGCCGCCCGCGAGAGCAAACTCGACATCCTCGTCAACAATGCCGGCGCCGCCTGGCTGGAGCCGATCGACGTCTTCCCCGAGAAGGGCTGGGACAAGGTCATGGACCTCAACCTCAAATCACCCTTCTTCCTCACCCAGGCGCTGCTGCCCTTGCTACGCGCGGCGGCGAGCGGCCATGTCGCCAAGGTCATCAACATCGCCTCGATCGACGGCATCTCGGTCAATCCGCAGGAGACCTATTCCTACGCCGCCAGCAAGGCCGGCCTCATCCAGCTCACCCGCCGCATGGCGGTGCAGCTGGCGCCCGAGCAGATCGCGGTCAGCGCCATCGCCCCGGGGGCCTTCGCCTCGGAGATGAACACCGTCGCCCGCGACCAGGCCGAAGAGACGGCGAAGCGCATCCCGCTGCGCCGTATCGGCACCGACGAGGACATGGCGGGCGCGGCGATCTATCTCGCCAGCCGGGCGGGCGACTATGTCGTCGGCTCGACCCTGATCGTCGACGGCGGCGTCACCCACGCCCGCTGAGGGCTATTCGCCCGGCGCCTTCGCCCGGATGGCCAGCGCATGGACCGGCCCCGCCAGCTCGTCCTTCAGCACCTCGTGCACCAGGCGCTGGCGGGCGAGGCGGCTCATTCCGGCGAAGGCGGCCGAGACGATGCTCACGTTAAAGTGGGACTGGCCGCTCGCCTCCAGCGGCCCCCGCTCCTGGGTCTTCAGATGGTGGGTCAGATGGGCGTGGCCGGCATGGCGGGCGCTGTCGTTCTCCACGGCCAGCGCCAGCGGCGCGAGGGCGGCGGTCAGCTTGGCGCGGATCGTGTCTTCGACGGTCATGGCCCCGCACCGAAGCCGCTTCGCGCGCGAAGTCAAGCGCAACCGTTTCTTGTCTTGTTAAGGCGCGCTTCCCATAATTCCCCATGAGATGTCCGACACACGCGACGCCCCTCGAATGACGATCGACTTCCGCATCGGCAAGGACCGCGGACCCGCGCGGCCGAAGGTGCAGATGTGCGAGCGGCCGGGCTGCGCCAGGCCCGGCACCCACCAGGCGCCCAAGAGCAAGGACAACACCCGCGAGCGGGTCTGGCTCTGCCTCGACCATGTCCGGGCGCTCAACGAGAACTGGAACTATTTCGAGGGCATGTCCGAGACCGAGGTCCAGCAGTTCCAGCGCGACGCGCAGACCGGCCACCGCCCCACCTGGAAGCTGAAGGACCGCTTCTCCGCCCCCTGGCAGATGCGCGCCGAGAAGGCCCGCTTCGCCGGCCGCACCCAGGACACCTACCAGGTCTTCGAGGACGGCCAGGCCGCCACCACGCGCAACGACATGAAGGGCGCCCGCGTCAAGATCGTCGGCAAGCTCCAGATGGAGGCCCTCACCACCATGGGGCTTACCGTCGAGGCATCCTTGAACGACGTGAAGCGGACCTATAAGGAATTGGTGAAACGCTACCATCCCGACGTCAATGGCGGGGACCGGTCGGCCGAGGAACGGCTTGCGCAGGTGATCCGCGCATACGGCGTGCTGAAGAAGTCGAACTTCAGCTAGGCCGCCGTCCCCAGGGCCGCCGCCCCCGGCGCGGCCGCCGGCACAGACGCACCGCCATTCCGCCAACGAAACGCCGCAGGACACACACATGGCCGAGATGACCGAGGGCCTCAGCCCGGAGGCCGCGCCCGACATCACCGTGGACGCCAAGTCCGTCTTCGGCATCGACACGAAGATGACGATCCCGGCCTTCTCGAAGGCCTCGTCCTATGTGCCCGATCTCGACGAGGCCTACCGCTTCGACCGCGAGACGACGCTGGCGATCCTCGCCGGCTTCGCCTTCAACCGCCGCGTCATGGTCCAGGGCTATCACGGCACCGGCAAGTCGACCCATATCGAGCAGGTCGCGGCCCGCCTCAACTGGCCCTGCGTGCGCGTCAACCTCGACAGCCACATCAGCCGCATCGACCTGGTCGGCAAGGACGCCATTGTCCTGAAGGACGGCAAGCAGGTCACCGAGTTCCGCGAAGGCATCCTGCCCTGGGCGCTGCAGCGCCCGGTCGCCCTGGTCTTCGACGAATACGACGCCGGCCGCCCCGACGTGATGTTCGTGATCCAGCGCGTGCTCGAGGTCGCGGGCAAGCTGACGCTGCTCGACCAGAACCGCGTCATCCGCCCGCACAGCCATTTCCGCCTGTTCTCGACGACCAACACGATCGGCCTCGGCGACACGACCGGCCTCTATCACGGCACCCAGCAGATCAACCAGGGCCAGATGGACCGCTGGTCGATCGTCACCACGCTGAACTATCTGCCGCACGACAAGGAGGTCGAGATCGTCCTCTCGAAGTCCAAGTCGTACCAGACGCCCGAGGGTCGCAAGAAGATCGCCGCCATGGTGCGGGTCGCCGACCTGACGCGCTCGGCCTTCATCAACGGCGACATCTCGACCGTGATGAGCCCGCGCACGGTCATCACCTGGGCCGAGAACGCCGAGATCTTCGGCGATGTCGGGTTCGCCTTCCGCGTGACCTTCCTCAACAAGTGCGACGAGCTGGAGCGCGCGACGGTGGCCGAGTTCTACCAGCGCTGCTTCGGCGAGGAGCTGCCCGAAAGCGCCGCCAAGGTGATGGTGGCCTAGAGAGGACCGCGCCCCGGCGTCGGCGGTAGACACCCATGAAAGCCGAGAGCCAGATCGAACGGTTCAAGCGCGCGGTGGCGCAGACCACGCGCTCGATCGCCGCCGAGCCCGAACTGACCGTCACCTTCGGCACCGAGCCGCCGGCGCTGAAGGGCATCCGCGCCCGCCTGCCCGTCCCGGCCCGCGACCTGCCGGCCGGCGACGTCGCCATCGTGCGCGGCCAGGCCGACCAGTTCGGCCTCAAGCTCGCCTTCCACGACGAGAAGCTGCACGCCCAGTTCGCGCCCACCGGACCCAACGCGCTGGCGATCTTCGAGGCGGTCGAGGCGGCCCGGGTCGATGCCATCGGCGCCAACGCGATGGTCGGCGTCTCCGACAATCTCGCCGCCGTGCTGGAGCAGAAATACGCCGGCAAGGGCTATGCCCGCATCAAGGAGCGGGCCGACGCGCCGCTCGCCGACGCCGTCGCGCTGCTGGTGCGCGAGAAGGTGACCGGACGCCCGGCCCCCAAATCGGCCCAGCGCATCGTCGACCTGTGGCGCCCCTTCATCGAGGAGCGGGCGGCCGCCGACATCGCCCGCCTCATGGGCCAGGAACACGACCAGCAGCAATTCTCCAGGATCGTGCGCACCGTGCTGCGCGATCTCGATCTGGGCGACGAGCTGGGCGAGAACGCCGACGACGAGTCGAACGAGGACAACGAGGACAACAGCTCCGAGGAACAGCAGGAGCAGCAGCAGGAGAGCGGCGAGAGCGAGGAGCCCCAGGGCCAGTCCTCCGAGGAGGTCGAGTTCCAGGAGGGCCAGCCGCAGGACGACGACCAGCAGATGGTCGAGGTCGACAGCGAGGAGATGTCGTCCGAGGACGAGCAGGAAGCGCCCGACGACGGCACCCAGCCGCTGCGTCCCAACCAGAACCAGCCCGACCGGCCCAACGAGCCGGCCTACAAGATCTTCTCCACCGCCCACGACGAGGTGATCGGCGCCGACGACCTCTGCGACGCCGACGAGCTGACGCGGCTGAGGGCCTATCTCGACCAGCAGCTCGCCGCCATGCAGGGCGTCGTCACCCGCCTCGCCAACCGCCTCCAGCGCCGCTTGATGGCCAAGCAGTTGCGCACCTGGGAATTCGACCTTGAGGAAGGGATGCTCGACGCCGCGCGGCTGACGCGCGTCATCACCGACCCGACCAACCCGCTCTCCTACAAGGTCGAGAAGGACACCAAGTTCCGCGACACCGTGGTGACGCTGCTGCTCGACAATTCGGGCTCGATGCGCGGCCGCCCGATCACCATCGCCGCGATGTGCGCCGACATCCTCGCCCGCACGCTGGAGCGCTGCAACGTCAAGGTCGAGATCCTCGGCTTCACCACCAAGGCGTGGAAGGGCGGGCAGAGCCGCGAGAAGTGGATCCATGACGGCAAGCCGGGCCAGCCCGGCCGCCTCAACGATCTGCGCCACATCGTCTACAAGCCCGCCGACGCGCCGTGGCGCCGCGCCCGGCGCAATCTCGGGCTGATGATGCGCGAGGGCCTGCTGAAGGAGAACATCGACGGCGAGGCGCTGATCTGGGCCCATAACCGCCTGCTCGCCCGCACCGAACAGCGCCGCATCCTGATGGTCATCTCGGACGGCGCCCCGGTCGACGATTCGACGCTGTCGGTGAACGCCGGCAATTATCTGGAACGCCACCTGCGGGCCGTGATCGCCGACATCGAGACCCGCTCGCCAGTCGAACTCATCGCCATCGGCATCGGCCACGACGTGACGCGCTACTACCGCCGCGCCGTCACCATCGTCGACGCCGAGCAGCTGGGCGGCGCGATGACCGAGAAGCTGGCCGAACTCTTCGAGGAAGCGGGCGCCCGCCGCGCCGCGGCCGTCCCGGCCAACGAACCGGCCCCGGCGCCCCGCGCCCCGACCCGCCCCGGTCTCGCCAAGACCAGTCTCGACGCCGTCCGGGCCGCCCTCCCATGACGGTCCGCCGCGCCGCCCTGCTCGGCTTCGCCGTCCTGCTCGCCGCCTGCGGCGGCACCGCGATCTCGACCGAACCCGTCGCGCCGCATGGCGAGGCGGTCGAGGTCTCCTCGCTGCCGGTCGATCTGCGTTCGTCGGACCCGGCCGACCGGCGGATCGGCCGCCTGGTCTATCGCGGCGGCGTCTCCGTCGTGCCCCGGGACGACCGCTTCGGCGGCCTCTCGGCCTTCCGCGTCAGCCCCGACGGCGCCCGCTTCGTCGCGGTCGAGGATCTCGGCCTCTGGACCACCGGGGCGCTCGACTACGACGCGGCCGGCAATCTCGCCGGGCTCAGCGACGTCAGGATCGCAAGGATCCTGGGCGCCGACGGCGCGCCGCTTGAGGGCAAGCGCCTGGGCGACAGCGAGGGCCTCGCCTTCACCGATCCGCACGGTCTCGGCGGCGACGCCTTCGTCTCGTTCGAGCGCGACCACCGCGTGCTGCGCTTCGCCTTCGCCGCGGATGGCACGGCGGCGAAGGGCGTGCCGTTCGCCATGCCCGAGGCGATCGGGGCGCTGCGCGAGAACGAGGGGCTTGAGGTCCTCGTCACGCTCGCCGACGGACGGCTGCTGGCGATCTCCGAATACGGGCCGCGCGACGACGATCAGGATTCGACCGGCTGGGTGGTCGACCCGGCGACCGGGGCGAGCCTCTCCTTCACGGTGAAGCGCAATCTCCCGCACGCCATGACTGGCGCGGCGCTGCTGCCGGACGGGCGCGTCCTCACCGTCGAGCGCCGCTTCGACGTGCTGACCGGGCCGGGGGCGCAGCTGCGCATCTTCGATCCGGCGGATTTCCAGGACGGCGCGACGGTCGACGGCGAGCTCGTCGCCACGCTCTTCGCCGGCGTCACCGTCGACAACATGGAAGGCATCGCGGTGCGCCGCGACGCCGAGGGCCGGACGCTCGTCTACCTGGTCTCCGACGACAATTTCCAGCGCCCGCTCCAGCGCACGCTGGTGATGATGTTCGAGCTGACGGAGTAGACCCTCCCCCATCCTGAGGACTCTCAAACCGTCCTCATCCTGAGGAGGCCGCGGCACGCGCCCGTCTCGAAGGACGCACACCCCCTTCCCCCGTCGGGGGAAGGTGCCCGAAGGGCGGAAGGGGCCTTGGGCATCGAGCACCCGCGCCAGACGCCGCCCCCCGCAAATTCCCCGCCCGTCCTCATCCTGAGGACTCTCAAACCTTCCTCATCCTGAGGAGCCCCCGCCCTTCCTCATCCTGAGGAGGCCGCGGCACGCGGCCGTCTCGAAGGACGCACAGCCTCCGCTCCCTTGCCGAACCCCCCGCCCTTCCTCATCCTGAGGAGGCCGCGGCAAGCGGCCGTCTCGAAGGACGCACACC
>JAEUMK010000074.1 GCA_016792565.1 Alphaproteobacteria bacterium
TCGGCCCAGCCCTCGGCGCCGAACTCCTGGAAGCGCTGGATGCAGACCTTGCGCATCGCTTCCTTGGCGGGCTTGAGGTAGGCGCGCGGATCGAACTCGCCCGGCTTCTCGGCGAAGACCTTGCGGATCGCGCCGGTGATCGCCATGCGGTTGTCGGTGTCGATGTTGATCTTGCGCACGCCGTGCTTGATGCCGCGCTGGATCTCTTCCACCGGCACGCCCCAGGTCTGGGGCATCTTGCCGCCGTACTGGTTGATGATGTCCTGGAGGTCCTGCGGCACCGAGGACGAGCCGTGCATCACCAGATGGGTGTTGGGCAGACGGCGGTGGATTTCCTCGATGACGTGCATCGCCAGCACCGCGCCGTCCGGCTTGCGGCTGAACTTGTAGGCGCCGTGGCTGGTGCCCATGGCGATGGCGAGCGCATCGACGCCGGTGCGCTTGACGAAGTCGACCGCCTGGTCGGGATCGGTCAGAAGCTGGCTGTGGTCGAGCTTGCCCTCGAAGCCGTGGCCGTCCTCCTTCTCGCCCATGCCGGTCTCCAGGCTGCCGAGCACGCCCAGCTCGCCTTCGACCGAGGCGCCCACCCAGTGCGCCATGTCGGTGACGCGCTTCGTGATGGCAACGTTGTATTCGTAGTCGGCGGGCGTCTTGCCGTCGGCCTTCAGGCTGCCGTCCATCATCACGCTGGTGAAGCCGTTCTGGATCGCCGTCGCGCAGGTCGCCTCGTTGTTGCCGTGGTCCTGGTGCATGCAGACCGGGATCGAGGGATAGAGCTCGACCAGCGCGTCGATGAGGCGGGCCAGCACGATGTCGTTGGCGTAGGAGCGCGCGCCGCGGCTCGCCTGGATGATGACCGGCGCGTTCACCTGCTCGGCCGCCTCCATGATGGCGAGGCCCTGCTCCATATTGTTGATGTTGAAGGCGGGCAGGCCGTAGTCGTGCTCGGCGGCGTGGTCGAGGAGCTGGCGAAGCGTGATCCGGGCCATGGTCCTGTCTCTCCTTGTCGTGACGTCAGACTAGCGCGGCCCGTCAGGCCGTCTCAAGCGCAGCGACGCCGGGCAGGGTCTTGCCTTCCATCCATTCCAGGAAGGCTCCGCCGGCGGTCGAGATGAAGGTGAAGTCGGCGCTCACCCCGGCGTGGTTCAGCGCCGCGACCGTGTCGCCGCCGCCCGCCACCGCGATCAGCCTGCCGGCCTTGGCGAGGCTCGCGGCGTGCTTGGCGGCGGCCACGGTGCCCCTGTCGAAGGGCGGCATCTCGAAGACCCCGAGCGGCCCGTTCCAGATCAGCGTCGCCGAGGCGTCCATCGCGCGGGCAAGGCGTGCGACCGTCTCCGGCCCCGCGTCGAGGATGCGCTCGTGCTCGTCCACCTGGCCGAGTCCGCGCACTCGCGCCGCCGCGCCCGGCTGCATCACCTCGGCGGCGACGATATCGACCGGCAGCAGCAGCTCGCAGTTCGACCGGCCGGCCAGCGCGATGATCTCGCGCGCCGTCTCGGCCATGTCGCGCTCGCAATACGAGGCGCCGACCTCGTGGCCCTGCGCGAACAGGAAGGTGTTGGCCATGCCGCCGCCGATCGCCAGGCGGTCGAGCTTGCCGACGAGATTCTTCAGAAGGTCCAACTTGGTCGAGACCTTCGAGCCGCCGACGATGCCGAGGACCGGACGCTTCGGATTGCCGAGCGCCGCCTCCAGCGCCTCCAGCTCCTTCTGCATCGAGAGGCCGGCATAGGCCGGCAGGAGATGCGCGAGGCCCTCGGTCGAGGCGTGGGCGCGGTGCGCCGCCGAGAAGGCGTCGTTGACGTAGAGATCGCCGAGCGCCGCCATCTCGGCCGCGAGCGCCGGATCGTTCTTCTCCTCGCCGGCGTGATAGCGGGTGTTCTCCATCAGGATCACCCCGCCGGCCGGCAGCGCGTCGATCGCCGCCCTGGCGGCCGGGCCGATGCAGTCGTCGGCGAAGGCGACCGGCGCGCCCAGCAGCCTGGCGAGCGGCCCGGCCACCGGCTTCAGCGACATCTCGGGCACGCGCTTGCCCTTGGGCCGGTCGAAATGGGCGAGCAGCACCACTTTCGCGCCCTTCCACGACAGCGCCCGGATGGTCGGCAGCGCGGCCTTCAGGCGGGTATCGTCGTTGACCGCGCCGTCATGCATAGGCACGTTGAAATCGACGCGCACCAGCGCGCGCTTGTCCTTGACGTCGGCGTCGGCGAGGCGGCGGAAGCCCATCAGATCAGGCGCCCCATCGCGACGGCGGTGTCGGCCATGCGGTTGGAGAAGCCCCACTCGTTGTCGTACCACGACAGGATACGCACCATCGTGCCGTCCATGACCTTGGTCTGGTCGAGATGGAAGATCGAGGAGTGCGGGTCGTGGTTGAAGTCGATCGAGACGTTGGGCTGCGCGGTGTAGCCGAGGATGCCCTTCAGCGGACCGTCGGCCGCCGCCTTCACCGCATCGTTGATCTCCTTCACGCTCGTCGCCTTCTTGGCCGTGAAGGTCAGATCGACCACCGAGACGTTGGGCGTCGGCACGCGGATCGCAACGCCGTCCAGCTTGCCGTTGAGTTCCGGCAGCACCAGGCCCACCGCCTTGGCGGCGCCGGTCGAGGTCGGGATCATCGACAGCGCCGCGGCGCGGGCGCGGTAGAGGTCCTTGTGCATCGTATCGAGCGTCGGCTGGTCGCCGGTATAGGAGTGGATCGTCGTCATGAAGCCGCGCTCGATGCCGATCGCATCGTTCAGGACCTTGGCGACGGGCGCCAGGCAGTTCGTCGTGCACGAGGCGTTCGAGATGACGAGATGCTCGGAGGTCAGCTTCTGGTGGTTGACGCCGTAGACGACGGTGAGGTCGGCGCCGTCGGCCGGGGCCGAGACGATCACCCGCTTGGCCCCCGCCGCCAGATGCGCCGCCGCCTTGTCGCGCGCCGTGAAGATGCCGGTGCACTCCAGCGCGATATCGACGCCGCAATCCCCGTGCGGCAGGCCGGCGGGGTCCTTGATCGCCGTCACCCTGATCTTGCTGCCGTCGACCACGATGAAATCGCCATCGACCTTGACGTCCGAAGGGAAGCGGCCGTGGACGCTGTCGAAGCGCAGCAGATGCGCATTGGTCTCGACCGGGCCGAGATCGTTGATCGCCACGACCTCGATGTCCTTGCGGCCCGATTCCACGATGGCGCGCAGGATGTTGCGCCCGATGCGGCCGAACCCGTTGATGGCGACGCGAACCGTCATGACTGAAGACTCCCTTTGACTATCAGAGCCGCGCCTTGGCGGCGGCGACGACGGCTTCGGGCGTGATCCCGAAATGCCGGTAGAGATCCTGGTAGGGTGCGCTGGCGCCGTAGCCGTTCATGCCGACGAACGCCCCCTTCGGCCCGATATAGCGGTCCCAGCCGAGCGGCGAGGCGGCTTCGATCGCGACCTTGACGAGGCCTTCGGGCAGCACGCCGGCCCGGTAGGCGGGCGTCTGTTCCTCGAACAGCTCGAACGAGGGCAGCGAGACGACGCGCGCGCCGATGCCTTCGGCCTCCAGCGCCTCGCGCGCCTTCAGCGCGATCTCGACTTCCGAGCCGGTGGCGATCAGGCAGACCTTCTCGGGCGCGACGGCGGCGCGCAGCACGTAGCCGCCCTTCGCCGTCAGGTTCTCGCCGGCATCGCTGAGGCGCGCCTGCACGAGGTTCTGCCGGGTGAGCGCCATCGCCGAGGGCCGCGCCGTCTGGCCCAGCGCGATCTCCCAGGCTTCCGACGCCTCGACCGCGTCGCAGGGCCGGAACACCAGGAGGTTCGGGATCGCCCGCAGCGAGGCGACATGCTCCACCGGCTGGTGGGTCGGTCCGTCCTCGCCGACGCCGATCGAATCGTGGGTGAGGACATGGATCACCCTGAGGCCCATCAGCGCCGCAAGCCGGATCGCCGGCCGGGCATAGTCGGCGAACACCAGGAACGTGCCGGAATAGGGGATGACGCCGCCGTGCAGCGCCATGCCGTTCATCGCCGCCGCCATGCCGTGCTCGCGGATGCCGTAATGTACGAAGCGTCCGTCGTAGTTGCCGGGCGTGACGAACTTCATGCCCTTGGTCAGCGTGTTGTTCGATCCGGTGAGGTCGGCCGAGCCGCCGATCGTGTTGGCGAGCGCCGCGTTCGCCGTCTCCAGCGCGATCTCGCTCGCCTTGCGGGTCGCGACGGTCTGCGGCTTGGCGGCGAGCGCCGCGCGGGCCTCGGCCATCGGGCCCTTCAGCGCCGCCGCGACGTCGCCCGACAGCGCCTCCTCGAAGGCCGTCTTCCTGTCCGACGCGGCGAGGCGCGTCGCCCAGGCGGCGCGCGCCGCCGCGCCCCGCTTGCCCGTCGCCGCCCAGGCGGCGCGGACGTCGTCGGGCACCTCGAACGGCGGGTAGGGCCAGTCCAGCGCCTTGCGCACCTCATCGGCGCCCGCTGCGTTGATCGAGAAGCCGTGCGCCTTGTTGGTGCCGGCGACCGGCGAGCCGAAGCCGATCACCGTCTTGCAGGCGATCATCACCGGACGGTCCTGCGCGTCGGCCCATTCCAGCGCCGCCGCGATCTCGTCCGCGTTGTGGCCGTCGATCGAGCGCACCGCCCAGTTGGCCGCCTTGAAGCGGGCGACCTGGTCGCCGCTCTCCGCAAGGCTCAGCGGTCCGTCGATCGAGATGCCGTTGTCGTCGAAGAGGACGATCAGCCGGTTCAGCTTCAGATGGCCGGCGAGGCTGATCGCCTCGTGGCTGACGCCTTCCATTAGGTCGCCGTCCGAGGCGATCACATAGGTCCTGTGATCGACCAGATCGTCGCCGAAGCGGGCGTTGACGATGCGCTCGGCCAGCGCCATGCCGACGGCCGTGGCGAGGCCCTGGCCGAGCGGCCCGGTCGTCGTCTCGACGCCGGCCGCATGGCCGTATTCGGGGTGCCCGGCGGCCGGCGAGCCGAGCTGGCGGAAGGCGCGGATCGCCTCCATCGGCATGCTCTGGTAGCCGGTGAGGTGCAGGATCGCATAGAGCAGCATCGAGCCGTGCCCGGCCGACAGCACGAAGCGGTCGCGATCCGGCCAGTTGGGGTCGCGCGGGTCGAATTTCAGGAAGCGCGAGACCAGCACCGTCGCCACGTCGGCCATGCCGAGCGGCAGGCCCTGGTGCCCGGAATTGGCGGCGATGACGGCATCCACCGACAAGACGCGGATGGCGTTCGCCATGCGGGTCAGCGTCTCGGGCGACAGGACGGGTGCGGTCTGCATGGCGGGCTCCGGTGGGCGCGGTCCGATTAGACGTTGAAGCCCCGGCGATCAAGGCGTCCTTGGCGTTTGGCGTTCCGGACGTCAGTGCCTAGAGTGCGGCACAGATTCGGCTTCATGCCCAGCAAGGGACGCCATGGCCTCTCTCGACGCCGCCCTGAACCGCCTCGCCATCGCGCTCGATGCCCTCGAGCAGCGCCTGGGCGGGGCCGTCGGCGCCGCCAGGGCGACCGAGGACCTGATCGAACAGCTGGCGCTGATGAAGGCCGAGCGGACCGAGATGCAGGACGAGATGGACCGCCTCAGGGGCGAGGTCCGGGCGCTGGACGATCTCCACGAGGACATGTCCGCCCGGCTCGACGCGGCGCTGCGCGAAGTCCAGTCGGTCCTGGCGGAATAGGAAGGCGCGCATGCCCCAGGTCGTCGTCACCATCAACACCCGCTCCTATGCGGTCGCCTGCGGCGATGGCGAGGAGGCCCATCTTCTGCGCCTCGCGGCCCGCGTCGACGAACGCGTGACCGAGCTCGCCAACGAAGTCGGCCAGGTGGGCGAGACCCGGTTGATGCTGATGGCGGCATTGCTGCTGGCCGACGATCTGGAGCAGGCCGAGAGCCGCGCCGAGGAGGCCGAGGCGACCGCCATGGGCGCCCGCCAGGCCAAGGAGGATGCGCTCGGCGCCGGCCGCGAGCTGGAGGCGAAGTCCGCCGCCTATGTCGAGCGGCTCGCCCAGCGCGTCGAATCGCTGGCCGCCCGCCTGACCGCCTGAGGCGGGCTCAGCGCAGGGCGATCAGCCCGCGCGCCTGAAGCTCCAGCGCGATGCGCCGGATCCCCGCTTCGCCCGCGATCAGCGCGTCGCGGCTGGTGTGGACGGAGTAGCTTCCGGTGACGAGGTCGTGCGGATGCTTCGCCGCCGCGCCCAGGATGAACGCCGCATCCGCCGCCGCCTCGAAGACGATCGCGCCCGCGCCCTCGGCGAAAATCGCCATCTCGCCGGCGCTCACGCGCTCGGGTGCCGCCACCTGGCCCTTGTGCACGGCGATCCAGGCGACGTCCTGCCCGGCCGGCGGCTCGAAGCGCCAGGTCTCGCCGGCCTTCAGCGTCACCGCCAGATAGGTGATTCCGGCGGGCGCGGGAACCACGCTCGCCGCGTCGCCATAGCGGCCCAGAACCACCCGCGCCGGACCGGCCGCCGGCACCTCGTCCGCCGACAGATAGCGGCTTTCCGGGGCGCCGAGTTCCAGGGCCGCCGGCATGGCGAGCCAGAGCTGGTAGCCCCGCGTCGGGGTCTCGCCGCTGAGCGAACTCGTGTGCCAGACGCCGCCGCTCGCCCGCATCCACTCGATGCCGCCGGCCCGGACCTCGCCCTTGACCCCGGTCGTTTCCTCGTAGCCGACGCCGCCCTCCATCACGAGCGTCAGCGTGGCGATCCCCGAATGGGGATGCCAGCCGAAGCCCGCGCCGGCGCCGGGTTCGGCGTCGAACCAGTCGAGGAAGACGAACGGCTTGACCAGTTGCCCGGCGTCGCCGGGGCTCATCAGCCGGGTGATCGGACCGTGCCGGCGGCCGCGGGTACGAAAGACGATCGGGCGCGGGGCGCCGGCGGGGCGGGCGAGGGCAGTCATCGGAACGCTCCTTCGGGGCGCGGGAGGGAAAGTGAAGAACCGTTGCGGCCGCGAGGCAAGGGCGCGGGCCTCAGCCGAACAGCTTGGCGGCGGTCCTGGCGACCAGCTCGCCCTGATGGCGCGCCCCGGCGAGTTCGGTCTCGCTCGGCCGGCGGCTGCCGTCGCCGCCGGCGATCGTCGTCGCGCCGTAGGGCGCCCCGCCGACCACCTCGTCGATCCGCATCTGGCCCTGGTGGCTATAGGGCAGGCCGACGATCACCAGGCCGAAATGCAGCAGGTTGGTGATGATCGAGAACAGCGTCGTCTCCTGTCCGCCATGCTGGGTGGCGGTCGAGGTGAAGGCCGCGCCGACCTTGCCGTTGAGCGCGCCGCGCGCCCAGAGGCCGCCCGCCTGATCGAGGAAGTTCGCCATCTGCGAGGCCATGCGGCCGAACCGCGTGCCGGTGCCGACGATGATCGCGTCGTAGTCGGCCAGATCCTCGATCCGGGCGACCGGCGCCGCCTGGTCGAGCTTGTAGTGCGAGGCCCTGGCGACCGCCTCGGGCACGAGTTCCGGTACGCGCTTGATGTCGACCTCGGCGCCGGCGCCGCGGGCGCCCTCGGCGATCGCCTGCGCCATCGTCTCGATGTGGCCGTAGGACGAATAATAGAGGACCAGAACCTTGGGCATGGGAACTCCGTCAGCGGGTTGGATGGAACCTGTGCGGCTACAGATGGCGGTTCCGTCTATTCTTGAAAACAGGTATAAAGCTGATCGATCTTTTCGATATTTTAGATAAGAGAGCGACCCGGCCCGCCCGCCCATGAAGCTGCCCGCCCCCGCCGTCGGCACGCCGACGCTCGATCAGCTCCAGGTCTTTCTGGCGGTCGCCGAGGCCGGCAGCTTCGCCGCCGCCGCGCGGCAGCTGAAGCGCGCGACTTCGGCCGTCAGCTACCAGATCGACCAGCTTGAGCTTCAGCTGGGCCTCGCCCTCTTCGACCGCTCGGCGACCCGGCGGCCGGTCCTCGCCCCGGCCGGGATCGCCCTGCGGGCGGAAGCGCAGTCGGTGCTGCGCGGGATCGACGCGTTGCGGGCCAGGGCCGCCGGGCTGCTCACCGGGCTGGAGGCGGAGGTCTCGCTCGCCGTCGATGTCATGCTGCCCGCCGCGCGCCTCGCCGACGCGGCGCGCGCTTTCCAGGCGGCCTTCCCGACCGTCGCGCTCCGCCTTCACGTCGAGAGCCTCGGCGCGGTGACCCAGCTGGTCCTGGACGGCATCGCGGCAATCGCCGTCAGCGGCCCCCTTCGCGGCGGCGCCGAACTGCTGGAGCAGAGGGCCGTCGGCGAGGTCGAGCTCGTCCCGGTCGCGGCGCCGGATCACCCGCTCGCCGGCCGTCGGCGGCTCGAGCCCGGCGAAGCGCGCGCCCACATCCAGCTCGTCCTCTCCGACCGCTCGCCGCTGACCGCGGGCCAGGATTTCGGGGTCCTCGCCGCCCGCACCTGGCGCATTGCCGATCTCAGCGCCAAGCACGCGCTGCTGCTCGCCGGCATCGGCTGGGGCTCGATGCCGCGCGCCATGGTCGAGGCCGATATCGCCGCGGGCCGGCTCGTCGCGCTCGGCCTGCCGGAGTGGCCGAGCGTCGGCTATGCCTTCCACCTCATCCACCGCACCGACACGCCGCCCGGCCCGGCCGCGCGCTGGCTGATCGAGCGCTTCGCCGCCCAGTCGGACCGGCGCGCGGCGCAGCACGCGTAAAGCCGCTTTGCTACATCGATCCGGGCTCCCTATATTGATGGCGGGCGGGCCCACTGGTCCGCAGGTTAGAAGACCGATACCCAGGGGCCTTAATGGTTCTCTCGGGAGCTGTCCCTGACCGGGTTCCTGGACCCGGACATATGGCGCCCACCTGCATCTGCAGGCCCATGAGGATCAAACCTTCGACGGCGTCTCCGGTACCCGCCCACCGGATTTCGATGGAAGACCTGACCCTGACCGACGAGAAGGCGGCGCTGCGCCGCAAGGCACTGGTCGCAGCGCGCGCCTCCGCCGCCGCCTATGGCGACGAGGCAGGCCGGCGCGTCGCCCGGGCCTTCCTCGCTGCCGTCCCGGTGGAGAGGGGCGCCGTGATCAGCGGCTATGCGCCGCTCAAGTCCGAGATCGATCCCCTGCCGCTGCTGACCCTGCTCGCCCAGCGCGGCCACCCGATCGCCCTGCCCTATGTCGAAGCCGCCGGCCGGCCGCTGCTGCTCAAGCGCTGGCGGCCGGGCGACAAGCTCGCGGCCGGACAGTTCGGCGTCCGCCAGCCTGCCGCGAGCGCCCCGACGCTGCGCCCCGACATCCTGCTGGTGCCGCTCGTCGGCTTCGACAGCGCCGGCAACCGCCTCGGCCGCGGCGGCGGCTTCTACGACCGCACCATCTCCGAACTGAAGTCCCGCGGCCCGCTGACCACGGTCGGCCTCGCCTTCGCCGCCCAGCACATGCTGCGCGTGCCCTGCGAGCCGCATGACGAGCGGCTCGACTGGATCGTCACGGAAGAGGGCGCGCTTTCCTGCGCGCCGTGATATTGGCCGCTCCATGAGACTCCTTTTTCTCGGCGACATCGTGGGCAAGGCGGGACGCGACGCGGTGCTGCGCGAACTGCCCTATCTGCGCCGCGCCCTCGACATCGACTTCGCCGTGGTGAACGCCGAAAACGCCGCGCACGGCTTCGGGCTCACCGCCTCGATCGCCAACGAATTGTTCGACGCCGGGGCCGACGTGCTGACCACCGGCAATCACGTCTGGGACCAGCGCGAGCTGCTCACCCATATCGAGCGCGAGCCGCGCATCCTGCGCCCGGCCAATTTCCCGCCCGGCACGCCGGGGCGCGGCACCGGGCTCTTCGCGGCGCGCGGCGGCCGCCAGGTGCTCGTCGTCCACGCCATGGGCCGGGTCTTCATGGACCCGCTCGATTGTCCCTTCCGGGCCGTCGACAAGGAGCTTGAGGCGGCCCCGCTCGCCGCCGTCGCCGACGCGATCCTCGTCGACATCCACGCCGAGGCGACCTCGGAGAAGATGGCGATGGGCCATTGGTGCGACGGCCGCGCCTCGCTGGTGGTCGGCACCCACAGCCATGTCCCCACCGCCGACGCCCAGGTCCTGCCCAAGGGCACCGCCTTCCAGACCGATGCGGGAGCCTGCGCCGACTATGCCTCGGTCATCGGCTTCGACCCCGGCGTGCCTTTGACCAAGTTCGTGCAGAAGATCCCGGCGGGGAAGATGGAGCCGGCGCTCGGCCCGGCGACCGTCTGCGGCGTCTTCGTCGAGACCGACGACCGCACGGGCCTCGCCCGCCGCGTCGAGGCGGTGCGCACCGGCGGGCGGCTCCATCCCTCGATCCCGAAGGTGGACGCCGAGGTCCCGGCATGAGCTTCAAGGGCCTCGGACCTCAGGCGCTGCCCTTCCTCAAGGCGCTCGCCTTCCACCAGACGAAAGACTGGTTCGAAGCCAACCGCGCGATCTACGAGACCGAGATCAAGGGGCCGCTCGGCGATCTGGTCGAGGACGTCTCGGCGGCGCTCGCGGCGGCGAAGATCCCGTTGCGCGGCGACCGCAAGAAGGCGCTGTTCCGGCTGCACCGCGACACCCGCTTTTCCAAGGACAAGTCGCCCTACAAGACGAACGCCGGGGCGGTGCTGAACCGCGACGGGACCAAGGGCACCGGCGGGATGCTCTACATCCATGTCGACCCCGCTGGGTGCTTCGCCGCCGCCGGCTGGTACATGCCCGAGCCCGGGACGCTGGCGAAGCTGCGCGCGGCGATCGTCAGGACGCCCAAGGCCTATGGCGCGATGGAGGCGGCGCTCGCCGAAGCCAAGCTGAAGCTCTCGGACGACTACACGCTGAAGCGCACGCCCAGGGGCTTCGAGCAGGTGAGCGATCCCGGCCTGCTGGTCGCGGTAAAGCGCACCGGCTTCGTCGTCAGCCGTCCGCTCGAGGACGCCGATCTCGCCCGTCCCGTCCTCGCCGCCCGGATCGTCGCCTTCGCGAAAGATGCGCTGCCGCTGCTCCAGTTCGGCTGGAAGGCGACCGCCTGAGGCGCTATATCCCGCCCCTCGGACTGGCGTGCATGGTGCCGCCCCCGATCGAGGCCCGACGCGCATGCTGCGCATCCACGAACTGAAGCTGCCGCTCGACCACAAGGAGGCGGCGCTCCGTCAGGCGATCCTGAAGCGCCTTGGCGTACCCTCCGGGGAACTGAAGGCCTTCACCGTCTTCAAGCGCGCCTGGGACGCCCGCAAGCGCGACGCGATCCAGCTCACCTACACGATCGACGCTGCGCTTCAGGACGAGGCGGCGGTGCTGAAGCGCTTCGCCCGCGACCCCCATGTCGTTCCCACCCCGGACATGACCTATCGCCCCGTCGCCCACGCCGCGCCCGGCGCGCCGCGCCCGGTCGTCGTCGGCATGGGGCCGTGCGGCTTCTTCGCGGCGCTGATCCTCGCCGAGATGGGCTTCCGGCCCATCGTCGTCGAGCGCGGCAAGATCGTCCGTGAACGGACGAAAGACACGTTCCGCTTCTGGCGCAAGGCCGAGCTGAACCCGGAATCGAACGCCCAGTTCGGCGAGGGCGGGGCGGGGACCTTCTCGGACGGCAAGCTCTACAGCCAGATCAAGGATCCCCGCCATCTCGGCCGCAAGGTGCTGACCGAGTTCGTCGCCGCCGGCGCGCCGGAGGAGATCCTCTATGTCGCCAAGCCCCATATCGGCACCTTCCGCCTGGTGACGATGGTCGAGAACATCCGCGCCAAGATCGAGGCGCTGGGCGGCGAGATCCGCTTCGAGACGCAGGTCACCGACATCGTGGTCGAGGAAGCGCGCGGCCGCCGCCGCGTCGCCGGCGTCGTTCTCTCGACCGGCGAAAGCCTCGCCTGCGAGGCGCTCGTCATGGCGCTCGGCCACTCGGCCCGCGACACGTTCGAGATGCTGCACGCGCGCGGCGTCTTCTTCGAGGCCAAGCCCTTCTCGATCGGCGTGCGCATCGAGCATCCCCAGTCGATCATCGACCGCGCCCGCTTCGGCGCCAGCGCCGGCCACCCGATCCTCGGCGCGGCCGACTACAAGCTCTCGCACCAGGCCGCGAACGGGCGCGGCGTCTATTCCTTCTGCATGTGCCCCGGCGGCACGGTGGTCGCCGCCGCCTCGGAACCCGGCCGCCTCGTCACCAACGGGATGAGCCAGTATTCGAGGCGCGAGCGCAACGCCAATGCCGGCATCGTCGTCGGCGTCACCCCGGCCGATTTTCCCGGCGACGCGAAGGCGGACCCGCTCGCCGGCATCGCCTTCCAGCGCCGTTGGGAAGAGGCCGCCTTCAAGGCGGGCGGCGGCGCCTGGGCGGCGCCCGGACAGCGCGTCGGCGACTTCCTCGCCGGCCGTCCCAGCACCTCGCTCGGGGCGGTGGCCCCGTCCTACAAGCCGGGGGTCCAGCCGACCGATCTGGCGCTCTGCCTGCCGGACTATGCCGTCGAAGCGATGCGCGAGGCGCTGCCGAAATTCGCGCGTCAGATTCCGGGCTTCGCCATGGACGACGCGGTGATGACCGGGGTCGAGACCCGCACCTCGTCGCCGGTCCGCATGACCCGCGGCGAGGACTTCCAGAGCCTCAACACGGCGGGGCTTTTCCCGGCGGGCGAGGGCGCGGGCTATGCCGGCGGCATCCTCTCTGCCGCCGTCGACGGCATCAAGGTCGCCGAAGCCGTGGCGCTCAGCCTCGCCGGGGCCGCCAGGGCGGCGTGACGTCGCGGCCCTTGCCTCCGCCCCCCGCACCCGCTTAAGACCTTCGCTTTCCTGTGGGATTTGCCTTTGAGGATCGCCGATGGCCGGCCATAGCCAGTTCAAGAACATCATGTTTCGCAAGGGCGCGCAGGACAAGAAGCGCTCCAAGCTGTTCTCCAAGCTCGCCCGCGAGATCACCGTCGCGGCCAAGACCGGCCTGCCCGACCCCAACATGAACCCCAAGCTGCGCGCCGCGATCGCCGCCGCGCGCAAGGAGAACATGCCCAAGGACAATGTCGACCGGGCGATCAAGAAGGCGCTCGGGGGCGATGCCGAGAACTACGAGGAAATCCGCTACGAGGGCTACGGCCCCGGCGGCGTCGCCATCATCGTCGAGGCGCTGACCGACAACCGCAATCGCACGGCGCCGGACGTCCGCTCGCTGTTCTCCAAATACGGCGGCAATCTGGGCGCCGACGGCTCGGTCGCCTTCCTTTTCAGCCGCGTCGGCTCCATCGTCTACCCGCTCGACAAGGGCAGCGCCGACGACATGCTGGAGAAGGCGATCGAGGCGGGCGCCGACGAGGTGCTGACCGCCGCCGAAGGCCACGAATTCCTCTGCCCGGTCGACGCCTTCGGCGAGGTCCGCGATGCGCTGGAAAAGCTGCTCGGCACCTCGGACGCCGCCCGCATCGTCTTCAAGCCGCTCGACACCAAGAGCGTGGACGAAGAGACTGGACGCGCCTTGCTCAAGCTGATCGATGCGCTGGACGATCACGACGACATCCAGCAGGTCTATGCCAATTTCGAGATGAGCGACGCGGTGATGGAGAAGCTCGCCGCGGCGTAACTGGGGGTCCTTTGAGCGCCGCTGACGACGACAGCCTCTTTGTCTACGACGAGGTCGCCTATCCGACGCCGGTCCTGCCGGCGCAGACGCCCAGCCGCATGCGCTCCGCCTGCATCGCCTTCGGCTACGAGCCGAAGGCCTGCGATACCGCCTCGATGCTCGAGATCGGCTGCGGCGACGGCTTCAACCTCATCGGCTGCGCGGCGGCGGAACCGGCCGGGCGCTATGTCGGGTTCGACCTCTCGACGGCGGCGATCGGGCGGGGGCAGGAAATGCTGGCGCTCAGCGGCCTGACCAATGTCGACTTGCACCCCGGCGACATCACCGCCTACCCGAAGACCGGCGAGCGCTTCGACTATATCGTCTCGCACGGCGTCTATGGCTGGGTGCCCGAATTCGTGCGCGAGGCGCTGCTCGATCTGGTGGCGGCGCGGCTGGCGCCCGGCGGCGTCGCCATGGTCAGCTATGACGCGCTGCCGGCCGCCGCGCCCAAGGTCGCGCTGAACCGTTTCCTGCGCGAGCGTACGGCGCATCTCGTCGGACCGGAGGCGCAGTTGCGCGAAGCCTACCGCCTGGTCGGGATTCTCGCCGCCCCCCAGCACGCCGGCTCCCGCCTCAAGCCGATGCTCGATCTCCTCACGAAGGAGCTGCCGCATTTCGAGCCGGCCTATTTCTTCCACGATTTCCTCGCCGAGCACTACGCTCCGGCCTCCATGCAGGATTTCGCCGCCGCCGCCGCCCGCCGCGGCCTGCGCGCCATCGGCGACGCCGGCATGACCGATCTCTTCTCGGGCGATCTGGATGACGAGGCCCGTGCCCTGATCGCGGCGGCCGGCGACGACTATGCCGAACGCGCCCACCTCCTCGACATGCTGCGCGGCGCCATGATGTTCCGCCGCACCTTCCTCGTGCGCGAGGACGCGCCGCCGCCCCTCTCGGCCCGCGGACTGAAGGATCTCAGCTACGTCTTCCTCGGCGGTTCCGAAACCGGCAGCGACGAGCGCGGCCCCTACACCAAGTACACCGAGGGCGAGGAGACCTATCTGATCGTGCGCGAGCCGGACGAGCGGGCGATCATGGCGGCGCTCGACGAGGCGGAGCCGAACGAACTGTCCTTCGCCGAACTCGTCGCCCGCACCGGCCTCTCGGAAGATGCCGTCGAGCGGTTCCTCGCCCGCGCCGTCGCCGTCAAGCTGGTGGTCGCGCAGGCTTCGCCGCAGCCCTTCGTCGTCGTACCGGGCGAGCGTCCCGTGGCGGCGCCGCTGATCCGCACCATGATGGGGGTGGGCAACTGGGCGATCACGCTGCGCCATGCCCGCCTCGTGACCGAGCCGGAACCGACCCGTCTGTTCCTCACGTTGTGCGACGGCACGCGCACGCGCGCCGAACTGGCGGCCGAGATGTCGGCCCGCTTCGACACCGACGTGACGCTTGCTCTGGTCGAAGCCGCGATCGCCGATCTCGGACCGAGGCGCGTCTTCTCCGCCTGAGGGCGGGCCTTCTGGTAGAACGGATCATGACCATGATTCGGATCATCGGCCTCGACCCGGGGCTCCAGCGCACCGGCTGGGGCGTCGTGGAGTCCGACGGCAACCGCCTCAGCCATGTCGCGCACGGCACCGTGACCTCGCGTGCCAGCGCCGATCTCGCGGCGCGCCTGCTGGAACTCTACGAAGGGCTGACCGCCGTCTTCCGCGCCTTCGCCCCCGCCGAGGCGGCGGTCGAGAACACCTTCGTCAACAAGGACGCCGCCGGCACGCTGAAGCTGGGGCAGGCGCGGGCGATCTCGCTGCTGGTCCCGGCCCAGGCCGGCCTGCCGGTCGCCGAATACGCGCCCAACCAGGTCAAGAAGTCCGTGGTCGGGGTCGGCCATGCCGAAAAGACGCAGGTGCTCCACATGGTGAAGGTCCTGCTGCCACAGTGCGGCGACCCGGCGCCCGACGAGGCCGATGCGCTCGCGGTGGCCATCTGCCACGCCCATCTCGGCAAGGCGCGCGCCATGCAGATGCAGGCGCTCGCGCGATGATCGGCAAGCTCTCCGGCACGGTCGACGAGGTGGCGGCCGACTACGCGATCGTCGATGTCCACGGCGTCGGCTATGTCGCCTATTGCCCGACGCGCACGCTCGACCGGCTGACCCGTGGCGAGGCGGCGGTGCTCTTCATCGAGACCGTGGTGCGCGAGGACATGATCCGCCTCTACGGCTTTTCCGCCGCCGCCGACCGCGACTGGTTCCGCCTGCTCCAGACCGTCCAGGGCGTCGGCGCCAAGGTCGCGCTCGCCATCCTCTCGACCCTGCCGGGCGAGGCGCTCGGCCAGGCGATCGCCCTGCAGGACAAGGCGGCGGTCGCCCGCACGCCGGGCGTCGGGCCGAAGCTCGCCCAGCGCATCGTCGCCGAGCTGAAGGACAAGGGCCCCGTCGGCGTGATCGCCGGGGTGCCCGCCGCCGCCATCGCGGCGATCGCGCGCGCCCCCAAGGGCGCCCCCGCCGAAGCGGTCTCCGCCCTCGTCAATCTCGGCTACGGCCAGAGCGAGGCCGGGCAGGCGGTCGCGACCGCCGTCGCCGAACTGGGCGAGGACGCCGGCCTCGACAAGCTCATCCGCGACGGCCTCAAGAGGCTCGCCCGATGACCGACCGCCTCGTCTCTCCCGGCGAACGCGACGACGACGCGCCGGACTCGACGCTGCGCCCGCAGCGCCTCACCGAGTTCATCGGCCAGGCCAAGGAACGCGAGCGCCTCCACGTCTATATCGAGGCCGCCAAGGCGCGCGGCGAGGCGATGGACCATGTCCTGCTCTACGGCCCGCCGGGCCTCGGCAAGACGACGCTGGCGCAGATCGTGGCGCGCGAACTGGGCGTCAATTTCCGCGCCACCTCCGGGCCGGTCATCGCGCGGGCCGGCGATCTCGCCGCGCTCCTCACCAATCTCCAGCCGCGCGACGTCCTCTTCATCGACGAGATCCACCGCCTCAATCCGGCGGTCGAGGAAGTGCTCTATCCGGCGATGGAGGATTTCCAGCTCGACCTCATCATCGGCGAAGGCCCGGCGGCGCGCAGCGTGCGCATCGATCTGTCGCCCTTCACGCTGATCGCCGCGACGACCCGCTCGGGCATGATCGCCAAGCCGCTGCACGACCGCTTCGGCATCAAGTCGGCGCTTGAGTTCTATGGCGTCGAGGACCTCGCCGAGATCGTCCGGCGCGGCGGGCGGGTGCTCGGCCTGCCGATGACCGACAGCGGCGCGCGCGAGATCGCCCGCCGGGCCCGCGGCACGCCGCGCGTCGCCGGGCGGCTGCTGCGCCGGGTGCGCGACTACGCCGAGGTGAAGCGGGCCGCCGAGGTGACGGACGTCTTTGCCGACGCGGTGCTCCAGCAGCTCGAGGTCGACGCCTCCGGCCTCGACGCGCTCGACCGCCGCTATCTGCGCCTCATCGCCGATGCCTTCGCCGGCGGCCCGGTCGGCATCGAGACCCTCGCCGCCGCGCTCGCCGAGGCGCGCGACAATATCGAGGAGACGATCGAGCCCTATCTCATCCAGCAGGGCTTCATCCAGCGCACGCCGCGCGGCCGCGTCCTCACCGGCAACGCCTTCGCCCATCTGGGGCTCGCGCCGCCGCCGCGCGATCCGGCGCAGGCCGCGCTCTTCGACATGCCCGCCCGCGAGGACCGCGATGTCTGAACCGCTGACCCACGCGCACGACGCGGCGACGCCCGACGTCGCCTTCTCGGGCTGGTTCGAGGGCCGGGTGCATGTCCTGCCCGTGCGCATCTACTACGAGGACACCGACACCTCGGGCATCGTCTATCACGCCAATTACCTGCGCTATTGCGAGCGCGGCCGCTCCGACTTCCTGCGCATGGCGGGGGTGCGCCATCTGGTGATGCTGGAGGGCGAGACGAAGCTGGTCTGGACGCTGCGCCGCATCGCGCTCGACTACATGCGCCCGGCCCGCGTCGACGATCTGCTGATGGTCCGCACCCGCTACACCGAAATGGCGGGCGCCCGTCTTGTCGGGGAGCAGGAGATCTACAAGGGAGCCGAGCTTCTGTGCACCGCCCGCATCGAGGCCGCCGTCATCACCCTCGACGGCCGCCCGCGCCGCATCCCCGCCGACATCCGCGAAAAGCTCCAGCCCTACCTGACGCCGGCCTGAGGCGGCGATGCGCCGTAAGCGCCGCCCGTCAGCGGGCGATCCGCGTCCAGGTGATGGTCCTGATCTCCGGCGTCCAGCCCTCGACCGGCGGCCCCGCCTCCAGATAGGCGGCCTCTTCCCTGGTCGTGAAGCTGGTCTCGCCGGCCGGCGTCACGGTCAGCGCGAAGCTCGCTTCCGCGTCGTTGGTGAAGGCCAGCAGCACGTCGCCGTTGGCTGCCGCCGTGCAGTCGAGCGCGAAGGTCATCGCGTCCGACATCATGTAGACGCCGTCGTGGTTCCAGTAGTTCAGGACCGTCGCGTACTCCGAGCCGATGGCGATGATCTCCCACGTTCGCACGCCGCGCGAGATCTTGGGCTCGGTCCGGCTCCACATGCCGATGAAGGGCTGGCAGGCGGCGGGCAGGGGGTTCTCCGGCACGGGCGGGGGAATATCCGCCGCTGCTCCC
>JAEUMK010000084.1 GCA_016792565.1 Alphaproteobacteria bacterium
CTGCTCGGCGATCTGGGGGCCGAGGTCATCCGCATCGAAAAGCGCGAGGGCAGCGAGGACCGCTGGATGGTGCCGATCCTGCCCGGCGACAAGTCGTTCGAGCGCGAGGGTGCGCTCTTCATGCAGATGAACCGCAACAAGCGCGGCATGACGCTCGACCCGATGAAGCCCGAAGGCCGCGCCATCGCCCGCCGGATGATCGAGACGGCCGATGTCGTCATCGCCAATCTTCCGCCGGAAACGCTCGGCGCGATGGGCCTCGACTATCCGACCATCTCGGCCATCAACCCGCGCGTCATTCTCACCACCGCCTCGGCCTTCGGCCATGGCGGCCCCTACTCCAACCGCGTCGGTTTCGACGGCGTGGCGCAGGTCATGTGCGGTTCCGCCTATATGAGCGGCACGCCGGACCAGCCGGTCCGCTCGGCCGCCTCCTGGGTCGACTACGGCACCGCCTCGCTCTCCGCCTTCGGCACCATGGCGGCGCTTATGGCGCGGGCGCAGACGGGCCGTGGCCAGCAGGTGGAAGGCGCCCTCCTCGCCACCGCCATTTCCTTCTTCAACGCCCCGTTGATGGAGCAGGCGGCGCTCAAGCTCGACCGGGTGGCGACGCTCAATCGCGGCCAGACGGCGGGACCCTCCGATGTCGTGCGATGCAAGGACGGCTGGATCATCGTGCTCATCAACGGCCAGCCGCTCTTCAGGCGCTGGGTCAAGCTGATGGGCGAACCGCATTGGCTGGACGACCCGCGCTTCGCGACCGACGAACTGCGCGGCGACAACGGCGAGGCGCTCTCCGCCCGCACCGCCGACTGGGCGCGCGACAAGACCGTCGCCGAAGCGCTGGAGGCGCTCGCCGCCGCGCGCATTCCGGCGAACCCGGTCTATTCGCCGCAGCAGGCGCTGGACGATCCCCACATCAAGGCGATGGGCTTCCTTCAGGGCGTCGCCTATCCCGGCCTGCCGGAACCCGCCCAGGTCGCCACGACGCCGATCCGTCTCAGCGAGACGCCCGGCGCGATCGAGCGTCGTCCGCCGCTGCTCGGCGAGCACACCGACGAGATTCTCGGCGAACTGGGCTACGGCGCGGCCGAGATCGCCGCCTTCCGGGCCGCCGGCATCGTCTGACGCGCCACGACGATCAGGCTCGCCGCGCCGAGCCCGATCGCCAGCGGGACGATGCGGAAGGTGAAGGCGGGGTGCGCCATGGTGTGCCCGGCCATCGCCTCGATCACCGCGAGCGCGGGCAGTACCGGCGACAGCAGGACGGCGAATCGCGCGGCCGCATGGGCTCCGCGCCGCCGCGCCCAGGCCCAGGCGGCGAGCACGATCGCCGCCGCGAGCCCGCCCTTCCACCAGGCATCGAAGGTCTGCGCCACGATCTTCGCCGTCGCGGCAAACGGGAAGTAGCCGCCATTGCCGGGTCCCCAGCGGGTGAACTCGTTGGCGCCGAAGACGAAGATCGTCTGTCCTGTCGGATCGGTGGAGATGGCGAGCGCCCATTTGACGGCCCAGAACGCGCCATAGCCGCCGAGACTGGCGGCGAACACGTAGAGCCCGTCCCTGGCGCTGCGCGGCGCCTCGTCCGGACGCGCGGCGGCCAGCCAGACCCAGGCGTTCAGCATCGCGAAGGCGGCGGGCGTGTAGAGGAAGTCGAAGAAGTTGAGCAGCCCGCCGGATACCGCCGCGGCGATCAGGGCCGCGCTGCCGGTGCGACGCGCGCCGCTTGCCGCGAACAGCGCGACGGCGAGGAAGAGCGCGGCAAAGCCCGTCGCCTGCACCGGCAGCGCGGCGACGGCGCGCGCATCGGTCAGCAGCACGGCGGCGAGCGTCAGCGCCAGCGCCGCTGCCGGCCCGATGCGCCAGGCGAGCGCAACGCCCATCAGCAGCGCGGCACCGCCAAGCAGCGCGGCGGCGACGCCCTGCAGCGCCGGATAGTCCGCACCGCCGCCCAGGACGAGCCGGTGCACCACGAGCGCGCCGTGCCAGTAGCGGGCATAGGTGAACCATGGACCGTCATCCGCGCCGCGCAGCGCCTTCTGCAGGCGCAGGCACATCTCGGCGTTGCCGCGGGGCAGGATCGTGTCGGAGCGGAGCGCGGCGTAGGCGGCGTTCGGCCAGGCGTCCTCGCGCGTCAGGATGGCGAGCCCCGCACAGTCGGGGAAATAGCCCTGTTCGAATCCGGCGATCCGGCGTTCGAGTTCGGGCACGCCCAGGTCCTGGGCGGGTGCGGCGGTCAGCGCCGCCCGGATCGCCGCGTGATCGGCGCCCTCTATCGTCCAGACGATCAGAGCGAACCCGGCCGCGGCCAGCGCGATCAGAAGGACGGCGGCGCGGGGAAGCGCGCGGAGGATGGAGGACGGGGTCATGAATGGCCCAGTCTAGGCCATTCGCGCCGCGCAGGCGCGCGCCATTGCGCGGACGGGCGGGTCAGGCGACCAAAGTCTCGGCCGCCGTGTCGGACTGCGCGGCGGCGACCCGGCGGCGCACCAGTTCGCCCTCCTCCGCGCCGAGCAGGATGGTCGACAGCCGCGTCGCATGCTCGATCAGGGCGTCGGCCTGGACGCGCTGAGCGGGATCGAGCTTGCGCAGTTCGTCGAACATTTCGGTCGTGAAGTGGCGCAGGCGATGGGCGACCGGTTCCTCGATTTCGGAGAGCTGGCCGGCGAAGGCGCCGGCCATTGCATGCGGCCTCGATCCGGCGATCAGCGTAGCGAGATCGATCGCCCGTTTCGCCTTCTGGGGATCGAGCCGCTTCGTGAAGTCAGGCATCTGACCGACCGCCCGCAGGCCGAACCCGCCCTTGCGGGTCATGGGCAGCGTCGCGACGATCTCCTTCGTGGCGCGCCCCAGGAAGCGTTCCATCGCGTCGGCCATGCCGGCCCGCGCCGTCATCATGCGCTTGCCCCAGATGCCGTCGCGCTTGATGCCCAGTTCGCGCACCATGCCGGTCGAGGTCCGGGCGAAGGTCTCGACATTGGCGAGGACGGCGTTCGGCTCCATCTGGTCGCCGCGCATCGCCGCGAGCCGCGCCACGCAGTCCTCAAGGTCGCTCAGGAGCAGATCGCCGACGAAGCCCGCATCGGTGCGGCTGACGAGGACGTCGTCCAGCTTGCGCGACAGCGCGCCGGCCAGGCGCAGCACCTCCCAGGGCCGCTCCAGGCGGCCGAGGATCATGAACGCGACATAGGCGGCACAGTCGGGGTGCTCTTCGACGATTCGTTCCCAGGTCGCGCGGATCGAGACGATGTCGGTCTCGTGCAGCGTGTGCATCGGCTGCGGGAACTCGCGCTGCATCTTCAGGACCTGAGGGCCGATCTCCAGCATGCGGGCCATGTCATGGGCGTCGAGCGCGACCTCGATGCCGCCCAGGATCTTGGCCGCGGCGCCATTGCGCGGATCGTTCGCCTCGCCCGAAGGCACCTGCGCCAGCAGCGCCGCCGCAGCCGCCTGCTGGAACGCCGCCACCTCGCGGTCGGCATACTCCGCGCCGCTGCTCAGCAGCCGGTCGCGGATCTTGTTCAACCATTCAAGCTCTTCGGGCTTCAGCAGACCGGTCGTCAGCCAGGTCCAGACCGGCGCGATGCTGCTCCGGGCGATCCGGCCGCGCTGCTTGCGCAGCCGTGCGCCGACCAGCAGGTCCTCGAATGCGGCGCAGACCAGCCGTTGCGGCGGGGCGATCCGCGCCAGGCGCTGGTGGGCCTCGCGCAGCCGCGGCCTCAGCGCGCCCATGATCGCATCGTGCGGCAGGGCGCCGCCCGACACCCGGTCGGCTTCAATGGCCTGGGCAAGGCGGAGGGCGAGCGCCGGCGTCACCGACCTCAGGAAGCCTTCCAGACGCTGCAATCGTCCGGTCTGCATCGGCACCCGATCCGTGTCTCCGGTAACGTCCACCCTCGCGCACACGCGAAGGGACAGTAGCCGCGCATTGTCCGCCCGGGTGGTTAACGAACGGTCAAATGCTCAGGCCAGCGGCACCGTCAGCCGCGCCGAAAGGCCGCCCAGCGCCTGGGAACGGCCGAGTTCCAGACGCCCGCCATAGAGGTCGGCGATATCGCGCACGATGCCGAGGCCGAGACCGCTGCCCGGCACCGTCTCGTCCAGCCGCTCGCGCTTCTCCAGCACGCGGACGATCTCGTCGGGATTGAGGCCGGGCCCGTCGTCCTCGACCGTCAGGATCAGGAACTGCCCGGCCGGAGCCGCCGCCGCCTTCACCTGCGAGGCCGCCCATTTGCAGGCGTTGTCCATCAGGTTGCCGGCCAGTTCCTCGAAATCCTGCCGTTCGCCGCGAAAGGCGAGGTCGGCCGGCACGTCGGTCTCGATCTCTATACCCCGGCGGCCATGGATGCGCTCCAGCGTGCGCGCGAGATCGGCGATCACCGGCGCGGCTTCGGTGCGCACGCCCAGCACCTCGGCCGAGGCGGCGGCGCGGGCCCGGGCCAGGTAGTGATCGACCTGGCGGCGCATCACCTCGGCCTGCTTCACGATGATGTCGGCGAGCGGCCCCTTGGCGAGCGCCGCCTCGTTGGTGAGGACGCTCAGGGGCGTCTTCAGCCCGTGCGCGAGATTGCCGACATGGGTGCGGGCGCGCTGCACGATCTCGGCGTCATGGGCCAGCAGCGCGTTCAGTTCGTCGGCGAGCGGCGCGATTTCGGCCGGGAAGCTGCCTTCCAGGCGCTGCGCGCGCCCGGCCCGGATCGCCGCCAGCTTGTCGCGCACGACCCTCAGCGGCGAGAGGCCGACGCGCACCTGCACCAAGGTCGCCAGCACCAGGAAGGCGCCGAGCGCCCCCAGCGACCACAGCAGCGTCGCGTCGAAGCGCGCCGCCTCGGCCTGCGAGTTGGCGAGGTCGGCGGCGGTGGCGAAGAGATAGATCTTCGGCGGGGCCTCGCGGCCCTCGGCGAGCGCGACCATGTCGGGAAACGAGATCCGCCGCACGACGTAGCGCAGCTTCTGCTCCTCGGGACCGTCGGTATAGCCGCGTGCCAGACCGCCGCCGGCCGGCGTGCCGGGCGTCGCCAGCGCCTTGTCCCACAGCGAGCGCGAGGTCAGGCGCTGGCCGCCCTCGCCGTCCGCGGTCACCTGCCAGTACCAGCCCGAGAAAGCCGTGTCGTAGCGCTGGTCGGCGAAGATGTTCATCACGTCCAGTTCGCCGGTCGGTCCCGGTTCGGCGGCCGCGATCAGGTTCTCCATGTCGGCGATCAGCCGCTCGTCGAGCTGGCGCTCGACGGAGGCGCGAAAGACGTTGGAGAGCAGCCAGCCGCCGGCCGCCAGCCCGGCGAGGCTGACCACCGCGGCGGCGGCGATCAGCCGGAAGGCGACAGAGTTAAGCCTCGCCATCGCCGGCGATTTCGCCGGGCGGGCTCAGGCGATAGCCGAGGCCCCGCATGGTCTCGATCACGTTGACGCCCAGCTTCTTGCGGATGCGCCCGACGAAGACCTCGATCGTGTTGGAGTCGCGGTCGAAGTCCTGGTCGTAGAGATGCTCGACCAGTTCGGTGCGCGAGACGACCTTGCCCTGATGGTGCATCAGATAGGCGAGGAGGCGGTACTCCAGCGATGTCAGCTTCACCACCGCGCCGTTCACCGTCACCTTGGCGGCGCGGGTGTCGATGCGCACCGGACCGCACTCCAGCTCGCTCGAAGCATGTCCGGCGGCGCGGCGCAGCAGCGCGCGGATGCGGGCAAGCACCTCTTCGGTGTAGAAGGGCTTGGTGACGTAGTCGTCGGCGCCGGCGTCGAACCCGGCCACCTTGTCGCTCCAGCGGTCGCGCGCGGTGAGAATCAGCACCGGCATCGTCTTGCCGCCCTTGCGCCATTTCTGCAGCACGGTCACGCCGTCCATCTCGGGCAGGCCGAGATCGAGGATCACCGCGTCATAGGGCTCGGTGTCGCCGAGGAAGTGGCCTTCCTCGCCGTCCCTCGCCGAATCGACCACATAGCCGCCCTCCTTCAGGGCGTTGACCAGCAGACGGTTCAGGTCCGGATCGTCCTCGACCACGAGAAGACGCATCGCCTATTCCCCTTCCACCGACAGGATGTCGCCGGTCTCGGCATCGGCGATGACATACAGGACCGCGCCGTCGTCGGTCAGCCACTTGATGCGGTAGACATAGCCGCCGCCGGCCGGCACCGGGCCGCTGGCGCTCAGCTGGTGGCCGGAATACTGCGCCCGCAGATCGGCGAAGATGACCTCCAGGGGCACGAAGTCGCCGCTCTGCGCCACCTGCCAGCCGCCGTCCTCGGCGTCCGCGATTCGCGCCTGGGCGAGGCCGGGCGCGGCGAGCGCCGCAAGGACCATGGCGATGACGAGGGGACGTTTCATGGCTCTCGAATAGTTCAACGGCGGTGAACCGTCCATGAATGTTCCGTTCCGGGCGCATTCAGCCGCCGCCGCGCACTCTCCTGCGCATTGGAGCGGTCCATCGGGCGCTCCGGTCGTTTCAAGGAGGTACGCAGATGCGTCATATCACCAGGTTTGCGGCGGCCCTTGCTCTGGCGGTTCCGCTGTTCGCGGTCTCCGGCACGGCCCAGGCCCGCGACTCGTTCGGCTTCAGCGTCACCATCGGCTCGCCCGGCATCCATGGCGGCTACGGCTATCACGGTCCGGCGCGCTACAGGATCCTGCCGCCGCACGTCATCCGCGCCACGCTGCGCGCCAGCTATCGCGAGGTGTCGCGGCCCGAACGGCGCGGCGACGTCTACATCGCCCGCGCCGAGGATCGCCGCGGCAAGGACCTGATCATCACGGTCAACGCCTATACCGGCCGGGTGATCGACGTCCGCTACGCCCGCCGCGGCCGCCACGACGGTCATCACGGACACTGGAAAGATCGCCATGACGACCGCTGGGACGATCGCCGCGACGACCGCCACGACGACCGCGACGGCGATTGGCGCGGCGACCGGCGGGACGGCCGGCGCTAGGCAAGCCATCCGTCTCGCCGGAGACGGATGAACCGGGGGCGGAGAGGCGCGCGCGACCGCCTCTCCGCCCCCTCGCCTTTTCGGCGCCGCGCTTTCTAGCCCGCCGCCGTGACGATCGGCCAGAACTGCTCCGCCCCGTAGGCGGCGATGCGCGCCCCCAGCCGCGCCGACCAGAAGCCCTCGCCGCCGAACTCGCTGCGCCAGCTCCACAGCCGGCGGGTGAAATAGTGCAGCCGGTGCTCGTCGGTGAAGCCGATCGCCCCGTGGGTCTGGTGGGCGATGGAGGCTGCCGCCCCGGCCGCCTCGCCGGTGCGGATCTTGGCGACCGCCGCCTCGAAGCCGGCATCGCCGCCCTCGGCCACCCGCTCGAACGCGGCATCGACGGCGCGCGAGGCCGCCGCCGAATGCCCGGCCAGCACCGCCAGCTGATGCTGGATCGCCTGGAACGAGCCGATCGGCTTGCCGAACTGCGAACGCTCGCGGGCGTACTGCACGGTCATCGCCAGGATCGCCTCGATCGCGCCCGCCATCTGCGCCGACCGCGCCAGCGCGCCGAACTGCATCAGCGGCCCGTCGCCGGACGCCGCCGTCGCCACGGCCGCCGTATGCTCGAAGACCAGCGTGTCGCGCGGCTCGCGGCCGACGCTGCGGTCCTCCTCGATGCGCGCCGCCGCAACCGGCAACACGACCAGCGCGCCGTCGACCGGGGCCACCACATGGCCCGCCCGGCGTCCCCAGGCGAGGCGCGACAGCCGCCCCGAGACGCGCCCGTCGTCGCCGATGGCGAGCGCCGCCGCGGCCGGCATCGCCAGCGTCAGCGCGCCGTCCACCGGCTCCAGCCCGGCGGCGGCCAGCACCGCGCCCGCCGCCAGCGTCTCGGCGAGCGGCGCGGGCACGATCTGGCGGCCGCAGGCCTTCAGGATGACTGCGGCATCGCGCCAGGGGTCGTCCGAGGCGCCCGCGAAGATCTGCTCCAGGCCAAGACCGGCGATCCCTTGCCAGATCTCGGGCGGCCATTCGCCGGCCTCGACCCGGCGCAGCAAGGCCGGCTCCTCGAAGGCCGCGAAGAGCTTCGCGGCGCTGTCTTCCAGGATGGTGCGCGTCTCGCTCATCGTGCTCACCTCAGGCCCAGGCCGCGGGCGATGATGCCGCGCAGGATTTCGCGCGTTCCCCCGCGCAGCGAGAAGCTCGGCGAGATCATGGTGATCTCGGCGAGCACGCGCTCGTAGACGCTGCTGCGATCGAGCGTCGGTTCGGCCTCGATCAGTTGGGCCGCGATCTGGGGGATCTCCTGCTCGAAGACCGCGCCGAGATCCTTCACCACCGCCGCCTCAAGCGCCGGGTCCTCCTTGCGCGCCAGCATCCCGGCGACCGAAACCGACATGCGGCGCAGCGTCACCAGATGCGCGGTCAGCCGGCCGATCGCCGCCGCCTGCTTCTCGTTCGGCGCCGGCCCGACCGCGCCGATCAGCGCCACGACGAGGCGCATCGAGGACAGGAACCGCTCCGGCCCGCTGCGTTCGAAGGCGAGTTCGGACGTCACCTGGGCCCAGCCCTGGCCCTCGCCGCCCAGCACCGCGTCGGCCGGCAGGCGCACGTCCTCAAACGTCACCTCGTTGAAATGCGCATCGCCGGTGAGGTCGCGGATCGGCCGCACCGTGATGCCCGGCGTCGTCATGTCGATCAGGAACTGGGTCAGACCGCCATGCTTGGACTCGGTCGAGGTGCGGAAGAGGCCGATCATGTAGTGCGCGGTCTTGGCGCCCGAGGTCCACAATTTGGTGCCGTTCAGCAGCCAGCCGTCCGCCGTCTTCTCGGCGCGGGCGCGCGTCGCCGCGAGATCGCTGCCCGAATCCGGTTCGCTCATGCCGATGCAGAAGAAGACCTCGCCCCTGGCGACGCGCGGCACGATGGCGCGCTTCTGCGCCTCGGTGCCGAATTTCAGGATCGAGGGGGCGCTCTGCCGGTCGGCGATCCAGTGCGCGCCGACCGGCGCACCGGCGGCCAGCAATTCCTCCAGCACGACGTAGCGTTCCAGAAAGCTGCGCTCGTGGCCGCCATACTCTTTCGACCAGGCCATGCCGACCCAGCCGCGGGCCGCCAGCTTGGCGCTGAACGCGGCGCTCGACCGGCTCCACGATCCGGCCCGCACATGTTCGGGAATGCCCGTCAGTTCCTCGGCCAGGAAGGCGCGCACCTCGGCGCGCAGCGCCTCGGCCTCCGGCGGTATGGTGACGGCATCGAAGCGGAACGCACCCATCCTGTCTCCTCGCTCCGTCCGTGCTGGCGGAGTGCGCCGCAGACTAGAGCCGCCCGCCCGCCATGCAAGCTGCCGCTGCGGACAGGCCCGGCGGATTCCCCAACGGCCTCCGGCATGCTATCGTCACGCCTCATGAGCGACCTCATACAGCGCATCACCTCGGAACCGGGCAAGTTGGGCGGGCGGCCCTGCATTCGTGGCCTGCGCATTCGGGTGACCGACGTGCTGGACCTTCTCGCGGCGGGCCTGTCGCACGCCGAGATCGTCGCGGAACTGCCCGATCTCGAGCCTGACGACATCAAGGCCGCGCTCGCCTTCGCCGCCCGCCGCGTCGATCACCCGCTGATCGCCGCCGAGTGACGATCTGGCTGGACAATCACCTCTCGCCCGCCCTGGCGCGCTGGATAGCCGAGATATTCAGCGAACCTTGCATTCAGGTTCGAGACCTCGGCCTCGGCCGCGCACCGGATCGCGACGTCTTCTCGGCTGCCCAGGGCGCTGCGCGTGTGCTTGTCACCAAAGATGCGGACTTCGCCGAGCTGGTCGCCCGACTGGGGCCGCCACCCGCCATCATTCTCTTGACGTGCGGGAACACCAGCACTGCACATCTGAGGACGATTCTCGCCAGCCGGCTCTCCACCGCGCTGGACCTCATCGCGACCGGAGAACCACTGGTCGAGATCGGCGCCTAGCCTCCCGCCGGCCGCTCCGGCGCCTTGGGTGCGGCGGGCTTCGCGTGGCCGACATTGAGGGCCAGCCATTCCAGCACCCGCCGCACCCGGCCCAGCAGGCGGTCGTCGGCCGAAGTCGGGGTCAGCGCGGTCGCCGCCGAGGCGGCCGTCACCAGCGCCAGCAGCGCGTTCAGCCAGGCGGGAAAGGCCTCGAAGAAGGCGGCCACGGCGTTCGAAAGATCGGTCATCATCGTCTCCTAGGTTGCGGGATAGGCTTTGCGGGGCAGTTCGAAGTGCGGTCCGTCGCGCATCTTCCAGTCGCCGCCCCAGACGAGCGGCAGGCCGAGCTCGGCGGCCGCCTGCTTCATGGCGCGAGCAAGGCCGGCATAGAGCGGCCAGTCCCAGCGCACCGCGCCATCCACCGTCGCGCCCAGATCGACGGCGTGCCCGGTGAGGTGGCGCGAGTTCAGCGTCTTCGAAGCTCCCGCCGCGACCAGCGCCTTCTGCCGCGCCAGCGTGCGCATCCCCTCCAGCACGCGGAACGGCGCGCCGCCGGTCAGCGCCGCGCGTTCGACGATCCGCACCAGGTCGCCATTGACGCCCTTCAGCCGGGCGCGCGAGCGCGCGTCCAGTTCAAAGCCCATGTGTCCTCCTTCAAGTGTCAGTGGAGATCGACCCAGGCCCCGCCGGCATAGCCGCGGAACCTGGCGGTCGAGCTGTCGTAGTAGACCTGCCCGTTCTCGGGCGAGGCCGGCGCGGCGCTCATCGGCGTCAGGTGCAGCGTGCCGTTGGCGCGGAACTGGACGATGGTCCGCCGCGCCGTGCCGCCGACCGGCGTCGTGGCGAAATCGACCCGCGTGCCGTGGGCGGTCGCGGTGAAGGCCTCCTCGGCCGCGCCCTGGAAGGCGACGGCGTTGGGGCTCCAGCCGCCGCCCGCATGATAGCCGCCGCCGTAGAAGCCGAAGAAGCGGTCCCCGGCCGCGATGGCCGATGGGGACGCGGGCGTGCCGCGCGCCCGCCTGGTGTAGAACGGCACCGGATTGTCGGCGTTGAAGATCGCCGTCGCCGCCAGCAGCGCTTCGCCGGTCGTCGGGATCAGCCCGGTAATCAGCGACGGCGCGACATGGGAATCGGGAGCCGCGCCGCCGATTCCCCAATGGCCGCTCGCGTTCGAGATCGAAGCCGCCTCGCTCCAGGCCGCGCCGTCGGCGCTCACCTTGAGGCGCAGGTGATCGTCGCCCGCGAGGCCGATTTCGGCCCGCCCGGAATAGCCGCGCTGGAACAGCAGCGTCGCGGTATCGCCCGCCGCCTCCTTGTTGATCTTCACCTGCGCGTCGCCGCTGCCGCCGTCTGCGGCCGGCACGGCGGTCAGGAGGATCGCCGGCGCGCGCACCGCCAGGCGGTTTGTCGCGTCGGCCGCCGTGGCGATCCCGACCCGCGCCACCTGGTCCAGCGCCGCGTCGAGGAAGAGATCGAGCCACCCGGACGCGCCCGCGAAGACCAGCAGCCGCCCGGTCGCGCGGTTGAAGGCGACGAAGCCCTCCTGCGGCGCGATGAACACCCAGACGCCGTCGCGGCGCAGCGCGATCGCGTCCGCATGGCCGCTCCAGACGCCGCTGGGACTGGCGCCGACAATGTGGCGCTCGCCCTCGGCGGGGCTGGCGGGCGGCGCATCCGTCACCGCGCTCACCGCGATCTGCACCACCGCATCGAGGAGGCGCAGCGCCTCGTTGACGGTGACGTGCTTCTGCGCCTGCCCCGCCTCCAGCAAGGGCAGGCCGAGATTATGCGTATCGCTCATGTCGTTCCTTCAGAGTGAAACCGCCGCGCTCGCCGTGCGGCCGGGGCCGAAGCGCGGACTGATCTGCGTGACGGCCAGCGCGAGCGGCGACGGCGCGGGGCCGCCGAAGTCCTCGGCCTGCATCGCGGCGGTGTAGAGAAAGGCGCTCGCTTCCAGCGTCACGCTGCGCAGCGGCCCCGCGCCGATGTCGAGGCGGTAGCGTTCGGCTTCTTCGCCCAGCGCCACCTCGCCCGCCCCCCAGCGTCCGGAATCGTCGCGCGCCCGCCGCGCCCAGGCGATCTCGATGTCGCCGCCGTCGCGCCGCATGGCGCGCAGTGCCGCCGGCCGCCAGGGCAGCCGCCCTGCCGCCTCGTAGTCCGCGGCGAACGTCTCCCATGCGACGTCGTCATAGGGCGCGGCTTCCGGCCCCGCCTTCAGGTACAGCGTCGCGCCCGCCTCGGCCGGGCCGGACGGCGTCTTCGCCACCGCATCGTCCAGCAGCACGAAACGCGCGCCGGGGGAAAGGCTCCCGGCCATCGCCCCCTCCGTTCCCGCCTGCCCGCGCAGCAGCCCCGTCAGCCGCCAGGTGTCCGGCGCGACCAGTTCCGCGCCCGCGAACTGGATCGCCTCCCAGACGCCCGGCGCGCTCTCGACCGCCGCCCGGTTCGCGCCGTCCAGCACCGCCCGTTCGCCCGCCGCGTTCAGCGTCCCGCCATAGAGCAGCACGTCCAGCACCGCGCCCCGGTCCCAGACATTGAGCGGCCCCTGCGCCAGCGGGCTCGCCGTCTCGCCCAGAACCGCCCGGCGGGTCAGCACCGCCCAGGGCGCATACGGTCCCTCCGCCGCCTCCGCCTTCAGCAGCGCCACCCGCCCCGGCCACGGCTCGGCGAAGGCGGCGGCATGGAGCCCCTCCTCGCTCGCCCCGAAGGCGATGGGTGCGAGATCGAACAGAACGACCAGCGGCGGACCGGCGCCCGCCCAGGGCGCTCCCGGCTCGCCCTCCAGCCGGGCAAGCGGCGCCTCGTAGAGCTGGCGCTCCAGCCGCCCGGCCTCGACCAGCCTGACGCCGTTCTCGGTCGTCTGCGTCAGACGTAAGGCGCGCGGCCGCCCGTCGATGGTGAGGCGCACCGCATCGCCCGGCTCCAGCGCGAGGCGGCTCGGCGGCAGAGCGAAGCGCGCCGCCTCGCGCGCGCTCCATGCCTCGTGCAGCGTCCGCGCCGCGACCGCCTCCGCCTCGGCCCGACCCAGCGCCAGCGGCAGCTGGATCTGCGCGACCTTGGCCGATCCTGCGCCGTTCAGCCGCGCCTCCACCGCGCTCAACTGGTAGTCGCCGCTCGCATCGACGAACGCGGCCTTGGCCGCGCCCGGCAGCATCGCGGTTTCGGCGCGCACGATCCTCAACTCAGCCGAAGCGCCCTCCTCGGGTTCGGCGAGATCGTCGGCGGCCAGCGCCGTCTCCGACCCGTCGCCGCGATGGAAGAAGCGCACGATACCGGCGCTCTCGGCGGCATCGAAGGCATAGGCGGTCATCAGCGGGGCCAGCGCCTCGCGGGCGCTCATCACCCGGTCCAGCGCATAGCCCGCGCAGACGCCGCGCAGGCCTGACACGTCGACCGCCGTCACCCCGGCGGCGGCGCAGATCTCCCTGACCATTGCGCCCAGGGGGGCCGCCCCGGCGCGGCCGTTCAGCCAGTGCCCGGTCCGCCACAGCGCACCGTCCGACCAGATTTCGGCCCGCAACGGCCAGTCCGGAAAGGGGCGCGCGTCCCAGGCCCAGACATGCGCCCGGCCGATGTCGATCATCGGCGCTCCGTACACGGACGACACCGGGTTGGCGCCCTCGGCCCGCCAATGCCCGATCAGCGCCTCCAGCGCGCTGCGCTGCGCCCGGTCGTCGCGCGCGCCCGACGAGAAGTGCGGATAGGCGCTCTCGCTCGACCGCGGATCGTGGAAGACGTTGGGCTGGTTCGCGCCCTTGTCGACCGCCGGCACGCCGCACTCGGTGAAGCGCACCGGCTTGCTCTCCGCCACCCAGGCGGTCGGCGACGCCGCCTCGACGCCGCCCGGCCGGTCGTAGTGCGCATGACGCCACCAATTGCGGATGTCCTTCGCGCGGAACACCCACGCCTTGCCGTGGGCGCCGTCGGCGATGGCGGTGCGCGTCTGCGCCGCGCGGGCGGCGTCGGACGCGTAGAACCAGTCGAACGCCTCGCCGCCCTCGACCTGGCCGCTCAGATAGGCTGGGTCATACGCCGTCCCCGTCGGGCTCAGCGCATAGTCGGCGTGGTCCGTCCCGTCGCGCCAGTCGGCGAGCGGCGCGTAATAGTCGATGCCGACGAAGTCGACCTGCGCATCCGCCCACAGCGGATCGAGATGGAAGTGGAAGTCGCCGCTGCCGTCCGCCGCATCGTGGCCGCGCCACTCGGTCCAGTCGGCGGCGTAGGAGATCTTCGTCCCCGGCCCCAGGATGCCCCGCACCTCGGCCGCCAGCGCCTTCAGCCGCGCGACGCCCGGATAGGCGCTGGCGGCAGACCGAACCGTCGTGATGCCGCGCAGTTCGCTGGCGATGAGAAACGTATCCACCCCGCCCGCCGCGGCGGCGAGCCCCGCATAGTGGCGGGTCATCCGCGCCAGCCCCCATTCGCCCTCGAAGAACGCCGCCACCGCATCGGCCGCCGCCGCGCTCTTGTCCGGGCTGCCCGCACGCCCCGGCGCGGGGTGACAGGTGATGCGGCCGCGCCAGGGGAACGCGCCCTGCTCCACCCCGCCCCACGGGTCGGGCAGGCCGTTGCCCGGCGGCACGTCCATCAGGATGAAGGGATAGAGCGTCACCTCCATCCCGCGCGCCCTCAGCGCGGCGATCGCCGCGACCACCGCGGCATCGTCCGGCGTGCCGCCATAGTTCGGCCGCCCGTCGGTGGCGCTCACCACATGGGCCGCGCCGCGCGCGACGCCCGCGACCTCCCAGGCGCCGGGCCGCGTGCGCTTCGCCGCGCTCTCGACGCCCGGACGGATGCGGCACGTCCCGGCGCGCAGATCGTCGCCGAACCAGGCGACGACCAGCGCCACCCGCTTCACGCGGGGCAGCGCCGCCTGCAACTGGTCCAGCGAGGCCTCGAAATCGCTCTTGCCGGCGCGGTTGTTGACGTTCTCGGCGATCCACGCCCCGCGCCCGACGTCGCGCAGCACCCGCCCCGGCGACAGCGCGAACTCGCCCGATCCGGGGATCAGGCAGACCGCCTCGACCGCCTCCTCCAGCGCGCCGGCCTCCCCCGTCATCGGGCGCATCACCTCGAAGGAAAGCTGCGGCACGCGGTTGCCGAACGGCTCCAGCGGCAGATCCTCGAACACCGCATAGGCGGTGCCGCGGAAGGCGGGCGCGTCCGCGCCCTCCAGCGCCTCGATCAGCGGATCGGCGGCCTGATCCTCCGTGCCCGGATGAACGCGCATGACGACGCCGTCGAGGGTCAGCGGCTTGCCGTCCGCCCAGACCCGTCCGATGCCGCCGATGATCCCCTCGCACAGGCCGACCGCGAAGCTCGCGGTATAGGCGTATTCGGTCACGCGCGGCCCGCCCTTGCCGCCGCCGTGACGCTCGCGCGTCTCCTTGAAACGCGCCGCCCAGATCACCTGCCCGGCCAGCCGCATCGCCCCGAAGACGCGGGGGATCGGCGCGCCCGGCGTCGAGGCATGGACCTGCAATTCCTTCAGGCGCGGACCTTCGACGCTGGCGCTGCCGCGCAGCAGCGCATCGACCTGCGCCCCGGCATAGGCGCCGATCGCCCCGCCGATC
>JAEUMK010000060.1 GCA_016792565.1 Alphaproteobacteria bacterium
ATGCGAATTGCGATGGTCGGCACCGGATATGTGGGCCTGGTTTCGGGCGCTTGCTTTGCGGATTTCGGCCACACGGTCGTCTGCATCGACAAGGACGCCGACAAGATCGCTCGTCTCAGGGCGGGCGAGGTCCCGATCTACGAGCCGGGCCTGGATGGCCTCATCGCAGTCAATGTGCGCCAGGATCGACTGAACTTCGAGACCGAAGGCCGCGAGGCAGTCCGGCGCGCCGATGCGGTCTTTATCGCGGTCGGAACGCCGTCGCGGCGCGGCGACGGCCATGCGGACCTCTCCTATGTCTTCGCAGCGGCCGAGGAAATCGCTCGTCAGATCGACGGCTTCACCGTGATCGTCACCAAGTCGACCGTACCCGTCGGCACCGGCGACGAGATCGAAGCCATCATGCGCCGCGTGCGACCCGATGCCGATTTCGCCGTGGTCTCCAATCCGGAGTTCCTGCGCGAGGGTGCCGCGATCGACGACTTCAAGCGCCCCGACCGCGTCGTCGTGGGCACCGAGGATTCGCGCGCGCGCGCCGTCATGCGCGAAATCTATCGCCCGCTCTTCCTCAATGAGACGCCGATCCTCTTCACCGACCGCCGGACGTCGGAACTCACCAAATACGCCGGCAATGCGTTCCTCGCGATGAAGGTCACCTTCATCAACCAGATCGCCGATCTTTGCGAGAAGGTCGGCGCGGACGTGCAGCATGTCGCGCGCGGCATCGGACTCGACAAGCGCATCGCGGCGAAGTTCCTCCACGCCGGACCCGGCTATGGCGGCTCGTGCTTTCCGAAGGACACGCTGGCGCTCGTCAGGACCGCACAGGAAGCCGGCGCGCCGGTGACCTTGATCGAGGAAACCATCGCCGCCAACGAGAGGCGCAAGAAGTCGATGGCCGACAGGATCGCGGCGGCGATGGATGGTGCGGCCGGCAAGACCATTGCCATCCTCGGCCTGACCTTCAAGCCGAAGACCGACGACATGCGGGATGCGCCAAGCCTCGACATCGTTCCCGCGTTGCAGGGTGCCGGCGCCCGCATCCGGGCGTTCGATCCCGAAGGCATGCATGAAGCGCAAAGACTGCTCGCCGGGATCGCGATGGCCGACAACGCCTATGCGGCCGCCGAAGGCGCGGACGCGCTGGTGATCCTGACCGAATGGGACCAGTTCCGCGCACTCGACTTCGCGCAGCTGAAGTCCGTCATGCGTTCGCCTATCGTGATCGACTTGCGAAACGTCTATGATCCGGCCGAGGTCCGCCGCCACGGATTCGCCTACACGAGCATCGGGCGCAGCTAGCTGGGCGAGACCGTCGGCGCCCATCGCGTGAGGGAGCGACATCTTTGTCGTTGATCGATCAGACCACGGCTCCGTCCAGCGTCCGCGTTTCGGCGGGCGCGCGCAGCATTGGCGATGCACTGCGCACGCAGGCGAGGGTCATCGGCGCAATCGTTATCCGCGACATGCACACACGCTTTGGCGGTTCGTTGCTATCCTACTCCGTGGCCGTCGGCTGGCCGCTGACCCACCTTCTCGTAATCCTGGGAGTCTACATGATCATGGGGCGCGACCCGTCCTATGGAACGGACCTCCTAGTCTGGACGGTCTCGGGTGCAACTCCCTACATCCTCTTTTTCTATCCGGTGCGCTGGGTCTCGCAGAGCCTCAACGTCAACTGGAATCTGGTTCACTTTCCAGTCGTCAGGCCAATCGATCTGCTCATCGCCTGTTCCGCTCTTGAGATTCTGACCGGCAGTATTCTGCTCATCATCATGTTTGCGTTGATCAGCATCAACAACGGCAGCTTTTACATCGCTCAGCCAGTATTGCTGGCAGAGGCCGTGGCGGCCTCCATGTTTCTCGGCATTTCAATCGGTGTGTTCGCCGCGCCATTCGTTAAGCTGATTAGTGGGTTCGCAGTGGCGACGATGTTGTGCTGCCTACTGATGTGGATAACAGGAGGTATCGCCTTTCTGCCAGACTCCGTACCCGATCCGTATCGCAGTTACCTAGCCTTCAACCCGTTCATTCACGCCGCGGAGTGGTTCCGTCTCGGCCTCTTCGACGACTACCGGTCCGAAACGCTCGACCGGGGATACCTTCTCTCCTTTTCTGCTGTAGCGCTGGCTATCGGCTTGGCCGCCAACCGGCTGCTCAACCGGTGAGTTCCGGCACTGCAGCGATCTTGGTAGTCTCCGCCCTGGTCGCGGCCGTGCAGGATCCGGCGGCCGAACCCGTCATCGACCGCCTCACGCTGCACTACGATCTCAGCGTCAGCGGCATCGGCATGGCTGAAGCTGAGGTCGCTGTGCAGATCGGATCGGACGGTTACGCGATCGACGCGCATGTCGAGACCTACGGCGCCGCGAGTCTTCTTGAGGATCTCACCGTCAACGCCTCAACGGCCGGCCTGACGCCTGGCGGCGCCGTCGCCCCCGAACGATTTGAGACCCGCAATCTCTACAACGGCGATCCACGACATGCCGAGGTGCGCTGGTCAGGCGAGTGGGCGACCGTCGCTGCCCTGGCGCCAACCCTGGAAGAGGAAGAACGCACGTCCATTCCCGACGAGGCGCGCCTGTCGGCGTTCGACCCGCTGTCGGCCATGCTCTCATTCGCGACCGGCGCACCCTCCCAGGGGCAGTGTGCCGGAACGGCCAAGGTCTTCGACGGCCGGCGCAGTTATGTCCTGACGCTCGATCCGGGCGAGGACGCCGGCCGGCTTGAGTCGCTCGAAATCGGCGGCACTGCGGTGACCGCCCTCAAGTGCCGGATCTCGTCGCTGCGAACGGGCGGCAAGTCGCCGGATGGCTGGTTGTCGGACACCAGCGATTCGGAGGCTGCCGAAATCTGGTTCTGGCGCGATCCTGCCGGCCGCGCCGTTCCGGTCAGGCTGGAAGCGGATGCGCCGGTGGGCTACGCCGTTGCCCAGTTGTCCCGGCTGCCCTGAGCCGGCACGCGCCTAGCGGCCCGAGCCGACCGCGCTCAGGTAGAGATCGAGCATTTCTTCTTCGCTCGACCGCTCGGCCGCGTCCATCTTGCGGATGCGCACGACCTTGCGCAGGATCTTCACGTCGAAGCCGTGGCCCTTCGCCTCCGCGTATACTTCCTTGATGTCCGCCGACAGCGCGGCCTTTTCCTCTTCAAGACGCTCAATCCGCTCCACCAGCGATTTCAGCTGATCCTTGGCGAAATTGGTCTTGGACACGGCGCGTCGCTCCTGCTGGGAAAGGGCGCGGACCCTATCCGCGCACGCAGGACGGTTCAAGAGCGCGGGCGACCTTCAGGCGCGCAGGGTCGCCCGGTTGGCCCTGAACCACGCATAGGTCCGTGCGAGGCCCTCGTCGAACGGAGTCCTCGGCCGCCAGCCCAGCGCCGCGAGGGCGGATGTGTCCAGCCGCTTGCGCGGCGTCCCGTCGGGTTTGGTCGTGTCGAAAGCGATGTCGCCCGTGAATCCCGCCACCGCCGCCGCCTTGCGGGCGAGATCGGCGATGGTGAATTCCTCGCCCGAGCCGACATTGAGGAACGACGCGCCGGAATAGCGTTCCAGCAGGAAGACGCAAGCGTCCGCCAGGTCATCGACATACATCATCTCGCGCTGCGGCGCGCCCGATCCCCAGACGACCAGCTTCTCCACGCCCGCCTCCGCCGCCTCGTGCGCCCGCCGCAGCAGGGCCGGCAGGACATGTGCCGAGGCCGGTTCGAAATTGTCGCCGGGGCCGTAGAGGTTGGTCGGCATGACCGAGATGAAGTCGCAGCCGTGCTCCACGCGGAACGCCTCGGCCAGCTTCAAGCCGGCGATCTTGGCGATCGCATACCATTGGTTGGTCGGCTCCAGCGGCCCGGACAGCAGGGCGCTCTCCTGGATCGGCTGCGCGGCGAATTTCGGGTAGATGCAGGACGATCCGAGGAAGAGCAGCTTTTCGGCGCCGAATTTGTGGGCCGCGCCGATGACGTTGGCCTCGATCAGCAGGTTGTCGAGCAGGAACTCGACCGGTTGGCTGGTGTTTGCGCCGATCCCGCCGACCTTGCCTGCCGCCAGCACCACCACGTCCGGCCGGTGTGCGTCGAACCACTGCTCGACGCGCTCCTGCCGTCTGAGGTCGAGCGCCGCGCGCGGCGCGCTCAGAACGGCATGCCCCACCGCCTCCAGATGGCGGACGATCGCGCTGCCCACCATGCCGCGATGCCCGGCGACGAAGATGCGCTTGCCCGCCAGCTCATAGATTTTCGGTGCCGTCATGACCTGTCCGTGTCCTGGTGGTCCGCCGTTCCCCCGAAAGCCTGACCGTCTTCCTATCGCTTCAGCCGCGCCCGCCAGTCGTCCAGCGTGCGCTGCAGCGTCGCCTGCCACGCGGTGGCGGGCGACCAGCCTGTCCGCTCGCGCAGCCGGGCATTGTCGCCAACAGCGCGCGGAGTCTCGCTGGGCCGCGCCCGTTCCGGATCAATTTGGACCTCGAACGGCCGTGTCGCCAGCAATCTCATATCCTCGACCAGCGAGGCGATCGACCGCCCCCGGCCGGAACATACGTTGAATATGGCCACACCCGGCTTGTCGGCGTCCAGCAACCCCAGGACGCGACAGATCGCATCCGCAGTGTCCGCCGCGTCGATGAAGTCGCGCACCGAGTCGAGGTTGCCGACATGCAGCACCGGGGGCATCAACCCTGCTTCGATGCGCGCGATCTGCGCCGCGAAGGCGCCGGCGACGAAGCGCTCGTCCTGGCCGGGCCCGATCGAATTGAACAGGCGCAGGATGGCCGCGCTGTGCCGGCCGAGCAGGTCGCTCACCGCCAGCTCGGCCGCCGCTTTGGTACGCGCATAGACCCCGGCCGGGCGCAGCGGCAGGTCCTCGCTCAGAAGCTCCGCCTCGCGAGCGGTCGCGCCATAGACCTCGCCGGAACTGGCCAGCACGAAGCGCGGCGGCGCCGCCATCCCGGCCGCCGCCTCCGCCAGAGCGAAGGTCATGTGGAAGTTGGCCTTCCAGGTTTCGGCGACCGCCTGCGCCGCCGCACCGACCGAGGCCGCGCCCGCCAGATGCACGACATGGCTCGGTAGGGTGTCGGCCAGCAGGCGGGCGCAGGCGCCGTCCTCCGTCAGATCGATGTCGAGATGGCGGACGCCGGTGCCTTCGGCGGCCCCGCGCGAGGCCGCCAGCACCGTGTCGTCCGGCCGGTTCAGTGCGGCCAGCGCGCGCAGCAAGTGGCCCCCGAGAAAGCCGCTTGCGCCGGTGATGAGGATTCGCCTGACCATCTGCCCCGGACCCGACCTTAGCGCCGCAGGAAGGCCAGATCCGACTCGACCATCTCCACGATCATCTCTTCCAGCGAGATTTCGGGCATCCAGCCGAGCACGCGCTTCGCCTTGCTCGCATCGCCGAGCAGGACATCGACTTCGGCCGGACGGAAGTTCTTGGCGTCCACCACGACGTGATCCTCCATCGCAAGGCCGAGATGGCCGAACGCGATCCGGCACACGTCCTCGACGCTGGCCGTCCGGCCGGTCGCGATGACGAAGTCGTCGGGCTTGTCCTGCTGCAGCATCAGGTGCATGGCGCGGACATAGTCGCGCGCATGGCCCCAGTCGCGCCGCGCGGCGAGATTGCCGAGCCGCAGTTCCTTGGCGAGGCCGAGTTTGATCTGCGCCGCGCCGTTGGTGATCTTGCGCGTGACGAACTCCAGCCCGCGCAGCGGCGACTCGTGATTGAACAGGATGCCGGACGAGGCGTGCAGCCCAAAGCTCTCCCGGTAGTTCACCGTCATCCAGTGAGCATAGAGCTTGGCCGCCGCATAGGGCGAGCGGGGATAGAACGGCGTCTTCTCGCTCTGCCGCTCCTCCTGGATGAGGCCGTACATCTCGGACGACGAGGCCTGGTAGAATCGCGCGCCGGGGGCCGCGATCCGCATTGCCTCCAGCACGTTGACGACGCCGAGGCCCGTGACATTGCCGGTGAGAATGGGCTGCGACCACGAGGCCTGGACGAAGGACTGGGCGGCGAGATTGTAGATTTCGTCTGGCGCCTCTTCGGCGACGACGCGCACAAGGTTCGAAAGGTCGGTGACGTTGCCGTCGACCAGCTTGACCGATCCGGCGATGCCCAGATGCTTGAGGCGGTGATCGCCGTACTGGGCATGGCTGCTGCGGCGGACCAGCCCCGTCACCTCATAGCCCTTGCCGAGAAGCAGGGCCGCGAGATAGGCCCCGTCCTGGCCGGTCACTCCTGTGATAAACGCTCGCCGCGCCATGAAGTCAGCCCCTGCCCGCTCGCAAACCGAAGGCGGCCACCTCTATACGGATGACCGGCCGGGGGCAACGCGCGCGCCCCCGCCCTTGTGGCGGCGGACGGACCCTTTGTAGAATGCCGCTTCGCAGCCTGGTCCGGCCGAGAGGCGCCCGTCAGCATGATTCCCTTCAGTAGGACGGCGATCGCGGACGTCATGGTGTTCGAGCCCGTGCGGCATGGCGACCGGAGGGGGTTCTTCTCCGAAGTCTTCCGCCAGGACGCCTTTACCGCCGCCGGAATCGAGGCCGCTTTCGTCCAGGACAATCACTCGCTCTCGGGGCCGGCCGGCGTCCTGCGCGGCCTGCACTTCCAGACCGGCGCCTCGGCTCAAGGCAAGCTGGTCCGCGCCGCCCGCGGGGCGATTCTCGACGTCGCCGTGGATATCCGGCACGGCTCGCCCACCTTCGGGCAGCACGTCGCGGTCGAACTCAGCGCCGAGAACTGGCGCCAGCTCTGGGTGCCGGCCGGCATGGCGCACGGCTTCGTCACCCTCGTTCCCGAGACCGAGGTCATCTACAAGGTGACGGCCTACTACGACCCGGCGGCCGACAAGGGCCTCGCCTTCGACGATCCCGATCTCGGCATCGATTGGCGGTTCAGGGCCTGCGACCTCGTGCTCTCCGACAAGGATCGCCGGCACCCGCGACTCGGCGAACTGCCGCCCTATTTCACGTTCGCGGAGCGCACCGCATGAGGGTAATGGTGACGGGCGGCGCCGGGTTCATAGGTTCGGCGGTCTGCCGCCTGCTGGCGGGCGAGCGCGACCACGAGATCCTCAACCTAGACTGCCTCACCTATGCGGCCTCCCTCGCCTCGCTCGCGCCGATCGAGAACCGGCCGGGCTACCGCTTCCTCAAGGCCGATATCCGCGACCATGAAGCGGTCGGCAGGGCCTTCGCGGAGTTCCAGCCCGACGCCGTGCTGCACCTCGCGGCCGAATCGCATGTCGACCGCTCGATCACCGGCCCCGCCGCCTTCATCTCGACCAACATCGTCGGTACCCATGCGATGCTGGAAGGCGCGCGCGCCTATTGGTCGGCCCTGCCCGCTTCCCGGCGCGACGCCTTCCGCTTCCTGCACATCTCCACCGACGAGGTCTTCGGCTCGCTGGGCGAGGACGGGCTCTTCACCGAGAAGACGCCCTACGATCCCTCCTCGCCCTATTCGGCGAGCAAGGCGGCCTCCGATCATCTCGTGCGCGCCTGGCACCGCACCTACGGCCTGCCGGCGATCGTCACCAATTGCTCGAACAATTACGGCCCCTACCATTTCCCCGAGAAGCTGATCCCGCTGACCATTCTCAATGCGCTCGAGGGCGCGCACCTGCCGGTCTACGGCGATGGCTCGAACGTGCGCGACTGGCTCTACGTCGAGGACCATGCCCGCGCGCTCGAAGCGGTATTGATGCGCGGCCGTCCGGGCGAGACCTACAATGTCGGCGGCCGCAACGAGCGCACCAATCTTCAGGTCGTCTCGGCCATCTGCGACGAACTCGACCGGCTCTTCCCGGGGCCTCAGTCGCGCCGGGCCCTCATCCGCATGGTGCCGGACCGTCCGGGCCACGACCATCGCTACGCCATCGACGCGGCCAAGCTGGAAAACGAGCTCGGCTGGCGCGCGCAGGAGAATTTCGAAACCGGCCTCGCCCGCACCGTGCGCTGGTATGTCGACAATCCCGCGTGGTGGCGTCCGCTGCGCAAGACCTATGACGGCGCGCGGCTCGGCCTCGAAAAGGTCTGAGGGCTCATGCGGATCCTGGTCGCCGGCCGCTCGGGCCAATTGGCCGAAGCGCTCCGCGAAACGCCCGGGCACGAGATCGTCGCGCTCGGCCGTCCCGATCTCGACCTGACCCGTTCGGAGACCATCGCCGCCGCCTTCGACGCCGCGCGTCCAGAGGCCGTCATCAACGCCGCCGCCTACACCGCCGTCGACAAGGCCGAGACCGACGAGGCGGCAGCGATGGCGGTCAATGCGGGGGCTGGTCGTCTCGCCGCTGCGGCTTCGCGCCTCGGCCTCCCCTTCATCCATGTCTCGACGGACTACGTCTTCGACGGACGGGCATCGCGCCCCTATCGCGAGGACGATCCGGTCGCCCCGCTCGGCGCCTATGGCCGCTCCAAGCGCGCCGGCGAGATCGCGGTGCTGGAGGCGATGCCGCAAGCCGTGATCGTCCGCACCGCCTGGGTCTTCCATCACGGCGGCGCGAATTTCCTGCGCACCATGCTGCGCCTCGCCGAAACCCGCGACGAAGTCGGCGTCGTCGCCGACCAGCGGGGCGCGCCCACCTACGCGCCCGATCTCGCAGTGGCGCTGGTCGCCATGATCGAGCGCATGAAGGCGGATGGGACCGCCGCCCCGCGCGGTCTCTTCCACGCGACCGGCTCGGGCGAGACGACCTGGCACGGTTTCGCCGCGGCGATCTTCGCGGGCGCCGCGCGGCGCGGGCTGAAGGTGCCCGCGCTCAAGGCCATCGCAACGGCCGACTACCCGACACCGGCCCGCCGCCCGGCCTATTCGGTGCTGGACTGCGCGCGGCTGGAGGCCGATTTTGGTCTCCGGCTGCCGCAGTGGCAGGATGCCGTGGAGCGATGCCTCACCCGCCTGATCGGCCCGCCGCATGAGTAAGGAGACACGATGAAAGGCATCATTCTGGCGGGCGGCACCGGATCGCGGCTCTACCCGATCACCCGGGCCGTCTCCAAGCAATTGCTGCCCGTCTACGACAAGCCGCTCGTCTATCATCCGCTGACGACGCTGATGTTCGGCGGCATCCGCGAGATTCTCGTCATCTCGTCGCCCGCCTCGCTGCCCTCCTATCAGGCGCTGCTCGGCGACGGCGCGCAATGGGGCCTCAGCCTCTCCTACGCCGCCCAGCCCGAACCCAGGGGCCTCGCCCAGGCCTTCACCATCGGCGAGACCTTCATCGGCCGCGACGCCGTCGCGCTCGCGCTCGGCGACAACGTATTCTACGGCGCGCGCTTCACGCACGAGGTCCAGACCGCTGCGCAACTCACCGACGGCGCGGCTGTTTTCGCCTACGAGGTGGTGGACGCGCGCTCCTTCGGCGTCGTCGAATTCGACGCGACGGGACGCGCTATCTCCCTTGAGGAAAAGCCGGCCAAGCCGCGCAGCAACTGGGCGGTGACGGGCCTTTATTTCTACGACAACGACGTCGTCGGGATCGCCCGGAACGTCGCGCCCTCGGCGCGCGGCGAACTGGAGATCACCTCGGTGAACGAGGCCTACCTGCAACGCGGCAAGCTGCGCGTCTTCCGCCTGTCGCGCGGAACGGCCTGGCTCGACACGGGCACGGTGAACGGCCTGCTGGAGGCCTCCGAGTTCGTGCGCACGGTCGAGAACCGCCAGGGCTTCAAGATCGCCTGCCCGGAGGAGATCGCCTGGCGCATGAAGTATATCGACACCGAGGCGCTGCTCGCTCTCGCCGCCGACCTGCGCAACGAATACGGTGACTATCTGCGCAAGCTCGCCGACTTGTCGGGCACGCGCTCATTCGAAATGGACTAGAGCATCATCCGAAGAAGTGGATGCCGGTTCTTCGAAAAGATGATGCTCGATCGAAAACTTGGAGCCCCGTTCCGATTCCATCGGAACGGAAAGGGCTCTAGGTACGCCCCAGCACCCGCGCCGTCTCGGCCGCCGCGCCGAAGACGTGATAGAATGACGAGGCGAGACGCCGCGCGTCGGTCAGACGTCCTTGCGCATCGAAGCGATCGACCCAGCCGCCGCGCGGCTCGACCTCGGTGAAGCGCGGCATGAACCGCGCCCACATCGCCTCGACATTCCCGGCGGCGCGCGAGCAGGCGCCCGCTTCATGGCGCGCCGCGTTCGCCTTGATGTACTCGGTGTGCGGCCAGAGCCGGATCGACGCCGCGTGCGGCGTGCCGTCATCGAGAACCTCATCCATCACGAAGCCCGCCGCATCGAGACCGTGCCGAGCCGCCCAGTCGTAGAGCGCACCGGCCAGCGGATGGATGGCAACGCCTGCCATGCGTGCATAGGTGTGCAGCAGCCAAGCCCACTCGAAATGGTGTCCCGGCTCGGCGATCCGGCCTTCGGTGCTTGGCAGGCTGCGGAATCCGCCGTCGAAATACTCGTGCAGCGCCCCGGTCGCCGGATCATGAAGACGGCTTTCCAGAAGATCGAGAAAGCGCCGCGCGCGTTCGAGGAACAGGCTCTCGCCGGTCGCCTCATGGAGCGCGAGCATCGCCTCGAAGGCGTGCATCTGCGGATTCTGGCGGCGGGGCAGTGCGGGCGGATCGCTCTCGAACCAGCCGCCATGCGTACCATCCTCGAAGACGGAGTCGAGATAGGCGAGTTCCGCATCGATCAGGCCTCGCACCTGTGCATCCGGTCGCAGGCGATAGACCCAGGCGAGCGCCAGCAGACCGAACGCCTGATCGTAGGCGTCGCGCCGCCCGTCCGCGAGCCCGCCATCGGCCCCGACCAGATGGACAAATCCGGGCCGTCCGTCGCGCGCCCAGCAATGGTCGATCAGCCACGCGAAACCGTCGAGCGCCAGCGAGGCGGCGGGCTCGTACCAGCCGAGCAGCGCCGCGTGCGCATAGACATAGATCTGGCGGGCCTGCACCCGCATGCGGCGCGGGGCGTCCGCCTCGGCGTTGCCGGCCGCGTCGAACCGTTCGATGAATCCGCCGCGGCGCGCATCCCACCCATGAAGGTGCCAAAGCGGCAATGCGCTGCCGCGAATCCATGCCAGGGCCGCATCGACCGCCGGCGTTCCGCGGCTGTTCATGCCTCCGGCGCGCCTTTGCCGGGACCCGCAGGCGCCGCCGCGAAGTCCTTCACCGACTGCGCCAGGTCGCGCCGCACGACCAGCACGCCGTCGGGCGAGTCGACGACGATCAGATCCTCGCCGCCGATCACCACGACCGGGCGCGAACCCGCGCGGACATAGCAGCCATGCGATCGCGACGCCCTGGCCGCGCCGATCAGGACATTGCCGTCCGCATCGGCGGCGGCGATGTCGCGCAGGGCCGCCCAGTTGCCCACGTCGTTCCAGCCGGCGGAGACGGGGACGAGTGCCGCGCGCCGGGTCTTTTCCGCGACGGCATGATCGACCGAGAGATCCGGAGCGGCATGCCACAATGCGGCATCGACCTGCCGTGTCGTCCCATCAGTCCGGCCGGCGCGCCAGGCCGCCCGTACGGCGCGCTCGGTATCGGGCGCGTGGGCCTTCAGTTCGTCGAGGAAGACCGACGCCCGGAAGACATAGACGCCCGCGTTCCAGTAGCAGTCGCCGGCCTCCAGCAGGCGCCGGGCCTTTTCGAGATCGGGCTTTTCCACGAAGGCGGCGACCCGAAATCCGGCCCCCGCCGGCTCGCCCCGCCTGACATAGCCGAACCCGGTATTCGGTCCGTCGGGCTCGATGCCGAGGACCACGATGAAGCCCTCCGCAGCCAGGTCGCAGGCCTCGTCGATGGCGGCAATGAAGGCGGGGGCGTCAGCGACGTGGTGATCGGAGGGCAGCAGGACGACGATGGAGTCAGGATCGTCCTCCGCGGCCGCCAGCGCGGCGAGGGCGGCGGAGGCGGCCGTATTGCGACGTTCCGGCTCGAGTATGGCCAACGCGTCAAGCTGCCCCGCAGCGATCGCCTCGTCACGGACAAGATCGCCATAGGCCGCGCCGGTGACGACGATCGGCCGCCGGGCGCCGCGTATCGCCATGCCGCGTTCGATGGTCTGGCGCAGCAGGGAGCCCTCGCCGGCCAGCGCGTGGAACTGCTTGGGCCGGCGATCGCTCGACAGCGGCCAGAGCCGCGAGCCAATTCCACCGCACAGAATCGCGGGCCTTACCGCAGCCATACATGGTTCCTGATGCTACAGATCGGTCAAAGGCGTGGTGGGGGTAGTGCGTCGATTGCCGGGCGTAGTCAAGCAAGCCCGCCTTACTCGGGGGATCTGCGCTTCAGTCAGGGCGCTGAGGCGGCTCCACGATCCGCGGCGTCCATCGGGCCGGCCGGGCACCCAGGACGAACACGGGCGCCAGGAAGAGCCCCGCCAGATAACCGCCGATATGGGCGATGGTCGCCAGACCGCTCATGGCGCCGCCGCCGAGCACATCCCACAGGAACAGCGCCAGATTGATGCCGATCCAGAACAGCGTGAGCGCCAGGACCGGTCCGTGGGTGATCGGCGCGACGATCTCCCCCATCGACAGGCGGCGCGAACGGTAGCGCATGGCGGCGGCCAGAAGGCCGGCCGCACCGGCCGAAGCGCCGATCACCGCGTCGTTCTGCCCCCAATAGGCCGCAACGTGCGAGAGGCCGCCGGCGATGACGCACAGGCTGAACAGGATCGTCATGCGAAAGGCGCCGCAATTGCGGTTGACTGGCCCGGCGGCCGCCATCAGCAGCCCGCAGTTCACCAGCACATGAACCCAGTCATAGTGCAGGAATCCGTGGGTCAGCAGGTTCGCCGCCGACAGGGCCACCATGCCGGAATCGTCCGACAGGAAGCGCACCGGCACCAGCGCGAAACTGGCATAGGCCCAGCTCTTGTAGGCCAGCGGCACCAGCATCAGCGCCACATGGATCAGAACGAAGAGGCCGGCGAAGGCCGGAACCTGGATGGGGACGAGGAACAAGGGCTCCGGCGAGCGCTCGAAGGGCGGCGGGTTCCGGTTCACCGGGCGGCTCCGGCCAGCGCCGCAGCGACCAGCGGCAACCGGTCGTTGCCGAAATACATGTCGTCGCCGAGGAACATGGTCGGCGATCCGAAGCCGCCGCGGCCGATCAGCTCGTCGGTTGCCGCCCTGAGGCGCGCCTTGATATCCGGCGTTGCGAGGGCGGCCAGGAACGCATCGCCGTCCAGCCCGGCCGTCTCGGCGCACGCCTTCAGCACCGCGTGATCGGAGATGTCGCGGTCGTCGCCCCAATAAGCCTCGAAGACGGCCTTCGCATAGGGAACCAGCCGACCCGCGTCGATCGCCGCATAGGCGCCCCGCATGGCGGCGACCGCGTTCACCGGAAAGACGCTCGGCAGCCAGGTGATCTTGACGCCGCACAGCCGCGCCCAGTCCTGCATGTCCTTGTCGTAGTAGCGCCGCTGCCGGGCGTCGGGGTTGGCACGGCGGTCGTAGACCGCCGGATTGACCGCATTGAAGACCCCGCCGACCAGGATCGGGCGCCACACGATCTCGGCGCCCGCCGCGGCGGCCACCTCATGGATGCGGCTGAAGGCCAGGTAGGTCCAGGGACTGGAGCAGTCGAAGAAGAATTCCAGCTTCTGCATTGGGCGCGCCACACCTTTCGGCAATCTTCGATCAACCTAAACAGAATTCGCCGCCGGGGCGCAAATCCGTTCCGTGGCGGGACTCGGTAACCATTCCAGGATCGCGCGAGACATGGGGCAGGCGCACCGGAGGATGCTCCGCGCGGTGCCCTTAACCTCCGGTTCACCATCGTGAAGCGCCGCCCGCCCCGCCCGGACACCTGGCATCTCGCGTCCCGGACGATGGCACACCGGTTGCAGCCTGTCCCCGCGAAACGTCCTTTTCCGCGAGGCTCGAGGCCCATGTCCGTGCGCACCAAGACCATTTCGACGCTGCTTCTCGCTGCCGCCGCGCTCACGCTTATTTCACCGGTCTCTGCGCTTACTGTGCGCCGCTCGTCCGGGGACGGCGCCGATGTCATGGCGCGGCCCTACGGTACGGCGCCGGGGGAGGAGAACCAACCGATGACTGGATCGACGCGCGACGCCAACGGCAACCGCGTCATCGTGAACGGCATGTTTACCGATAACACGTATTCCAGTTCGACGGGCGGTCTCTCCTACGGCGTCAGCCGCGGCATGACGGGCGCCAGCACGAATGCGACGGCGGTCGGCAACCTGCTGAACGTGGTCGTCTCCGGCCGGTACAACACGGTGATCGTCAATTCGTCCCAGGACAACACGGGCGATCAGACGGTGATCCTGAACGGAGGGCTAAAGCTTGACTAGGACCGCCATCATGCCGACGGCCCGGCGCTCCGCCGCCCGGCCCTTGGCCGCGGTGATCGCGAGCGCGCTGATGCTCGGCGCCTGCGTCAGCCCGGTTGCCGGCAGCGACGGTCGCTACGCGGTTCCGATCGGCACGGCGCCGGTCGTTTCCAACGAGACGCCCTACTCGGCCAGCCTGCGCTGCCTGGCCGGCTATGCCCTCTCGCAGGGGCGGCCGCTGCGCATCGCCGTCGGCCAGATCGCCGACTACACCGGCAAGGAAGAATACGAAGGCGGCCGCCGCGTCACCCAGGGCGCCGCCCTGATGGCGATGTCGGCGCTCTCCAAGACGGGCGTCAGCCTGGTCGAACGCTTCGACACCTCGGTCGCCGAGCTCGAGCTGAAATACGCCAACAACCGGCTGATCGGCGAAGGCGGCGGCGATCCGAATTTCCGCGCCATCATGGCCGGCCAGTTCCCCGGCTCCGACTACTATCTCGTCGGCGGCATCACCGAACTGAACTACAATATCCGCTCGGTCGGCGCCGACGCCTTCGGCTCCGACCCCGCGACGACCGGCGCCAAGGGCCAGATCGGCTACCAGGCCTATGTGATGAACGTCGCCATCGATCTGCGCCTGGTGAACACCCAGACGCTCGAGGTCGTGGACGTCATCTCCTACCAGAAGCAGATCATCGGCCGCGAGATCTCGGCCGGCGTGTTCGACTTCCTGAACGGCACGATCATCGACATCGGCGTCGGCGAACGGGCGCTGGAACCGATCCAGCTGGCGGTCCGCTCGGTCATCGAGCGCGGCGTGCTCGAGATGATCGGCCGCCAGCTCGGCGTCGATTCCTCGGCGTGCGGCGGCAAGGACCCGCTGGCCAGCGAAGGCGAGGTCAAGCGTCCCGCGCCGGTCCGCAAGGCGATCGCCCAGCGCCGCGACGAAGAGACCAGCCGCGCCAAACCCTATGCCGGCTATTCGGGCTCCGACCCGGTCGCCGAAGTCGGCCTGCGCCGCAGCACGGAAGACTGACCGGCTTTCATCCGTCTACGGATCGAAGGGCGCCTCCGCCAGGAGGCGCCCTTTCTCGTTGCGCGGCGCCGTCCCGCTCCTGAACGAATTTACGTTAACAGGCACCCGTGAGACACCGCCCGGCTCCGGGACGCGCGCCGCTAACCATCGCAATCGCCGGAAACGGCGCATGCCGCGTTCCAGACCC
>JAEUMK010000044.1 GCA_016792565.1 Alphaproteobacteria bacterium
GCGCGAGACCTGGGCCGACAAGGCCGCCTATGACGCGCAGGCCGCCAAGCTCGTCTCGATGTTCCGCGAGAATTTCAGGAAGTTCGAAAGCCACGTCACCGAGCAGGTTCGCGCCGCCGCCCCCGGCCTCAAGCTCGCGGCCGAGTAGGCTGTCGCTCCCTTTCCTCCCCCGTGATTCACGGGGGAGGGGGACCGCGAAGCGGTGGAGGGGGCCTTGGGCGTGAAGCGCCGAACCGCAGACGGATGCGCCCCGCGCGGCTTGTCTTGACAAACGTACTAGTAATTTGTACGTTTTGGGTGATCAGAAGCGTTGGCGACGTGATTTGGCGACGTGATCAAGAGCTTCAAGGACAAGCGCACGGCCGATCTGGCGCGCGGCGTCATCCCCAGACGGCTTGCGGAGGACGTGGCGGCGCGGGCGGTGGTCAAGCTCTTCCAGCTCGATACCGTCACGCGCGTTGAGGATTTGCGCGTTCCGCCGGGCAACGAACTGGAACGTCTGAAGGGCGACCGGGCCGGGCAGTATTCGATCCGCGTCAACCGGCAATGGCGCATCTGCTTCCGCTGGCGCGACGGTCACGCCTATGACGCCGAATTCGTCGACTATCACTAAGAAGAAGGCCATGTCCCGCACCATTCCCTTCCCGCACCCGGGAATCGTCCTGAAGGACGAGTTTCTCGATCCCATGGGGGTCTCGGTCTATGCGCTGGCGAAGGCGATCGGCTTGCCGCGCAGCCGGATCAACGAGATCTGCCATGGCCGCCAGGGCATCACCGCGCGCATCGCGCTGCGGCTCGGCCGCTTCTTCGGCGTCGATCCGCAATGGTTCATGAACATGCAGTCGAAATACGATCTCGACCGATCGGCGCGCGAACTCGGCCCCGCCCTCGAAAGCATCGAACCCTATCGCCGCGCCGCGTAGCGCCGCGCCCCCCCCTGCGCGCGCACCGTTCTTGAATATAGTCCTAATTGCTGCTAGTCATCCGGACCGGAGGATGAGGTCATGGGTTCGGGTGCAGGCGCTGGGATGAAGGTCAGGGCGGTCCCTGTCCGTGCCATGTCTTCTCTCGCATACCCCCTCCCCCTCGCCCCCTGGGCGCGGAACGAAGATGCTTTGTGTCGCGGGCGCGACATATCGTGTCGCACGATGAGCGCGCCGTGACCCTCGCCCCCGATCTTGCCGCCCGCTTCGCCGCCCTCGTCGGCCCCGGCCAGGCCCTCACGGCCGAGGCCGACATCGCGCCTTACGTCGCCGAATGGCGCGATCGCTGGACCGGCCGCGCCGCGCTGGTGCTGCGCCCGGCGGACACGGGGCAGGTCGCCGCCATCGTCCGCCTCGCCGCCGAGACCTGCACCGCGCTGGTTCCCCAGGGCGGCAATACCGGCCTCGTCGGCGGCCAGATCCCCGACATGAGCGGCGACCAGATCGTCGTCTCGCTCGCCCGGATGAACCGCATCCGCGCCCTCGACGCCCCCGGCTTCGCCATGATCGCCGAGGCCGGCGTCACGCTCGCCGCCGTGCAGCAGGCGGCGGATGAGGCGGGCCTTCTCTTTCCGCTGTCGCTGGCCGCCGAGGGCACGGCGACCATCGGCGGCAATCTTTCGACCAATGCGGGCGGCACCGCCGTCCTCGCCTATGGAACGGCGCGCGACCTGGTGCTGGGTCTTGAAGTGGTGCTCGCCGACGGCGCCGTCTGGAATGGTCTCAAGACGCTGCGCAAGGACAATACCGGCTACGACCTCAAGCACCTCTTCATGGGGTCCGAGGGGACGCTGGGGATTGTCACCGCCGCGGCGCTGAAGCTCTTTCCCCGCCCGCGCGCCCGCGCCACGATCTTCGCCGCCACCGCCTCGCCCGCCGCGGCGCTGAAGGCGCTCGCGCTGCTGCGCGACGCCGCGCCCGGCGCCGTCACCTCGTTCGAGCTGATGCCGCGCATCGGCCTCGACTTCGTCCTTGCCCATGTTCCCGGCACGCGCGATCCGTTGGCCGCGACCTCGCCCTGGTATGTGCTCGTCGAGATCGCCGCCCAGGCCGAGGCGGGCTTCGCGGCCGGCGTGGAAGCGGCGCTCGCCGCGGCGCTCGATGACGGCGCGCTCACCGATGCCGCGCTCGCCGCCTCGCAGGCCCAGGCGCGCGCCTTCTGGCATCTGCGCGAGTCGATGTCCGGGGCGCAGAAAGGCGAGGGCGGCTCGATCAAGCACGACGTCGCCGTCCCCGTCGCCGCCGTGCCCGACTTCATCGAAGCCGCCGGCGCCGCCGCCATCACCCTCGTGCCCGGCTGCCGGCCGGTGCCGTTCGGCCATCTCGGCGACGGCAACATTCACTTCAACATCACCCAGCCGCCGGGCGCCGACACCGACGCCTTCCTCGCCGGCTGGGCGGCGATGAACGAGGCGGTCCATGCCGTCGTCGCCCGCTTCGGCGGCTCGATCTCGGCCGAACACGGCATCGGCCGCGCCAAGGCGGCGCTGCTGCCCGGCGTCAAGTCGGCGGTCGAGATGGATCTGATGCGGCGGCTGAAGGCGATGCTCGATCCGGCCGGCATCCTCAATCCCGGCAAGGTGATCGCCGGCGAGACGCCGCCCTTGCCCTCAACCTCGGGTTAACCCCGTTCGGGGCATCGTCGCCCGATTGCCCCATCGGGGAAACGGCGGCCTGCGCATGGCGAAACAGATTCACTTCGAGATCTTCGTGCGCCGCGGCGCCTCGCCGGGCTGGAGCCTGATCGACGCCCAGGAGAACCGCGACGGGGCCATCGAGACGGCCAAGGCCGAACTCGCCAGCGGCCGGGTCACCGGCGTCAAGGTCGTCAAGGAAACCTACGACGAGGCGAGCGGCGACTTCGCGGGCGTCACGATCTTCGAGGAAGGCACCGTCAAGGCGAAGGAGGCCAAGCCCGTCAAGGAAGGTCCGCCGACGCTGCCCTGCCTGACGCCTGACGATCTCTATTCCGCCCATGCGCGTCACACCCTGGCGCGGCTCTTCGCCGACACGCTCGCCCGCTGGAAGATGACGCCGACCGAACTCGTGCACAGCGCCGCCGCGCTGGAGAAGCTCGAGGCGACCGGCACGCTCTTCCAGCACGCCGTCCAGAAGGTGGCGCTCGCCCAGGCCGGCGATACCGGCGACGGCGTCGTGCCGCTGATCCGCGCCATCAACGATCTCGCCGACCGGGCGATCCAGCGCGTCTACCGCGAGGAACGCACCGGCCGCGTGCCCGCGCCCGCGACCGCCGCCGACCTCGTCGCCTACGCTGTCGCCCGCGCGCCCAAGCCCGACGGCGCGCTGCCCGTCGGCATGGCCTTCGCCAAGTTCCTCGCCGCCGCGTCCGGCTGGGACGACAAGCTCGACCGCACGCTCGCCGTCCTCGCAGAGCTGCCGCCCGAAGGTCCGGCGCATACCATGCTCGGCCGCCTCGCCGACGCCGTGGTCAGCGAGATCCTCGGCGGCGCGGCGGCGCTGCACCAGCTTCTGGGCGCGGCCGCCGATCTCGGCAGCGCCCTCATCGCCATGAGCGATCTCTATCTCGCCCGCGTCCCGCCCGGCGGCGCCGAGACCAGCCTCGCGCGCCTCGCCGCCATGTTCGGGGCCGACCGGCTGCTCGACGCCCGCACTGCGATCGGCCGCCGTGTGGTCAGCGAGCTGAAGACCCACAAGCGCCTCGGCGCCAGCGTCGATGTGGAGATGCTGCATCTGCGCGCCATCACCTCGCGCCTCGTCATGGGTCCACCGCGCCTGGTGCCGCACGATGACATCGTCGCCGCCGTGACGCTGCGCTCGCGCCATCTGGTCCAGCTCGGCCCGATCGAGGAATACCTGAAGCCCGCCGCCACCCCGTCCGACCGCGCCCTGCGCCTCCTGGCGCTGGAGGAGAACATCATCGGGGCCGAGAACAAGCGCCGCATCTGGGACTTCCTCAAGCCGATCCTCTCTTCGGCCGCCTTCGAGACGGCGCTCGGCGACCCCTCGGCGTCGCCCATCGCCCGCCTCGGCCGCGCCGCCGATCTGCAGAAGCGTCTGCTGAAGTCGGGCCTGCCCGAGGCGGCGCGCCGGGAAGGTGCGGCGTTGATCGATGCGGTCGCCCGGCGCGCGCTCGATGGCAACCGGCTGAGCGCGGCGCTGCGCGATCCGGCCAGGGGTGCAGGTGTGGCCCAGGCTCTCAAGGCGGCGCTCGCGGGCGGCAACGTCCCGCAGGGCACGTGCGGCCAGTTCGTCACCGACCTCGTGCAGAAGCTGGCGCGCGCCGCCTGAGGCGCGGACGCGGCGTCAGTGCGCCTCGTCCCAATTGCGTCCCGCCTTGGCCTCGACGGTCAGTGGCACGCTCATCTCCAGGACCGGCAGCGTCGCCTCTTCCATGATCCGCTTGGCGAGGGTCTGCGTCGCCGCGGCCTCCGCCTCCGGCGCCTCGAACACCAGCTCGTCATGCACCTGCAGCAGCATGCGGGCGGCAAGGCCCGCCTCCCGCAGGGCGCCCGGCAGGCGGATCATCGCGCGGCGGATGATGTCGGCCGCCGACCCCTGCAGCGGCGCATTGATCGCCGCGCGCTCGTTGAAGCCGCGCTGCGCCGGGTTGGATGACTTGATGTTGGGGAAATGCGCCTTTCGCCCGAAAATCGTGGTGACGTAGCCCTTCTCGCGCGCCTCGGCCTTGGTGCGTTCCATATAGGCGCGAATGCCGGGAAAGCGCTCGAAATAGGTCTTGATATAGGCATCCGCTTCGCCCCGCTCGATGCCCAGCTGATTGGCGAGGCCGAAGGCCGAGATGCCGTAGATGATGCCGAAATTGATCGCCTTGGCGCGTCGCCGCACTTCGCCCGGCATGCCTTCGACCGGCACGCCGAACATCTCCGAGGCGGTCATCGCATGGATGTCCAGACCGTCGCGGAACGCCTTCTTCAGCGGCGCGATGTCGGCGACATGGGCGAGCAGGCGCAGCTCGATCTGGCTGTAGTCGGCGCTGATCAGCACATGGCCAGGCGGGGCGACGAAAGCGGTGCGGATCGAGCGACCTTCCTCGGTGCGGATCGGGATGTTCTGCAGGTTGGGTTCACTCGATGACAGACGTCCGGTCGAGGTCGAGGCCAGCGCGAAGCTGGTGTGCACGCGGCCGGTCCGGGCGTTGATGTAGCCGGGCAGCGCATCGGTATAGGTGCCGCGAAGCTTCTGCAGCTGGCGCCAATCAAGCAGGCGGCGAGGCAGATCGTGACCCTGCGCCGCCAGCTCCTCCAGCACGTCGGCGTCGGTCGACCATGCGCCGGTCGCCGTCTTGCGCCCGCCCGGAAGGCCCATCCGCCCGAACAGGATGTCGCCCAGCTGCTTGGGGCTGCCGAGGTTGAAGCGCTCCCCGGCGAGGCCATGGATCTCCTCTTCCAGCGCCCCCATTTTCTGCCCGAAGCGCCCCGACAGACGCGACAGCGTCTCGCGGTCGACCATGATGCCGGCCCGCTCCATGTCCGCCAGCACGCCGATCAGCGGCCGCTCGAGCGTCTCGTAGACGCTCGCCATTCGGTCGGCGACGAGGCGCGGCTTCAGTAACCCGTGCAGGCGCAGCGTGACGTCGGCATCCTCGGCGGCGTATTGCGTCGCCCGGTCAATCTCGATGCGGTCGAAGGTCAGCATGTTCTTGCCCGAGCCGGCGATCTCCTTGAAGGAGATCGGCTCGTGCCCCAGATGCAGGCTGGAAAGTTCGTCCATGCCATGGCCATGCAGTCCGGCATCGAGCGCATAGGACATCAGCATGGTGTCATCGACCGGCGCGACCGCGATGCCGGCCTCGGACATCACGTTGATGTCGAACTTGCCGTTCTGCACGATCTTCAGAACGGCCGGATCCTCCAGCAGCGGCTTGAGGATCGCGAGCGCCGTCGCGGGCTCGATCTGCGCCGGGGCTTCGCCCGACGACATGAGATCGCGCGCGATCCGCCCGTGGCGGAGCGGCACATAGACCGCATCGCCCGGCGTCAGCGCCAGCGACACCCCCACCAGCTCGTCGCGCATCGGATCGAGACCGGTTGTCTCGGTGTCGAAGGCGACCATGCCGGCCTTGAAGGCCCGTGCCACATAAGCTTCAAGCGATGCGGCCTCGGTCAGGGCGCGATAGGCGGCGCGGTCGATCGGCGCTTTCAGGCCCGCTTCAGCCTCGGCGCGCCAGGCCGGCGCGGCGGGCGTCCAGGCCTCGATGCCGTTGGCGGCCAGCGGCGCTTCAGCGGCGGCTTGGGTCTCTGAGGACTGAGGGGCCGGGACGGCGATGGAAGCCGCATCGATCGAACCGGTGTCGGTGATCTCGAATTCCGCCGCGACGCGCCGCGTCAGGCTGTTGAACTCCATGCCCTTGAGGAACCCGATCAGCTTTGCGGCGTCGATCGCTTCGACCCTCAGATCGTCCAGCGTCGTCGGCACCGGGGCATTGCGGGCCAACGTCACCAGACGCTTCGAGATGCGGGCCTTGTCCGCGTTGGCGATCAGATTCTCGCGCCGCTTTGGTTGCTTGATTTCGCCGGCCCGTGCCAGCAGCGTTTCGAGGTCGCCGAACGTGGTGATCAGCTCCGCCGCCGTCTTCACGCCGATGCCGGGAACGCCCGGCACGTTGTCGACCGAATCGCCTGCCAGCGCCTGCACATCGATCACCTTGTCCGGCGCGACGCCGAACTTCTCCATCACCTCGGCGGGGCCGATCCGCTTGGACTTCATGGCGTCGTAGAGTTCGATCACCTGATCGTCGACGAGCTGCATCAGGTCCTTGTCGGACGATACGATGGTAACGCGCCCGCCCATCTCCCGCGCCTGACAGGCATAGGCGGCGATCAGATCGTCGGCCTCAAAGCCCGCCAGCTCCACCACATCGACGTTGAAGGCCCGCGTCGCGTCGCGGATCAGCGCGAATTGCGGCACCAGATCCTCCGGCGGCGGCGGACGGTGGGCCTTGTACTCGGGGTAGATCTCGTTGCGGAACGTCACCTCGGCCATGTCGAAGACTGCCGCTAGGTGGGTCGGCCGGTCGCCGCCGCGCAGTTCGCGCAGCAGCTTGTGCAACATGTTGCAGTAGCCCGCGATCGCGCCCACCGGCAGTCCGTCGGAGGCGCGCGTCAGGGGCGGCAGGGCGTGATAGGCGCGGAAGATGTAGCCGGACGCATCGACGAGGTAGAGGTGATCGCCCTTGCCGAAGGGCGCGCCGGCTTTGGACGGGGCGCCGCTCATCGCGCCGTCCCGCTCAATGGCGTTCGCCGTCCAGGACGAACAGCCGGTCGCAATAAGGGCACGTCGCTTGGCCGGCTTCACCCAGTTCCAGGAACACGCGCGGATGGCCCAGCGCGCCGCCGCCGCCGTCGCAGGCGACACGGTGGTCGGTGGCGTGGATTGTCTCCGGCGGAGGGAAGGCGGTCGGGGAGGGCGTGGTCTGTGTCATGGTGGCCTGCTCGTCTCGGCCGGACCATGCGTCGCGCCGTGTTTGATCGCAAGCCTCGTTTCGTCTATGGCTTCGCCGCTCAAGGCACCCGTAGCTCAGCTGGATAGAGCGCTGCCCTCCGAAGGCAGAGGTCACAGGTTCGAATCCTGTCGGGTGCGCCATACTTTTGGCCTTCGTCCCGTTTTCGCGGCCGGCGGAGCGCTTGATTGATCCAGGGTGGTTGGATTCGGCCGGCAGCGGTGCCATGTCGGTAGACTTGTCATTCGCGCAACTGCGTTGTCCCATGCCATCGTTGCCCCAGACCGCCCCGGTCCCGCATCCCGGGATGGGCTTTCGACAGTTTGTCGCCCTGATTGCCTTGCTGATGGCGGTCAATGCGCTGGCGATCGATGCCATGCTCCCGGCCCTGCCGGCGATCGGCGATGCGCTCGCGGTGTCGACCGACAATCAGCGGCAATGGGTGGTGACCGCATATCTGCTCGGCTTCGGCGTCTCGCAGCTCGCCTATGGCCCGCTGTCGGACCGGTTTGGCCGCAAGCCCGTCCTGCTCGCCGGGCTCGGCATTTTCGTGGCCTTCAGCCTTGCGGCCGCGCTTGCCTCCAGCTTCGTCATGTTGCTCGCAGCGCGGGTGATGCAGGGCGTCGGCTCCGCCGCGACCCGGGTTCTGTCGGTCTCCATCGTGCGCGACTGCTATGCAGGCCGGCAGATGGCGCGGGTCATGTCGCTCACCTTCATCGTGTTCCTCACTATCCCCATCCTCGCGCCCTCGATCGGGCAGGCGATCCTTCTCGTGTTGCCTTGGCCCTGGATTTTCGGGGTTCTTGCAGTATTCGGCGGCTCGGTCGCGATCTGGGCGTCGCTGAAGCTGCCCGAGACGCTGCATCCGGAAGATCGTCGCCCGGTCTCCGTATCGAGCATTCTGGCTGCGGTGCGCATTACACTGACGCGCCGCATCGCGGTTGGTTACATGCTTGCGCAGGCTGTGGCGATCGGAGGGCTCTTCGGCTTCATCACGTCGGCTCAGCAGATCTTCGTGGACGTCTTTGACGAGGAGGCGCTGTTCCCGGCGCTCTTTGCCTTGATCGCAGTCTTCATGGGCCTGTCGAACTATCTCAACTCGCGCATCGTCGAGCGTCTCGGCACGCGGTTCGTCTCGCACAGCGCCCTCATCGCCTATATCGCCTTCGCCTCGCTGCACGCCCTTGTCGCCTGGGCCGGGCATGAGACCATCGTCAGCTTCATTGCACTGCAGTCCTGCATGATGTTCTGCTTCGGCCTGGTCGGGTCCAATTTCGGAGCGATGGCGATGGAACCGCTCGGCCATGTCGCAGGGACGGCCTCTTCGGTTCAGGGTTTTGTCACAACCATCTCTGGCGCCTTGATTGGCTTCCTCATTGGACAAAACTTCGATGGCACTGTCGTTCCATTGACGCTCGGCTTCGCGCTTTGTGGATTCGCCGCAATGGTCATCGTCCTCATCACCGAGCGAGGCCGCCTGTTTCGCCCGGCAGCACTCGGATAGGCTGGCGAATACTTGCTCAAGGGAGAGGCCATGTCGCCGAAATGGATTATTGCCCTCGCCTCAGGCCTGATTGTGCTCGCGGCGCCAGGATGCGCTTCCACGATGAATGGAGCGCAGTCGGAGAAGGCCGCACCTGCGTCACTGTTTCCGAGTGGGTGGGTGGGGGAGGGGGGGGTGACGCTGAATTTCCAGGCGGACGGGGCGGTTAGCGGCTCGACCGGCTGCAATCGCTATGTCGGTCAAGCGCAGTTGCGCGGCGATCGAATAGACTTTGCGCCGCTGGCGGTGACGCGGATGGCCTGCACGCCCGGGCTGATGGCCCAGGAAAGCCGCTTCCTGGCGGCGCTCGGCGCGGCGGAACGGGCGGCGATCGCCGCGGACGGCCGGCTGGAGCTCTACGGCCCGGGCGCCGCCGAGCCGAGCCGCTTCAGCCCCCAGCCTGCGACCCGTTGACGCCCCGCGCCGCGACGTGACATTCGCGCAACAGCGGGCGCGCCGAACCGGCCTATGGGCGGCCTGTCCTATGGTCACCCCCGGCCCGCCGTGCTACCCAGCCGAAACCGGCGATGGGGGGGATCTCCATCGGCTGGGACGCCGTCCACGGGACGCGTCCATTGGCTGTGACAGGAGAGACCTCAAAATGGCGTACAAGAACATCATGCTGGCAGGCGCGGCCGCGATCGCGCTGACCGGCGCCGCCGCGGCGGACACGCCCGCCGGCTTCTATCTCGACCTCGGCGCCGGCGCGAACTGGGTCCAGGACATCGACCAGCCGATGTCGAGCTTCGATGATTTCGACATGGGCTACTATGTCGGCGGCACCGCCGGCTACAAGATCGACAACGGCCTGAAGTTCGAGTTCGAAGTCGCCTATCGCAGCAACGATTTCGACCTCTTCCGCGGCAAGACCGCCGAAGTGAACTCGTTCTCGGTCATGGGCAACATGCTCTATGACATCGACCTCGGCCCCGGCTACTCGCTGTCGCTCGGCGGCGGCGTCGGCACCGCCCGCGTCGGCTTCGACAGCGACTTCTTCTCCGGCAAGCGCGACTGGGTGTTCGCGTTCCAGGGCCTGGCCGAGATCGAGGCGATGGTGAGCGACGACATCGGCGTCTTCGCCGGCTACAACTACTTCGAGGCGAACAACGCCTTCGACGACACCGACGGCTTCGACTACAAGGCGCACACCGCGCTGGTCGGCGTCCGCTTCCACTTCATCGAAGCCGAAGCGCCGCCCCCGCCGCCCCCGCCGCCGCCGCCGGTCGCCGCCAAGACGTTCATCGTCTTCTTCAACTTCGACAAGTCGGACCTGACGCCGGAAGCCCAGGCCGTGGTCGCCGAAGCCGCCGCCGCGTTCAAGTCGACCGGCTCGGTCTCG
>JAEUMK010000066.1 GCA_016792565.1 Alphaproteobacteria bacterium
CAGGGCGATCGTTTTGGTGCGCATGCTGAGAAGGTCCTTGCTGCTGCCGATCGGCGCGACGCCGCCCGGGCTGTTGTCCCCGGGCACAGTGTCGCAACCGTGCCGGGCCGCTTTGACGAAGATCAACCGCGGCGCGCGAAATAGCCGCCGCGCCGGCCGCAAGGAAGGAGGGTCGGAAAGTCGGAAGAGACCTGAAAGACATGGAGCGGGCGAGGCGATTCGAACGCCCGACCCCAACCTTGGCAAGGTTGTGCTCTACCCCTGAGCTACGCCCGCTCACGAACCGCCGGCCAAATGGGTAATGGGCCGCCGGGAAGGCGGGCCTTATTGCCGAAATCGACGGGCGATGCAAGAGAGCGGCAACGGGAATGCACACGAAGGACGACGCCCCATGATCCGCCCGCCTCGCCGCCTGCCTCTGCGCCCCGCCGCGCTCCTCGCCGTCGCGGCGCTCGCCGGCGGATCCGCCGGCGCGATCGAGGCGGCCAATCCGCCGCTGCCCCGTCCTGTGCCGGTGTTCGACGGCACCGTGGACTTCAGCGCCGCGGAAGGCTCGCCCGAGCATGCCGCCTCGGTGGATTTCCTGGCCAGGCTGCCCTCGGCGCCGGAACTGATCTTCCTCGATCTCACGATCGCCCCGGCCCTGCTGGACCCCAACGACACCTCGAAACTGGATTTCGCCGTCACCGCGCTGACGCCGACGGGCGCCGCCGCCGAGCCCTTCCCCTGCTCGCCGGGCGCCTGGGGGATGATCGATCGCGGCCTTTCGGCGCTCAGCTTCGCGCCGGGGCGGATCGACACCCATCTGCTGCTGACCGTCGAGATCGCCCCGGGCGCCGCCGCGCCCTACAACGCGGTCTCGTGCGACTACGCGCCCGGCCTGCCCGCCCAGGTGGCGCTGCGCGTCACCGGCTTCTTCGTGGTGCAGGAGACCACCGTCCCGACCGCCCGGGCGCTGCGCCTCGTGCCGGTCGCGCCGCCCTATGCCGAGGCGATGGACGGCCTCGCCCGCTCGATCGCCCAGCCGTGATCGATCCGGCCGCCGCCGAGATCGCGCTGCTGGCCCGGCTGGAGCGCCTCGGCATCGCCTATGCGCGCCATGCCCACGCCCCGGTCTTCACGGTGGACGAGGCCCGCGCCCTGCGCGGCGCACTGCCCGGCGGCCACGCCAAGAACCTGTTCCTCAAAGACAAGAAGGACCGGCTGTTCCTGGTGGTGGCGGAGGAAGAGGCAGCGGTCGACATGAAGGCGCTGGAGCGGCTGCTGGGCGCGGCGCGGCTGTCCTTCGGGCGGGCCGAACTGATGGCCGAGGTGCTGGGCGTCGCGCCCGGCTCGGTCACCCCCTTCGCGGCGATGAACGCCGCCCCCGGACGGCTGACGGTGGCGCTCGACCGCCACCTCATGGGCTTCGATCCGGTCAACTTCCACCCGATGCGCAACGACGCGACGCTGGCCCTGGCGCCGGGAGATCTGGTGGCTTTTCTGGCGTCTTGCGGGCATGTGCCGGTGGCGATTGACTTCCGGCAGCCGTCCCCCGCCCCTATATAGGCGCTCATGCACGCCCGCCGGGCGTCCCCGATCACGACCGAGACGATGGAAACGCCCACCCAAGCCGCCGCCCAAGCCGCCCCGCTGGTCAAGGACACGACCGACCGGGCCTTCGCCGCCGACGTCATCCAGGAATCGCTGGCCCAGCCGGTGATCGTGGACTTCTGGGCGCCCTGGTGCGGCCCCTGCAAGCAGCTGACCCCCGTGCTGGAACGCCAGGTGGCGGCCGCCAAGGGCGCGGTGAAGCTGGTCAAGATCAATATCGACGAAAACCCGCAGATCGCCTCGCGGCTGCGCATCCAGTCGATTCCGGCCGTCTACGCCTTCCACAAGGGCCAGCCGGTCGACGGCTTTATGGGGGCGCTGCCCGAGAGCCAGGTGAAGGACTTCATCAAGCGCCTTGCGGCGATGGCCGGCGGCGGCGACTCGCCGGTCGACGAGCTGCTGGCCGGTGCCAGGACGGCGCTGGAGGCGGGCGAGATCGCCGTCGCGGCGCAGGCCTTCAGCGAAGTCCTGGCGGCCGAGCCCGACCGGGTCGAGGCCCTTGCCGGTCTGGCCCGCTGCTATCTGGCGACCGGCGACCTTGAGGGGGCGCGCGCGACGCTCGCGGCGGTTCCGGAGGAGGCGCGCGGCAACGAGGACGTGAAGGCCGCCGAAGCGGCGCTGGCGCTCGCCGGCAAGGCGGGTCCGGCGGGCGAGAGCGAACGGCTGAAGGCGGCGCTGGCGGCCGATCCCGACAGTCTTCAGGCGCGCTACGACTACGCCATGGCGCTGGTCGCCGAGCAGGCCCACGAGCAGGCGATGGACGAGCTGCTCGCCATCGTCAAACGCGACAAGACCTGGGACGACCAGAAGGCGCGCAAGGAATTGCTGACCCTGTTCGAGGCACTGGGGCTCGCCGATCCGCTGGTCCTGGCGGCGCGGCGCAAGCTCTCAGCCCTGTTGTTCAGCTAGGAGGCGCGCAACGGTGACGGACCAGAACTGGCCGGTCGTCTATGCCAAGCCCGGCGACCTGCCGGACATCGTTCCCCTGTTTCCGCTGGCGGGCGCGGTGTTCTTCCCGCGCGCCAACCTGCCGCTCAACATCTTCGAGCCGCGCTATCTGTCGATGATCGACGACGCCATGCGCGGCAATCGCATCATCGGCATGATCCAGCCGGCCGGCGGCCCCGAAAAGCGCCCCGCGCTCTATGGGGTCGGCTGCGCCGGACGGATCATGTCCTATGGCGAGACCGACGACGGGCGGATGGTGATCTCGCTGCGCGGCATCTGCCGCTTCCGCCTCGGCGAGGAACTCACCGCGATGACGCCCTATCGCCAGGCGCGCGTCGACTACGCCCCGTTCGCAGCCGACTTCAGGGAAACCGACCCGGCCGCCGCGGAAGCCTCGTTCGACCGCTCGCGGTTCCTGGCGACGCTGAAGCTCTACCTGCGGGCCATCCAGGTCCAGATCGACTGGGACTGGGTCGAGAAGGCGCCGGCGGAGATCCTGATCAATGCCTTTGCGATGCTCGCGCCGCTCGGCCCGCAGGAAAAGCAGGCGCTGCTCGAAGCCGGGTCGCTCCAGGAACGCGCCGAGAGCGCCTTTGCGCTGATGGAACTGGCGGTGGCCGAAGCGGGCGGCGGCTTCGCCGGTCCCGGCGGCGGCGCCACGATCAACTGAACGGAACATCATGGACGCCGATCCCAAGCTGCTCGAAATCCTGGTCTGCCCGCAGAGCCGCGGGCCGCTGAGCTACGACCGCGACCGGCAGGAACTGGTGAGCCGCCAGGCGGGGCTCGCCTTCCCGATCCGCGACGGCATCCCGATCATGCTGATCGGCGAGGCGCGCGAGTTGACCGACGAGGAGCGCCGGCGGCCGTGACGACCGGCGGCGCGCCCTGGCCGGTCGAACTGCGCTATCGCCGCGCCACCCGGGCGCTGGAGGTCGATTTCGAGGACGGCCGGACGATCGTATTGCCGGCCGAGCTGCTGCGGGTGGAATCGCCCAGCGCCGAAGTGCGCGGCCACGGTCCGGGCCAGAAGCAGATCGTCGCCGGCAAGCGCCATGTCGGGATCGCGCGTATCGAGCCGGTCGGCAATTATGCCGCCCGCCTCGTCTTCGACGACGGCCATGACAGCGGGCTCTACACCTGGCGCTATCTCGCCGAACTGGGCGCGACGCAGGAGAAGGTCTTCGCCGACTATCTCGCGGCGCTCGCCGCAGAGGGCCTCGGCCGTGAGCCGTGACCTCTTCTGGGTCCTCGTCGCCTGCTTCGCGCTGACCGCGGTTCTGGGTCTGCGCCACCACATCAAGGCCTGGGCCGATCGCCGCGAGGCGGCCAAGCTCGCCTTCCGGGCCGAGCAGGAGCGCCAGGCGGGCGACCCGCTCGCCCATTTCTATCTGACGGTGCAGGAGATCGACGCCCGCACGCCTCAGCCCGAGACCTTCGAGCGCTTCGAGCGCACGATCTGGCGTTTCGAGGACAGGAACTATCTCTCCGCCGAAGCCGCCGGCGAAGCGCGGCGCCAGGCCGTGCTGCGCGACGCCCGCGCCTTCTATCAGGACGTCGATCGGCTGCGGCTGGGTCGGCGCTAGGCGGCCGCGCCGATCAGCAGGCCGTCGGCCCGGCTCTGGATGTCGCGGTTCATGGTGTCGATCTCCTTCAGGGCCGCCGCGATCGTCCGCTGAAAGGTCTCCAGATCGCCGAGCAGCTCGTCCATGCGGTCGCGCGCATGGGTATGGCGGGCGCACTCGACCTTGCCCATGACGCGGGTCACTTCAAGCCCGGCGGCCAGGCGGTTCATCTCCACGCAGGTCGCCTCGAAATCGACGGCGGTTCGGGAAATCTCGCGCAGGCCGTCGAGCGCCTTCGCGCGGTAGGCGCGCTGCTGCGCATCGAGCAATGCCATTTCGCGCTCGCGCGACTGTCCGGCGTCGCCCTCGCTTTCCTCCTCGGCGAAGAAGCACCGCAATTCGCGCTGCATGCGCGCCGTGCCGAGCAGGAAGAAGCCGTCATTGATGGTGCGGAAGACGTCCTGCGCGGCAGCGACGAAACGGGCCAGAACGCGCTGCATCTCGGCGGAGAGCGCGCCGTAGTTGCCGGAGATGATGCTGATCGCGGCGCCTTCGCGGCCGAGCTGCGCGGCAAGGACGCGGAAATTGAACGGCACGTTGGCATAGCTGGCGAAGGCCGAGGCGATGATCTCGCTCTGCCGGAGCAGGGACTGCGCGGTGGCGGAGAGGGCTTCGAACATGGCGCCCGTCGCGTCCGGCTGGCGGCCCAGCGCCTTGTCGCGCGCGGCGATTTCTTGTCCCAGCGCGGCGGACATGAAGCTCGGGTAGTCGGCGAAGCCGAGCTCGCCCAGCCTGAGCAGCAGCGCGGCGGCTGCGGCGGGCGGGGCGATGCCCTCGGCGCGCTCGGCGGCGGCGAGGGCCGCGTATTCCTGCTTCACGACCGCGAGCAACGGGCTGGTCGGCTTCAGCCGCACGGACAGATAGCCGCCGTCCACCGGCGTCACGATCGCAAACACCCAGTAGTGGCGGCCGTCCTTGGCCCGGTTCTTCACATAGGCGCCGATCGGGCGTCCCTGGCGGATCGTGTCCCAGAGCAGCCAGAAGACGGCGCGCGGCGTATCGGGGTGACGGACGATCTTGTGCGGCTTGCCGATCAGTTCGTCCCACTCATAGGCGCTGACCCGCTGAAAGACGTCGTTGCCGGCCTGGATGATCCCTGCCGCATCGGTGCGCGAGAAGAAGAGTTCGTGAACCTCGAACGGCGCTTCCGCCGATGGCGCCGGGGCCGCCTCGATCGCCAGCCCGGGGTCAAGCGCAAGTGAGATCGCGGTCATCTGAGGTCCCGGTCCTGGGCCGGATCCGCGAGACGGCCGGCAAAGCTTTCGGCGGGGCGCGCCGGTCGGGGCTTATGCCGACGCCGGCAGAGCCACGGGACGCAGAGTCTGACCGGCCAATCCTTACCATCGCGTTAGGGTTGGCCGCGACGTGTGCTCGCGCTACGTCAACCCGTTCGGGTTGGTGTGTCCCCGCCGCCGCACTTGCGGCCCCACGCGCAGCCGGTGTGATGCCGGCCCACTTGTTGACATTTTCCGATCCCACTAAACCGCCGCTGCGCTTCGACGACAGCCCGGCGACCGCCTATGCGCGTCGCAACGGATGCCGGCGAGACCGATTCACACTTGGGAGACCACACATGAACAAGGCACTTCTGGCGGCGGGCGTCAGCCTCCTTGCCCTCACCGGGGCGGCGGCCGCCGGACCGGTCGGCAATGTCTCGGCCGGCTACACCTATCTCGACTTCAACGAAGACCTCTTCGGCGGCAAGTCGCTCAACTGGAACCAGTTCAACCTCAACGGCTCGGCCGGCTACGATGTCGGTTCGAACTGGATGGTCCAGGGCGACTTCTCGTTCCGCTCCGATAAGCTCTCGGCCGATGGCGCGCCCGAAGATTTCGGCATCGACACCTGGCGGGCCGGCGGCCAGGCCTTCTGGCGCGATCCGAGCCAGGGCCTTGCGGGATTCGAGCTCGCCTATACCAGCATCGACGCCGGCTTTTCGATCGACGGCGTCCTGATCGGACTGCGGGGCGAGGTGTTCGCCTCCGACAGCTTCACTTATGGCGCGGCAATCTCGTACAACGCGTTCGAGGGCAAGGGCGCCGAGTTCGACGCCTGGACGGGCACCGCATTCGCGACCTACTACGCCGGCCCCAAGACCGCGCTCTCGCTGCGTCTCAACGGGTCCGACACGGAGATCGACGTGTCGTCGAACAACCTCTCGACGTGGGGCGTCGGCGGCGATGTCGAGTACCTGCTCGACAGCAACCTGTCGCTGACCGGCGGTCTGAGCTACGCGACGCTCGACGGCGGCTTCGGCGACGACATCGACATGTTCTCGTTCTCGGCCAAGCTGAAGGTCTATTTCGGCACCGAGGGCACGCTCGCCCAGCAGCATCGCACGACGACGCTCGAGCCCGGCACCCTCACCGGCCTGCCGCTCCCGCTCCTGTAGTCGGCGCGCGATGATCTAGCAGCGGCGCGGGAGCAATCCCGCGCCGCTTCGCTATGCGCCCGGCCGCTCCACTTGCGCGCGGGGCGGCCATCCATCAGAACCGAGCCATGCGGATCGCACTCGCCCAATGCGGCGCCATCCATGACCTCGCCGCCGGCCGGGCGCTCGCCGCCGCGGACCTGCATGCGGCCATCGCCGGGCGGGCCGCCGCTCTCAAGGCGAAGGGCGTCGGGCGCGGCGCCACGATCGTCATCGGCCATGGCGGCAGCGCCGGCTTCTTCGCCGATCTCTTCGCGGTCTGGGCCTGCGGTGCGACCGCCGCCTGCATCGATGCCAGCCTGACGCCGGGCGAGCGCGCGACCGTCGCGGCCTTCGCGCGGCCCGTGCTGGCGCTCGTCTCCTGCCCGGCGGAGGCCGACGGCTGGGGCGTCGAAACGCTCTCGCTCGCCGGGACGCCGCCCGCCGCGGACCTGCCGGTCGAGGCGGCCTCGCACCTGGACGACGCGGCGCTGGTGCTCTTCACCTCGGGCACCACCGGCGCGCCCAAGGGCGTGGTCCTCACGTTCCGTGCGCTCTTCGCCCGCATCGCGCTTAACCATGCGGCGATCGGCGACCCGCTGCGCGGCCGGACGCTGGTGACGCTGCCGACCCATTTCGGCCACGGCCTCATCGGCAATGCGCTCACCCCGCTCCTGGCGGGCGGCGACATCGTGCTGGCGCCACGCGGCCTCGGCCTCGCCAAGGACCTCGCGCGGCTGATCGACGCCGAACGCATCACCTTCATGAGTTCGGTGCCGACGCTCTGGCGCATGGCGCTGAAGCTTTCCAGCCCGCCGGCCGGCGGCACGCTGGCGCGCGTCCATGTCGGCTCGGCGCCCTTGTCGGCCGCGCTATGGGCCGACATCGCGGCGTGGAGCCGGGCGGAGACGGTCAACTGCCTCGGCATCACCGAGACCGCCAACTGGATCGGCGGCGCGTCCTCGCGCGCCGACGGCATCGCGGACGGCTATGTCGGGCGGCCGTGGGGCGGCAGCGTCGCGGTGCGGCTCGACGACGGCCGCGTCATGGCGGCGGGGGAGGGCGAGATCGTCGTGCAGACGCCGGCCCTGATGCAGGGCTATCTCGACCGGCCCGATCTCACGGCGGCGGTGCTGGAAGCCGGCTGGTATCGAACCGGCGACCAGGGTGTCGTCGAGGCGCGCGGCGTTACCGTGCAAGGCCGCCTGAAGGACGAGATCAACCGCGCCGGCTTCAAGGTGCAGCCGGCCGAACTCGACATGCTCATAGAACAGCACGCCGATGTCGCCGAAGCCTGCGCCTTCGCGATCCCCGACGCGGTCAGCGGCGAGATCGTCGGCGCCGCCGTGCGCTTCAAGTCGGGCGTCTCGGGCGACCTGGAGGCCGTGCGCGCCTTCTGCCGCGAGCGGCTGCGGCGCGAGGCGACGCCCGAGCGCTGGTTCGCGGTCGACGAAATCCCGCGCACCCCGCGCGGCAAGGTCAGCCGCGAGGCGGTCCGCCGCACCCTGCTGGGAGAGACCGCGTCATGATGCCCCGACAGCCGCAGCGTCCGCCGCTGCGCCGACCGCCCAGGCCCCTCAAGATCGAGACCGAGCGCTGGCTGCTGCGCACGCTCGTTCCCGCCGACGCCTCGGAACGCTGGTGCGGATGGGTCGCCGATCCGGAGGTCATGGGACCGGTCAACACCGCGCCGCGCACCATGACGCGGGCCGAGCTTGCCGCCTATATCGCCCGCTTCGATCAGGAGACGCGGCTGCTGATCGGCATCTTCGAGCGCGCGAGCGGCCTCCACATCGGCTTCTACCAGGTCGATCTCAATCCGCGGCACCGCACGGCCAGCCTCAACGTCATCATCGGCGACAAGAGCTTCTGGGGCCGCAAGGTGGTGCTGGAGACGCGCGCCGCGCTGCTCGACCATCTCTTCCGCAACGGCACCGAAAAGGCGCTCGGCGCGCCGCTCGCCCGGAACTTTCCGGCCGTGTTCAACTACAAGGCGCAGGGCTGGCGGCTGGAAGGCATCCTCAAGGGACAGTGCCGGCCGATGTATGGCGGCCCGCGTCTCGACCAGTACCAGTACGGACTGCTGAAGGACGATTGGATCGCCATGCGCAGGAAGGCCGCCCCATGAGTCTGTCGGACGCGAAGGCGCTGCTCGCCGAGGCGCTGCAGGTCGCGCCGGCGACGCTCGGCGACGAGGCCCGTCTGGGCGCGGTCGAGGCCTGGGACAGCCTCGCCCATATGCGCCTCATCCTCGCCATCGAGGAAAAGCGCGGCGCGCCGCTCGACGCCGAAACCGCCGCCGGCATCGAGAGCCTTGCCGATATCGCCCGCGTCCTCGCGCTCTAGGCCTTGCCGGCCATGCCGGCCTGCAGCTGGGCCCAGCCGTCGCGGGTCATCTCCCAGTAGAGCGAGCGCCGCGTGCTGCCGTCGGCGCGCCGGCTCTCGCGCTCGCCCATGCGCACGAAGCCGGCGCGGTCGATCAGCTTGACGGAGCGGATATTGTCCGGCGCCGCGGTGAGCCCGATCAGGCGGACCTTCAGCGCGTCGAAGATCCACGAAAAGCTGCGCACCGCGCCCTCGCCGCCGCCGCCGCCGCCCTGGATGTCGGCCCGCATCGCGCCAGCCATCTCGGCCGAGGCGCGCTCCGGCCAGACGGTGATCTGCGAGTAGGAGAGAATGCCCTTGCCGAAATCCGGCGTGACGACGAGCAGGCCTTCGCCGCGCGCCCGCTTGGCGGCGAAATCGGCGACCCAGGCGCCGACATTCTCCAGCGTCAGCGGCCGCGGCAGATCGTAGATCGCCTCCGACACTTCCGGATCGCTGAGCAATTCGAGCAGGGCCTCCACATGCTCGGGTCCGGCGATCACGCGATTGGGGCCCAGACCCTCGGGATCGGCGGTCCGCACGGCCTGGCGGATTTCCGCCTCCTCTTCGGGGCTTGCTGTCAGGACGGTCTTGGGAGGGGCGCTCATGGCGGTTCGACAATCATGCTGCGACGCGCCTATCCTCGGTCCAGTCCCTCACTTCGGCAAGACGGCCCGATGCCCCAGATCGTCGCGATGCTTAAGGTTCATGGCCGCCCGCCCGGCCGGCCAAGGACGGCGGCCGCATGCCGCCGGGAGCGCCGAACCCATGGATGAAGAAAAGATCGCCGCCGTGATGGCGCAGCTTGGCCGGCCGCGCCGCGTGCCCCGGCCGCACCGGCATTTCGACGGCGACTATGCCGAGGCGCCGGGCGGCCGCGTCGCCTACACCGCCGAAGGGGCCGGCCCGGCCGTGCTGCTGGTCCATGGCTGGGACGGCAGTCCGCGCGACATGCAGGACCTGGCAACGGCGCTGTCGCGCGCCGGGGCGCGCGTTGTCGCGCTCGACCTGCCGGCGCACGGCTTCTCCGATGGCGACACGCTCTCGGCCGAGGATGCGGCGGCGGCGATCCTGGCGGTGGCGGCGCGCGAGGGACCGTTCGAGTGCGTGATCGCGCACTCCTTCGGCTGCCCCTCCACCGTGCTCGCCCTGGAAGGGGGGCTGAAGACCGCCGCGCTCGTCTTCTTCGCGCCGCCGCTGCGCCAGATCGACCAGTTCCGCCGCCTCGGCTCGCGCTACGGCCTTGCCCCCGACGAGATCGAGGAGGTGATCGTGCGGCTCCGCGCCGCGGGTTCGTCGATGGATGCGATGGATCTGGGCGCCAAGGGCGCGGCGCGCACCGAGCCGCTGCTCATCATCCATTCGGCCGACGACGAGATGACGCCGGTCGAGGGGGCGCGGGCGCTGGCGGCGGCCTGGCCCGGCGCCCGGCTGCTGGAGGCCGAGGGTCTCGGTCACAATCTCACCATGCGCGACGGCGTTCTGGTCGCCGCCGCGGTGCGCTTCGCGGTCGGTTGATTGTGGCGCCGGGCCCGCGCTGCTAGGCTCGGCCCATGACGGTCAAGCAGACCTTGCTGCAGCTCTGCGCGCGGATCGGCTTCAACCCGCCGCGCTGAAGGCGCCCATGCGCGTGCGCGCGCCCCAGTCCGTTTCAGATCGATCAAATCCGGAGGTCCAGGCCATGACGCCGACCGTGCACAATCAGACCCGCCACTGGCAGGCGCTCGACGCCGCCCACCACATCCATCCCTTCAGCGACACCGCCGCGCTCAACCGCGAGGGCGTGCGCATCATCACCCATGCCAAGGGCATCTATGTCTATGACTCCGAGGGCGCCCGGCTGCTCGACGGCATGGCGGGGCTGTGGTGCGTCCAGCTCGGCTACGGCAACGAGGAACTGGCGGAGGCCGGCGCCAAGGCGCTGCGCGAGCTCCCCTACTACAACCACTTCTTCAAGACCTCGAACCCCTGGACGATCGAGCTCGCCACCAAGCTCGCCCAGGTCCTGCCGGAGGGGCTGGAGCGCGTCCTCTTCGCCAATTCAGGCTCCGAGGCGAACGATACGGCGCTGAAGCTCATCCGCTATTACTGGAACCTCAAGGGCAAGCCGAAGAAGAAGATCCATATCAGCCGCGAGATGGCCTATCACGGCGTCACGATGGCGGCGGCCTCGCTCTCGGGCCTCACCCCCATGCATCCGCAATGGGATCTGCCGCTCGCCGGCTTCGAGAAGGTGCCGACCTGCTATTGGTACGCCGCCAAATCGGCCGGCTACGGCGACGTCTCGCCGGAGGATTTCGGCGAGCTGATCGCCGCGAAGCTGGAGGAGAAGATCCTCGCGCTGGGGCCGGACAACGTTGCCTCGTTCTCGGCCGAGCCCATTCACGGCGCGGGCGGCCTCATCTTCCCGCCCTCCACCTACTGGCCTGCAATCCAGAAGGTCTGCGCCAAGTACGACGTGCTGCTGCATGTCGACGAGGTGATCACCGGCTTCGGGCGGACCGGCAACTGGTTCGGCAGCCATACCTACGGCATTTCGCCCGACGTCATGACGATGGCGAAGGGGCTCTCCTCGGGCTACCAGCCGATCTCGGCGATCGCGCTGGGGCCGCGCATGGGCGACGCGATCGCCAATGCCAACGAGGAACTGGTGCACGGCTACACCTATTCCGGCCATCCGGTGGCCTGCGCGGTCGCCCTGAAGAACCTGGAGATCATGGAGCGCGACGCGATCCCGGCGCGGGTCGGCACCGACACGGGCCCCTACCTCCAGGCTTCGCTGCGCGCCGCCTTCCAGGACCATCCTCTGGTCGGAGAAGTGCGCGGCGTCGGCCTGCTGGCGGCGATCGAACTGGTCGACGACAAGGCCGAGCGGCGATTCTTTCCGGAAGTCGGCGAGGTCGGCACGATCTGCCGCAACCATTGCTTCCGCGAAGGGCTCGTCATGCGGGCGATCCGCGACACCATGGTCTGCTCGCCGCCGCTCACCATCACGCGGGCCGAGATCGACGAGATGGTGGCGCTGGCCAAACGCTGCTTCGACCTGACGGCAGCCGACCTGGGCCGGACCTGAGCTTCGACGGCCAAGCAAGTTTCGTGACGAAATTGTATCAAAAATGGCACTGTCACGAACTTCGTGCGATTTCTGGGGGTTGTTAACGACGAATGTTGCAAACTGTGGCTTTGTTGCATATACTGAAAACTGAAGAAGGGTTGGTTGACCTGCGTTGCCCCCCGCTAGCGGGTTTGCCTTCTTCATTCGCCGGATTATCCCCTCCCGGCGTTGGCGCATCCCAGCGCATGGCGTCCGTCCCCCCAGGGCGGACGCCCTTTTTTTCGAGGAGCGCCGGGCATTGAGCGACGACGAGGACTGGCCGGACGAGGCCGCCGACGACACGGCCCTGGTGCTGATCCCCCGCTTCATCGCGGCCGCCAGCGGACCGTTCTGGTTCTCGACCGTGGGCCAGCCGCTGCGTGGCACGATCCGCCGCGACGCACTGGCCTGGCTCGGCGCGCTCGGCTTTCCGCATGCGACGCCGATCGCGCTGCGCGACTGGCGCGAGGCCGCCGAAGCCGCCGAAGGCACCGGTATCGACGACCCGGCCTTCGAGACCGAGGAACAGCTGCGCGCGGCCCTGACGTCCGATGCGATCGACATCCACGGCGAGGAAGCCGTCACCATCGTACTCACCCATGTCGCTGCCGAACTAGGCCCCGCCATCGGCGAGGCGGCGCTCAACGCGACGCGGGTCTGGGGTCTGGACGATTTCGGCCTCGTCAATGCAGCCGCCGGCGCCGGCGTCCAGGCGTGTCACAACGCGGCGCTGCTGCTGCTGGCCGGGCGGGCCGAGGACGACCATCCCTTCGCGCTGAAATACCGCCTGTTCGAACGCGGCCGCTGGCCGATCGCGCTGATCGGCTCAAGCCTGCATCTGTTTTGAGGCGGTCGCCGCTAGAGCACCATCCGAAGACGTGGATGCCCGTTTTTCGAAACGATGATGCTCAATAAGGAAACCAGGAGCCCCGTTCCGATTCCATCGGAACGGAAATGGCTCTAGCCGGTGGCGGCCAGCGGGGCCGCCGGCTGCGACAGGCGGAACTGCTTCTCGAGGGAACAGATCGCCGCGGTCAGCGCGCACAGGATCTCGGCCGGCACGCGGGACTTGTCGAGTTCGCGCGTGCGGTAGCTCCAATAGCTCAGGATGTGCTCGACGATCGCGATGCAGCCGCCGAACCCGCTGACGTTCTTCGGCAGGTCCTCAAGGTAGCGCTTCAGCTCCAGCGTATCGCTGCTGGCGATGATCGTCGCGCGGCGCTGCGAATTGAAGGCCTGGGCGGCCGAGAGCGAGCGCTGATAGGCCCGGCCGATGAACCCCTTCAGCGACGCGAGGTGCTCCTCGACCAGCGAACGCGGATAGGTCTCGGAGAAATTGCAGCTCTTGACCGACGCAAGCTCGCCCAGCATCGCGACGAAGCGGCGCTGGGTGTCGAGAAAGCGCGTCTCGTAGAAGAGCGCCGCCTTCCAGGCGAAGGCGACGCCGGCCCAGCCCGCCTCGGCAAGCCCCATGGACCTGAAGAAGTCGGCCGCCTGCGGGCCGACCTCGTCGCCGAAGATCGACTCCACGAAGCGCCCGACCTTCGCCGGATCGGCGCTGCTCGTCGCCATGCGGATCAGCGGCGCCAGTTCCCGCGTGATATAGGCGCGGATTGCATCGTCCTCGAGCAGCGAGACCTGGAAATAGGCCGCCGGGATGCGAAAGGCGCTCGCGGCGAAGAGTTCGCGCAACAAGAAGAGATCGAGCGAGGGCGTTTCGCTCAGCCGTGCGAGGATCGCCGCATCGCGATCGATCTCGGCGCCGGAGACCCTCAAGCCGAAGGACTGGCGCATGATGGCCGGATAGGCGCGCTCGCCGATGAAGAAGGATATCGCGCCGCTGGTGATCGCGCGGCCCTGAAGCGGCACCAGCACTTTCGTCGCCACCACCGGGGCCTGGTCGAACATGTCGCGCTCGTGCTCGCGCAGCGTGTGCTTGAGAATGATCGATTCCGACAGGCGGCGGTTCTGGAAGAACGTCCCGGCCTCGTCGCCATGGCGCTCGCGCAGGCTGCGCGTCGTGGCATAGAGGTTGAGGATGCGCCAGTTCGACGGCGCCGCCGCGAGCCTCGCCATCTGCAGCGCGTCGGGTGAGTGACTGTTGTTCATGAAAGCCCCAAGAGCCGCAGCGATAGACCGGAACGCTTTAATGCCGGGTTAGCGATAACCCCTGGTTGCACTCGGGCGCCCCCCTGCCTGCCAGGCAGGCAAGGACGGGGCGCAGAACGCCTTCAGGAGCGGCCTGCCGCAGCATTCAAAGCCCGCACGATGCCCGCCGCGTCGATGCCGTAGTGGCCGTATAATTCGGCGATCGAACCGGTCTGGCCGAAATGCTCCACGCCCAGGGAACGCGTGCGGTGTCCGGCCACCGCCCCCAGCCACGCGAGCGTTGCAGGATGACCGTCCAGCACGGTGACGATCGCGCAATGGCGCGGCAGCGGGCCGAGCAGCCGGTCGATCAGGCTGGATGCGCCGCGCGCGCCACGCTCGCGCGCCCGCGCCGCCGCGGTCCAGCCGGCGTTCAGCCGATCGGCGGAGGTGATGGCCAGCACGCCGATATCGCGCAGCTGCTGGCCCGCCATCCCGGCGGCGGCGATCGCCTCGGGGGCGAGTGCGCCGGTATAGGCGATCACAGCTTCGCAATTGGGGCCGGGCGGGCGCAGCCAGTAGGCGCCGTCGACGATGTCGCGGGCGAGGCCTGCGTTCATCTCGCGCAGCGGCTGTTCCAGCGGGCGCGTCGAGAGGCGCAGATAGACCGAGCCGCCTGTCTCGTCGCGCAGCCAGGTGCGCTCGTCGGGCTCGTCCCCGTCCTTCGCGGCGTCGCGCTGCATATAGTCGAAGGCGAAGCGCATGATGACGGCGAGTTCGTCGGCGAAGGCCGGCTCGAAGCTGCACAGACCGTCCTGCGCCATGCCGATCAGCGGCGTACCGATCGACTGGTGCGCGCCGCCTTCGGGGGCGAGCGTGACGCCCGAGGGCGTCGCCGCCAGCAGGAAGCGGGCGTCCTGGTAGCAGGCGTAGTTCAGCGCATCGCCGCCGCGCACGATGAAGGGATCGTAGAGCGTGCCGACCGGCAATAGCCGCGCGCCGAAAAGCGAATGGGACAGGCCGAGCGCCGAGAGCATGAGGAAGAGGTTCATCTCGGCGATGCCGAGCTCCAGGTGCTGACCCTTGGTGGAGAAGGACCAGTTGAAGGTCGAGGGGATGCGCTCGGCCTTGAAGAGATCGGCAAGTTCCTCGCGCGCGAAGAGGCCGCGCCGGTTCACCCAGGCTCCCAGATTGGTCGATACCGTGACGTCCGGCGACGTCGTGACGATGCGGGCGGCAAGTTCGCTGCCGCTCTTGCCGATCTCGTCCAGAATCAGGCCGAAGGCCTGCTGGGTGCTCATCTCCTTCGCGGCGCGGAAGGCAAGCGCCGGCGGCACCTCGACCGTCGGCGCGGCGAAGCGCCTCGGCCCCGCGGCGAAGAAGGGTACGTCCTTCAAGAAGGACTTCAGATCGCTCTCGCCAATCTCCAGACCTTCGAACGGCTCCCACTCGTGCCCGGTCCGCACCGACATCGCCTCGCGCAGCGAGTCCATCTGCGTCGGCGTCATCAGCCCGGCATGATTGTCCTTGTGGCCGGCGAAGGGCAGACCCTTGCCCTTCACCGTATAGGCGATGAAGCAGACCGGGCGGTCGTGGTCGATCTTCTCGAAGGCTTCCAGCAGCACCGGCAGGTCGTGGCCGCCGAGATTGCCCATGAGCGCGGCCAGCTCGGCGTCGCTGCGCCGCTCGATCAGGCGCGTCGTGGCGCCTTGGTCGCCGATGTCGTCGAGCAGCCGCTTGCGCCACGCCGCGCCGCCCTGGAAGGTGAGGGCGCTGAACAGCTGGTTGGGGCACGAATCGATCCACGCCTTCAGCCGTTCGCCGCCCGGCTCGGCGAACGCCGCCTGCTGCAGCGAGCCGTATTTCAGGATGACCACATCCCAGCCGAAGTTCCGGAACAGGCTTTCGAAACGCTCCCACAGGCCTTCGCGGATCACCGCGTCGAGCGACTGCCGGTTGTAGTCGACGATCCACCAGAGATTGCGGACGCCGTGCTTCCAGCCCTCCAGCAGGGCTTCGAAGATATTTCCCTCGTCCATCTCGGCGTCGCCGATCAGCGCCACCATGCGCCCGTCGGGGCGGCCGCCGGACCAGCCATGGGCGCGCACATAGTCCTGAACCAGGCTCGCGAACAGCGTCTGAGCGACGCCCAGGCCCACGGACCCGGTCGAGAAATCGACGTCGTCGGTATCCTTGGTGCGCGAGGGATAGGACTGCACGCCCTTGTAGCCGCGGAAGTTCTTCAGCCTCTCCAGGCTCTGGCGGCCCATCAGATACTGAATGGCGTGGAAGACCGGCCCGGCGTGGGGCTTGACCGCCACGCGGTCCTCGGGCCTCAGCACCGCGAAGTAGAGCGCCGTCATGATCGTGGCGAGCGACGCGGACGAGGCCTGGTGGCCGCCGACCTTCACCTCCGCGTCGCTCTCGCGCAGGTGATTGGCGTTGTGGATCGTCCAGGACGAGAGCCACAGCGCCTTGCGCTCGAGGGCCGCAAGATAGGGCAGGCGGGGATCGCTCATGCGTCCTCTCCTCGGCCGGAAGCGCCGCTGCGTCAAGCGCGCGGCGATGCCGGCCGCGCCTTGCGAAATGTTCATCCGGCCATCGTCGATTGGGACTTTGTTAACCGCGCCCGGCGTTCTAATGCGTTAACCAATCTGAACCGTCCGCTAACGCGTTTTCCATGGTCCCCACCGGCCTTCGCCACAGCCTCCGCGCCATTGCGGCGGCGGCCTTGTGTTTCCTGGCCGCCGCGTGCGCCTCGCGCCCGGCGGATGCGCCGTGCGCGCCCGTCGCGGGCCTCGATCCGGGCTGCGTCATCCAGAACCGCGCCCTGCTGGAAGAGGCGGTCGCCTCCTATCGCAAGCACTACGCCAAGATGGATGTCGGGCCGTCCATCGCGGTCACCTACAATCAGGCGCAGATCCCGTTCACGACCCACTGGCTGCGGACCGATCAGTTTATCGTCATCGACTTCTCCAGGCCGGCCTATGAGAAGCGCCTCTTTCTGGTGAACTGGAAGACCGGCGCGGCGGAAGCCTTTCATGTCAGCCATGGGCGCGGCTCGGCGGCGAGCGAGCGGTCCTACGCCGCCAAGCGCTTCACCAACGTGATCGGCAGCGGCACCTCGTCGGTCGGCGCCTTCGTCGGCGGGCAGGAATATCTCAGCCCGCGCTGGGGCCGGGCGCTCAGGGTGCGCGGGCTCGACCCGACCAACAGCCGGGCGCTGGAGCGCACCATCGTCTTCCACGCCAACGAGGCGTTCTTCGACAAGCACCGCAACGTCTTCGGCTGGTCCTGCGGCTGCTTCATGACCGACGAGGAGGACCTGCCGCGGGTCTTCAGCGCGCTCCAGGACGGCGGCTTCGTCTATGCAGGCCCCGCCTCGCTCTACGACCGCTCCAGCCACGACAAGGTGCGCGAGTGCAACCCGTTCTGCGGCGACGAAGACGGCTGTAAGGTCGCGGCCGGCGCAAATCCGGTCGGCTCGCTGCCGGGCGTCGCCGCCCCGGCCCCGCGGCCCGACCGGCCCGCCTATCACGTCGTGCCGGTCGTCGCGCCCGGCGAAACCTACCCGGTGCCTTCGCAGAAACCGCCCGGCCTCGCCGCCCCCGCCACCCGGCCGACAGGGAGTTGATCCGATGGCCGTGCCGCGCTCTATTCACGGGATGACACGACGCGCCGTTATCGCCGCGTGCGCCCTTTTCGCGCTCGCCGTGCCCGAGGCTTTGGCCGCGACCGCCCGCAACGGCGCGCCGCTCGATCCGCAGAACCTGATCGCCGACGATCTCGAGGCCGAGGCGCTCGCCTCCTATGCGCGCAATGCCGCACGCGCGCCCTTCAAGGGGCACGAGATCGTCATCGTCGACTACCGCCTGCCGTCGAGCGCGCGACGGCTCTATGTCCTGAACCTCAACACCGGTGCGGTGGAGCCCCACTATGTTGCGCATGGCCGGGGCTCCGATCCCGGCCACACCAAGGTGGCGATGCGGTTCGGCGACACCGAGGGCAGCGGCATGTCGTCGATCGGCGCGTATCGGGGGCTGGAGCGCTACCAAAGCCCGACGCACGGCCCGGCGCTGCGCCTTGCCGGCCTCGACCGCTCCAACGCCTCGGCCTATGAGCGGCTGATCGTCGTGCACACGGCCCCCTATTTCGATCCCGCGAAAGGCAAGTTCGGCCGCTCGCTCGGCTGCTTCGTGGTCACGGTCGACGATCGCCGCCGGGTCTACGACGTCATCGCCGATGGCGGCTTTCTCTTTGCCGGGCCCTCGTGTCTCGCATCGGGCGGCGGCAACGCCTGCCGCAAACCCGACATCCTGATGGCCGCCGCCCAGCGCGAAGAGACCCCGCTCCCTGCGGTCGCCGCCGCCCCGAAGGCGCCCGAGGTGGCGCGGCCCGCGGTTGTCCTTGCGTCCGCCGCACCGCTGCCGGTCGTGCGCGCCGACGCCGGCGCGCCGCCGCGCGCCAAGCCGCGGCTTGCGCCGATCGCGGTCGCTGCGGTTTTCGTCCCGCCCGTGCCGCGCGCCAAGCCGGCGATCGACAGCGAAGTGCAGATCGCCGCGGCGACCGAAATCCTCGCGCGCCGCCGTCCCGTCCGCCTCGCGCCCGCCGAACCGGCACCCGTCGCCGTCGCCGATGCGACTCTGCCACTGCCGCAGGCCAAGCCGGCGCTCATCGCCCTGGCCGCGCCGGCAGCTGCCGACGTGCCGGTGCCGTCGCTCAAGCCCAGCCTGGGTCTGGAGGCCCCGGCCGAGCTGGCGGCCCTCGCAACCGTTCAGGACGTTCCCAAGCCGCGCGCCAAGCCTGACCTGCTCGCGGCGCCTGTCGTGCTTGCGGCCCTCGAGCCCGAGGCGGCGATCGTGCCCGTTCCGATGCCCAAACCGTCCGGTCTGCGCCGGATGGCCGACGCCGGAACGGGGACGGCGCGATGACCGTCCGGCGCGGCCTCCTGGCAGCGCTTCTGGCGCTCGCCGCGGGGGCCTGCGCTACCGCGCCGCTGCCGCCGCCGGTCGTCAACGCCGCCGCGCTCACTGTCGATGGCGTCCGCATGGACCCCGCCGGGCGGATCGCGCCCGATCTTCTGGCGGAGGCGCTCGGCGCCTATGCCAGGCACTACGGCACGGTCCGCGAACGCACACTGGTCTTCGACTTTCCCACCAGACGGGTCGAGGCCGTGCTGTCGCCGATCCGCCGTGACGTGATGGCGGTCGTCGATTTCCGCCTGCCCGCAACGCGTCCGCGCCTCTTCATCGTCGATCTTGGCGACGGATCGGTCATCGCCCACCGCGTCGCGCATGGCCGCAACTCCGATGCGGCCGGCGACATCGCGCTCTCCGGACGGCTTGTCGCGACGGGCGGCGCGGTGCGCGCCTCGAACCTCCTCGACTCCAACGAGTCGGCGGTCGGCGCTTATGTCGCGGCCAATACCTATGACGACGGCTCCTGGCCGGGCTCGATGCGTCTGCACGGTCTCGACGCCACCAATTCCTGCGCCTTCTGGCGGGCCATCGTGCTGCATCAGGCGGCCTACATGACGCCCGATACCGACAAGGGCGAGGTCGGCACCAGCGACGGCTGCCTGGCGGTCGAACTGGCCAGCCGTCCCGTCGTGACGGGGCTGCTCGCCAATGGCGGCTTCCTCTATGCCGGCCCGGCCGCGCTGCACGTGCCCAGCGCCGCCGACGGGCGCGACAGCCAGGCCGCCTGCGAGGCGGTGCGGCTGAAGCCCGAACTGGGGCCGCAGGTCCCCCCGCCCGGGGCGTGAGGGCTTTGCCCGGCGGGCGTCACCGTGCTGTCATGCCGGCGGCGTATTGCATCGGCGCATCCGCCAGACCAACGAGCCCCATGACCGACGTCGATCATCTCGGCGATATCGCCACGCGCTTCCTCTCCCGCCGCGCGCTGCTGAAGGGCGCAGCCGCGGTCGCCGCCTTCGCCGCCTCGCCGCTTGGCGCGCTGACGGCGACGCCGGCGCGGGCGCAAGGCTCGGCCTCGCTCACCTTCACCGAACTGCCCGTCGCGCCCAAGAACGACCCTGACCAGTACATCGCACCCGGCTACCGGGCCGACGTGCTCATCGCCTGGGGCGACCCGATCCTGCCCGGCGCCCCGGCCTTCGATCCGCTGGCCCAGACGGCGGCGGCCCAGGCCGGTCAGTTCGGCTTCAACTGCGACTTCATCGGCTATCTCCCGCTCGGCGAGGGCGCATCGTCCACCGCGCAGCACCTCGCCTCGCGCAACAGCGCCCGCGGCCTGCTCGGGGTCAACCACGAGGCGGTCAAGCCGCACATGATGTTTCCCGGCCTCGCCGACTCGGACGCGGCCTTCGCGGCCGCAACGGCAGAGCGCGTGGCGGTGGAGCGCGCGGCGCTCGGGTTCTCGGTCATCGAAGTCGCTCGCACCGATGGGCGCTGGAGCGTCGTGGTGGGCAGTCCCTTCGCCCGCCGGATCAGCGCCGAGACGCCCTGCGCCATCACCGGCCCGGCGCGCGGCCATGCCCGCATGAAGACGCCGGCCGATCCCGCCGGCGAGATCGTGATCGGCACGTTCGAGAACTGCGCCGGCGGCGTGACGCCGTGGGGGACCTTCCTCTCCTGCGAGGAGAATATCCAGAACCGCTTCGCCGGCGCTCCGGCCAAGCTGCCGCCCGAACATGCGCGCGAGGCGGCGAGCGCGGAATCCCTCGCCCTGCGCACCAAGGCAAGCTGGGCGCTGTTCGATACGCGCTTCGATGTGAACCTCACGCCGCACGAGTTCAACCGCTTCGGCTGGGTGGTCGAGATCGACCCTTACGATCCGGCTGCGATGCCCAAGAAGCGCACGGCGCTGGGGCGATTCCGCCACGAGGCGGCGACGATCGTGGCGAAGCCGGGCAAGCCGGTCGTCTGCTACATGGGCGACGATCAGAACTATCAGTTCGTCTACAAGTTCGTTTCGGCGCGTCCCTATGCGGATGGCGACCCGGCGGCCAACGCGGATATCCTCGACGACGGCACCCTCTACGTGGCGCGCTTCCGCGACGACGGCAGCGGCGAATGGCTGCCGCTCGTCCACGGCACGGGGCCGCTCACCGCCGAGAACGGGTTCGACGATCAGGGCGACGTGGTCATCGATGTCCGCCGCGCCGCCAAGCTGCTCGGCGCGACCGAGACCGACCGGCCCGAGGACATCGAGACCGATCCGATCACCTCGCGCACCTATGTCGCCTTCACCGGCGGCACCGACCGCAAGGAGCCCGGCCCCGCCATGCCGCGCGCCCCGAACGAGCGCGGCCACATCGTCGAGATCCTCAGCCCCGGCACGGACGGCGAGCGCGACCACACCGCCACCGGCTTCGCCTGGGACATTCTGCTGCTCGCCGGCCACCCGCGGGCCGAGGCGGCCTCCAAGGGCGTCTACGGGCCGGGCACGACCGACGCCGGCATCTTCGCCTATCCCGACAATCTCGTCTTCGATCCACAGGGACGGCTCTGGATCGCCACCGACGGCGGGCGGCAGATCGGCATCGCCGACGGCCTCTGGGCCTGCTGCATCACCGGGCCCGAGCGGGCGACGACCCGCCACTTCTATGCCTCGCCCACCGGCGCCGAAGTCACCGGCCCCTGCTTCACGCCGGACGGCGAGACGCTGTTCGTCTCGATCCAGCATCCAGGCGATCAGACAGGCTCGTCCTTCGACAATCCGACGACGCGCTGGCCAGCGCCGATGGACAGCGCTCTGCCGCCGCGCCCCAGCGTCATCGTCGTCACCCGCGAAGGCGGCGGGCCGATCGGCAGCTAGCGGTCGACGCTCATCCAGCGCGTCGGATGCGCATCGTTGGGATTGGGCTGGAAGCCGCTGACCCAGTTCTGGACCAGCGCCCGGTTGACCGGGATGTAGACGGGGATCAGCGCCGTCTCGTCGAGGGCGATCTTCTCCGCCGCGGCATAGAGTTCGCCGCGCCTGACGAGATCGCGCTCGCGATTGCCCGCATTCGCCAGGCGGTCGTAGTCGGCGTTCGCCCAGCCGCCGAAATTCACTTCCGTGGAATCGCTGCGCAGCAGATAGATGAAGTACTCGGCATCGGGTTGCGCCGAGAAACCGCCGTCCGCGACCTCGAATGCCTTCTCGCGCAGCCTGGCGTAGTGGGTCTTCACCTCGTTCGCCTCGATCCGCACGTCGACGCCGACCGCCTTCCACATGTCCGCGACGGCGAGCGCGGCACGCTTGTTGGCCTCGCCGGCACGATGCATGAAGGTGAAGGCCAGTGTGTTGCCGGGGCCGTAGCCGGCCTCGGCCAGAAGCCGGCGCGCCTCGCCCTGGCGCTCGGACATCGGCATCGCCGAGAAGTCGCCGGCCCCGGACGAGACGAAATGGCGCGTACCCGGCGGCACGAAGCTCCAGGCGGGCAATTCGCCATTGTTGAGCACCCGCTTCGCGATCGTCTCGCGGTCGATGGCGATCGACAGCGCGCGCCGGACGCGCGCGTCGGCGAAGCGCAGTTCCGCATGGTTGAAGACGATGTAGCCGATCCATGAGGCGGGATAGGTCCGCGTTTCGCTCGGCAGATCGCGCTTCAGCATCGCGTAGAGGCTGGGCGGAAAGCGCATGTTGATGTCGAGCTCCCCGGCCCGGAAGCGCTTCACGGCCGAGGTGTCGTCATCGGTGGGATAGTAGTAGACCTTGTCGATCCGAACGCTCGCCGCGTCGAAATAGGCCTCGTTCTTCTCCAGCGTGACGCGGTCCTGCGGCACCCATTCGACCAGGCGATAGGGCCCGTTGGAGACCATCTTGCCGGGCTGGACCCAGCCGTCCCCTTCCTTGGCCAGAACGTGGGCGGGCGCGGGGAAGAAATTGGGATAGCTCGCAAAGAGCGGCAGAAGCGTCTGGCTCGGCTCGTTCAGCTTCACCTCGAAGGTCAAGGCATCGATCGCCCGGACGCCGAGCGCCTCGAGCGGCATCCGGCCTTCCACGATCTCGCGCGCATTGACGATCACATAGCCGAAATTGGCGTAGGCCGAGGCCGTCCTGGGGTCGAATGAGCGGCGGAAGCCGACGACGAAATCCTCGGCCGTCACCGGAGCGCCGTCCGACCATCTGCCGTCGGCGCGCAGCCTGAAGGTCAGCGTGAGGCCATCGTCGGACACGGTCCAGCTTTCGGCCGCGCCCGGGATCGAATTGCCCTCGGCATCCTGCTGAAGCAGTCCGTTGAAGAGATCGCTGAGGATCCAGTTCTCGTAGGTGGTGAACCACTTGGCCGGATCGAGCGTGTCGGGCTCGGCGAGATTGCCGCGGTGGAGTTCGCTCGCCGAGGCGGGCGGTGCCAGCGAGGCCGTCCAGCCGATCGCCAGCGCCGCGGCAAGGGCGGCAAAGAGGCGGCGCCTCACCGCTCGATCCTCAGATAGCGGCTCGGGTGCTGGCGCAGCGCATTCCCCTCGAAGCCCTTCACCCAGTCCTGCACCAGGTTGCGGTGGGCGCCGTAGAACAGCACGATCATCGCCGTCTCCTTCATCGCCACGATGTCGGCTTCCTGGAACAGCCTCAGCCGCTCGGCAGGGTCCATCGCGACGATCGCCGCCTGGGCCAGCCGGTCGAAATCGGCGTTCGACCATTTGCCGTAATTGGTTTCCGACCCCGTCAGCAGGAGATTGGTGAAGAATTCCGGCTCGGGCGTGCCCTGCCAGCCGGCATCGGCGACCTCGAAGTCGCCCTCGCGCAGCTTGGCGTAGTGCACCTTCACCTCGTTCGCCTGCATCTCGGCTTTGACGCCGATCTTCGCCCACATCGCGGCGATGGCGACGACGGCGCGCTTGTTGGCGTCGCCGGCGCGATAGTCGAAGCGGAACCGCAGCGGATTGTCCGCCCCATAGCCGGCCTCGGCCAGCAGCCGGCGCGCCTCGGCCTGGCGGTCGGCGAGCGGCGTCTTGCCGAAATCGTTGCCGGGCGGCGGCGTCCAGCCGACGGCGATGCCGGGCACGAAGCTGTAGCCGGGGACCTGGCCGGTCGCCAGCACGCGTTCGGTCAGCATCTCGCGGTCGATGGCGAGCGAAAGGGCGCGGCGCACGCGCGCGTCGCCGAAGCGCGGATCGGTATGGTTCAGAGCCAGGAACGTCACCGTCGAGGCGGGCGTGATCTGCGCCTTGCCGGGCATGTTGGCCTTGAGCCACTCCCACTGGCCCGGCGGGAATCCCAGATTGAGGTCCAGTTCGCCGTTGCGGAACTGCTTGAGCGCCGCGTTCTCGTCGGATGTCGGATAGAAGATCACCTCGTCGATGGCGACGTTGGCGGCGTCCCAGTAGCGCGGGTTCTTGACCAGCCGGACGCTCTCCTGCGGCGTCCACTCGGCCAGCATGTAAGGCCCGTTCGAGACCATCGTGCCGGCCCGCACCCAGCCGTCGCCGGCCTGCTCGAAGACATGGCGGGGCAGCGGCGCGAAGAGCGGAAAACCGGCGATCCGGCGGATAAAGACCGCGCTCGGCGCCTCCAGCACGATCTCGACGGTGGAGGGGTCGGGCGTGGTGACGCCCAGCGCTTCGGGCGGCAGGCGGCCTTCGGACACCGCGCGGGCGTTCTTCACCGTGAAGGCAAGGTCGACCAGTTGCGCGGCGGTCTTCGGGTCGACCGCCCGCCGGATGCCGGCGACGATGTCCTCGGCGGTCAGCGGCGTTCCGTCCGACCAGAGAACGCCCTCGCGAAGCTTGAAGGTATAGACCGTGCCGTCGGGCGAGACCGTCCACGAGACGGCGAGGCCGGGGATCGGCTCTCCCTTCGCGTCGTAGTCGACGAGGCCCTGGAACAGATCGTTGTGGATGTTGAGTTCGACGGTCAGGCCGTATTTGTGCGGGTCCAGCGTGTCGGGCTCGGCGCCGTTGCCCCGCCGCAGCGTCTCGGCCCCGGCCGGCGCGAGGCCGGCAAAGGCGAGGACGCAGGCGGTCAGAAGGACCTTGAGACAGGCGGTCGGCCGGCGGATCATCGTCTCTCCCGGGCTGGTGCGGACCTCACGATAACGAAAACGCGACCGCGGACCAGCTTCCTTTCACGCCGACGTGACGGCCTCCGCATTGCGCGCGGGGTGCCGGCGGGCAGTATGCGGGCAGGGGATCACCAATTCGGGGATATACGATGCTGCGCCAGCTCCGCGCCGTTCTGCTTGCCGCCTCCGCCTTCACCGCCGCGCTCGCGGCGCCCGCCGCGCTCGCCCAGGACCCGCCCGCCGCGACCGCGCCGGCGCGGTCGGAGGATGCGGTCTGGGACCTCGCCGACCTCTATGCGACGCCCGAAGCCTGGACCGCCGAACTGGAGCGGCTGAAGGGCGAGATCCCCAAGATCGGGGCCTGCAAGGACAGGATCGTCGCCGACGCCGCCAGCATGCTCGCCTGCTTCGAGCAGATGTCGGAGACCCAGAAGCAGATCCTGCGCCTCTACACCTACGCCATGCTGAAATCGGACGAGGATCTGTCGGTCGCCGAAAACACCGAGCGCAAGTCTGCGGCGCAGATGCTGTTCGTCGCCTACGGGTCCGAGACCTCGTGGCTCAACCCGGCGCTGCTGGCCGCCGGCAAGGAGAAGATCGACGCCTTCCGCGCCGAGCAGCCGAAGCTGAACGAGGTCTTCGGCTTCCTGCTGGACAACGTCCTGCGCGCCGCACCCCACACGCTCACCCCGGACTCCGAAGCCGTGATGGCGCAGGCCGGCGACGTGCTCTCCAAGGCGTCCGATACCTACGACATCTTTTCGGCGGCCGAACTGCCCTTCCCGACGATAAAGCTCGCCGACGGACGCGAGGTGAAGGTCGACCAGAGCGCCTACACGCTCTACCGCCAGGAGCCGAACCGCGACGACCGCAAGGCAGTGTTCGATGCCTTCTGGGGCAAGTGGAAGGAGTTCGAGGGCACGCTGGGCGCAAATCTGTCGGCCCATGTCTCGGGCCATGTCTTCAACGCCAAGGCGCGCGCCTATGCCAATTCGCTCGACGCCGCGCTCTTCCCGGACGCGATGCCGGAAGCGGTCTATCGCATGCTGGTCGCGCAGGTGAACGAGAACCTTCCGGCTCTGCACCGCTACTTCAAGCTGCGCAAGAAGATGCTGGGGATCGAGGGCGACCTCGAATATTACGACATCTACCCGGCGCTGGTCCGGCTGGACAAGACCTTCGACCTGAAGACCAGCCAGGACTACACGCTGGCGGCGCTCGCGCCGCTGGGCGAGGAATACCTCAACCCGCTGAAGCAGATCTGGTCGTCGCGCTGGACCCATGTCTATCCGCAGCCGGGCAAGGCCTCGGGCGCCTACATGATGGGCGCCGCCTATGACGTGCACCCCTATGTGCTGCTGAATCACAACGACGACTACGAGTCGATGTCGACGATGGCGCACGAGACGGGCCATGCCGTCCACACCATGCTGACCAAGCAGAACCAGCCCTTCGAGAAGTCAGACTACTCGACCTTCACGGCCGAGACCGCCTCGATCATGAACGAGATGCTGCTGCAGGACTACATGGCGCAGAACGCCGCCTCGAAGGAGGAGAAGCTCTACTATCTCGGCATGGCGCTCGAGGCGATGCGCGGCACCTGGTTCCGCCAGACGATGTTCGCCGAGTTCGAGTTGAAGATCCACGAGGAGGCGGAGGCCGGCAAGCCGTTGTCGGGTGCGCGCATGAGCGAGCTCTATTGCGAGCTCCTGCGCAAGTACCATGGCGAGGCGGAAGGGGTGATGAAGATCAACCCGACCTACTGCATCGAGTGGGCCTACATCCCGCACTTCTACCGCAACTTCTACGTCTACCAGTACGCCACCTCGATCACCGGCGCGGCCTTGCTCGCCGAGCGCATCCAGTCCGGCGACCCGGCGCAGCGCGAGACCTTTCTGGCGCTGCTGAAGGCGGGCGGCTCCGACTATCCTTTCGAGCTCTACAAGAAGGCCGGCATCGATATGGCGACGCCGGAGCCCTATCAGGCGCTGGTCAAGCGCATGAACGCGATCATGGACGAAATGGAGGCGCTGCTGGCGCAGCCTTGAGCCTGACCGCATAATGCCGACCGCCCCATCGGGGCGGACGGCATTTTCCGGCGCGAGGCTCATTCCATGTACGTTACCGTCAACGGGGCGCGGCTCTTCTTCGATACCGCCGGGTCGGGGCTCGGCATCGCCCCGGACGGTCCGCACCAAAAGCCGGTGCTGCTCGTCCTGCACGGCGGGCCGGGCTTCGACCACTGGGGCATGCGATTCTATTTCGACCGCTTCGCCGACATCGCACAGGTCGTCTATCTCGACCATCGCGGCAACGGGCGCAGCCGCGGCGGCAATGGCGCAGACCCCACGCACTGGACGCTCGATCAGTGGGGCGACGATATCGCCGGCTTCTGCGCGGCGCTCGGTATCGAAGCGCCCATCGTCTTCGGGCAGTCGTTCGGCGGCATGGTGGCGCAATCCTATGCGGCGCGGCACCCCGGCCATGCCCGCGCCCTGGTCTTCTCGTCGACCGCCGCCCGCATGCGGCTCGACGAGGTGCTGGACGGCTTCGAGGCGCTCGGCGGCCCGGAGGCGCGCCATGCCGCCGCCGCTTTCTGGACGCATGGCCGCGACGAGGACATCGCGCTCTATTTCCGCGTCTGCAACCCTCTCTACAACACCCGCCCGCGCGACGAGGCGGCGGGCCGGGGCGTCAGGTTCCAGTGGGACGTCTATCGCCATTTCAGCCTGCCGGCCGGCGAGATCTGGCGCATGGACCTGACGGCGGGACTCGCCGCCGTCCAGGTGCCGACCCTTGTGCTGACCGGCGACCGCGACCCGGTGACGCCCGCCGCCTGCGCGCGCGCCATCGCGGCGGCGCTCAATCCCGATCTCGTGCGCTACGTCGAAATGGCGGATTGCGGCCACGGCACGTTCCGCGACGCGCCGGAGGCAACGGAGACGCTGCTGCGCGCCTTCATCGCCGAGGCGGCTAGACCCTGACGTCCACCGTCGTCCCCGCCGCGGCGCCCTCGGCGGCGACGATGCCGTTGACGAAGACCACTTTCTGCGCCGCCACGAAGGCGGCTGCCTCGGCCGCCGCCTTGCGCTGCAGGCGCACCTCGTTCGACTGGGCCGCCGCACCGGCCATGGCGTCGGCCTCCTCGACGCGCCGCCGTTCGGCCGCGCGGGCGCTGGCCGCGGCCAGATCGGCGTAGCGAGCCATCAGCGAAGCCGGTCCGGCGAGCGCATCCATGGGGACAGGCTGGCCCGGGCCAGGGCCCCGCGTCCAATCGCCTTCGACATAAACAAGACTCAAACCCGCCGGACGCCCCGCCGGCTAACGCATTCGACACAGTTTCCGTTAAGTATACCGCCAGACACGGGGGCGTCAGACCCCCGGCGCGGCTGCCTCCCGGCAGCCCGTGCCCCGAGGAGCGACATGACCGATTTCTCCGCCGTCCGCGACGCCGCCATCCGTGTCGCCGACCATCTCTCAGGCCCGCCCGCCGCCACCTTCGCCCGCGCCTTCCTGGCGACCGCGGCTCCCGAAGATGTCGTCAGTTTCCCGCCAGAAACCCTCGCGCGCCTGGCGATTCTCGCCCGCGACCTCTCGGCCTCGCGCCCGCCGGGCGATACGCTGGTCAGGGTCTTCGCCCCCGATCCGGCGGTCGACGGCTTCGCCTATGACGGCGCGATCCTCGTTGCGATCAACGACGACAAGCCGTTCCTGTACGATTCGATCCTGGGCGAGATCAGCGCCACGTCGCTCACCGTCGAAGCCGCCTTCCATCCCATCGTCGACAATGGCCGCGACGGACAGGCGCGCGAGAGCGTCATCGTCATGGCGATCGCCCGCCAGCGCGATCCGGCCCGGCTGATGGCGCTGGAGGAAGCGGCGCGCCGGGTCTTCGCCGATGTCGCGGCGGCGGTCGGCGACTGGCGCGTCATGCTGGAGAAGCTGACCGAGTCGATCGAGGAGCTGAGGCGCAATCCGCCGCCGGTCGAGCCCGCCGAGCTGGCCGAGGCGGTCGCCTTCCTCAAATGGCTCGCCGACAACCACTTCACGCTGCTCGGCGCGCGCGACTACCGCTATGACGAGACGACCCGACAGCACAGCCCGCTCGACGAAACCGGTCTTGGCGTGCTGCGCGATCCGGCGGCGCGGATCATCCGCAAGCCCGATGCCGCCGCCGAACTCACGCCCGAGGTCGCCGGCTTCCTCACCGATCCCCAGCCTGTCGTCATCACCAAGTCGAACAGCCGCAGCCGCGTCCACCGCGCCGCCGTGCAGGACTATATCGGCGTCAAGCGCTTCGACGCCTCGGGCCGCCTCATCGGCGAGCGGCGCTTCGTCGGCCTCTTCACCTCTTCGGCCTATCACCAGCTGCCCTCCGAGATACCGTTGCTCCGGCGCAAGGAAGCGCGCGTCGTCCAGCGCGCCGGCTTCGATCCGCGCAGCCATGACGGCAAGGCGCTCGCCCATGTCGTCGAGACCTTCCCGCGCGACGACCTCTTCCAGATCTCGGAAGACGACCTCCTGACCCAGGCGCTCGGCATCATGCATGTGCTGGAGCGCCCGCGGGTGAAGACCTTCCTGCGCTTCGACCGCTTCGACCGCTTCGTCTCGGCCCTCACCTACATGCCGCGCGACCGCTATTCGGGGGCGGTCCGGCTGAAGATCGGCGAGATCCTCAGCGCCGCGTTCGGGGGCGAAGTCACCCACTCAAGCCCGACCTTCGGCGAGTCGCCGGTGGCGCGGGTCGATACGATCGTGCAGTTCGGGCCGGCTGCGCACGGTGTCGATCTCGCCAGGCTGGAGGCCGACATTGCGGCGGCCACCGTCACCTGGGCCGACGGCCTCGCCGCGGCGCTCGGCGGATCGGCGCAGGCCGACCCCGCCCGCCTTGCGGCGCGCTATGCGAACGCCTTCCCCGTCAATTACCGCGAGCAGGTCCGCCCCGCCGACGCCCTCGACGACATCGCCCGGCTCGAGGCGCTGGCGGAGACGGGCGCCGGCGGCGTCTCGTTCCACGCCTATCGCGAGGCCGGCGACGGGGCGGCGGCGCTGCGGCTGAAGCTGCTGCATACCGGCGGCTCGGCCGAACTTTCCAGCGTCCTTCCGATTCTCGAGAACATGGGTCTCGTCGTCGCCGAGGAAACCAACTACCGGATCGTCCCGGCCGGTCTGCCGCAGCCGATCGTCATCCACGCCTTTGCGATGCGGCTGAAGCAGCCCCAGCCGCTCGATCTCGACGAGGTCGGGCCCAAGCTCGAAGCGGCGCTCGAAGCGGTCTGGTCGGGCCGTTCGGAAAATGACGGCTTCAACGCCCTCACGCTGGCCGCCGGCCTCGACTGGCGGGCGGTAGCGATCGTCCGGGCGATCGCGAAATTCCTGCGTCAGGCCGGTATCGCGTTCAGCCAGCCCTATATGGAAGAGGCGCTGGTCCGCAACGCCGACATCGCCCGGCTGGGGGTCGAGCTCTTCGAGGCGCGCTTCGATCCCGCGCGCCCGGGAGATGCGTCCGACCGCGCCGCGGCGGCGGCTGCGGCCTACGCCGCCATCGAGCGCGCCCTCAACGACGTCAAGAGCCTCGACGAGGACCGGATCCTGCGCCGGTTCCGCAATGTCATCGATGCCATGCTGCGCACCAATGCCTGGCAGAAGGGCGCCGACGGCGCCGACCGACCGGCGCTCGCCTTCAAGCTCGACAGCCAGCGCCTCGACGAACTGCCCGCGCCGCGGCCCTGGGTCGAGATCTTCGTCTACAGCCCGCGCGTCGAGGGCGTCCATCTGCGCTTCGGCCGGGTGGCGCGCGGCGGCATACGCTGGTCGGACCGGCGCGAGGACTTCCGCACCGAGATACTCGGCCTGGTGAAGGCCCAGCAGGTCAAGAATGCGGTCATCGTGCCGGTCGGCTCGAAGGGCGGCTTCTATCCCAAGCAACTGCCCAAGGACGCCTCGCGCGAGGCGGTCCAGGCCGAAGGCGTCGCCGCCTACACGGTCTTCATCGACGCCTTGCTCGATCTCACCGACACCATCGCCGGCGACGGCGCGATCGTGCCGCCCGCCGCGGTCGTGCGGGCCGATGGCGACGATCCCTATCTCGTGGTCGCAGCCGACAAGGGCACCGCGACCTTCTCCGACACCGCCAACGCGATCTCGCAGCGGCGCGGCTTCTGGCTCGACGACGCCTTCGCGTCCGGCGGCTCGGCCGGCTACGACCACAAGAAGATGGGCATCACGGCGCGCGGCGCCTGGGAAGCCGTGAAGCGCCATTTCCGCGAAATGGGCCGCGACATCCAGAGCGAGCCCTTCACCGTCGTCGGCGTCGGCGACATGTCGGGCGACGTCTTCGGCAACGGCATGCTGCTGTCGAAGGCGATCAGACTCGTCGCCGCCTTCGACCATCGCGACATCTTCATAGACCCCGATCCCGACCCGGCGGCTTCGTGGGCCGAGCGCAAGCGTCTTTTCGACCTGCCGCGCTCGTCCTGGGCGGACTACGACAAGGCGCTCATCTCGACGGGCGGCGGCGTCTTTTCGCGCGCCCTGAAGTCGATCCCGCTGACGCCGCAGATGAAGGCGCTCTCGGGCCTCGCCGCCGACGCGGTGACGCCGTTCGATCTGATGAGCGCGCTGCTGAAGGCCGAAGCCGATCTGCTCTGGTTCGGCGGCATCGGCACGTACGTCAAGTCCTCGACCCAGAGCCACGCCCAGGCCGGCGACCGCGCCAACGATGCGATCCGGGTCGATGGGCGCGATCTGCGGGCGAAGGTGGTGGGCGAAGGCGCCAATCTCGGCGTCACCCAGCCCGGCCGGATCGAGGCGGCGCGCGCCGGGGTGCGCCTCAACACCGACGCCATCGACAATTCGGCCGGCGTCGATACCTCCGACCACGAGGTCAATCTGAAGATCCTCTTCGCCGCGGCGGCGGGGAAGGGAACGCTCGGCCGCGCCGAGCGCGACGCGCTGCTCGCCGAGATGACCGACGAGGTCGCCGCCCATGTGCTCGCCGACAACTACCGCCAGACCCTCGCCCTTTCGATCGCCGAAGCCGATGCGCCCGGCGCGCTGGAGGCGCAGGCGCGGCTGATGCGATCGCTGGAAGCCAAGGGCAAGCTCGACCGCGCCGTCGAGATGCTGCCCGACGAAACCGCGATACGGGCTCTGCGCGGCGCCGGCCAGGGCCTCACCCGTCCCGAGGTGGCGGTCCTGCTCGCCTACGCCAAGATCGATCTCAACGAGGCGCTGCTCGACAGCCCGCTCCCGGACGATCCGGCCTTCGCCGACAACCTGAGTTCCTACTTCCCGCCCCAGGTGCGGGCGCGGTTCGCGGGCGAGATCGGCGGCCATCGGCTGCGCCGCGAATTGGTGGCGACGCTGCTCTGCAACGACATCGTCAACCGCGCCGGGCCCGCCTTCGTCCAGGGCATCGCGGAGGCGACCGGCGCCGACATCGCGGCGGTGGCGCGCGCAGCGGTGATCGCCACCGGGGCGTTCCGCCTCGCCGAGCTCTACGACCGCATCAACGCGCTCGACGGCCAGGTGAGGGCCGCCGTGCAGATCGCCATGCACAAGACGGCGATCGAACTGCTGCGCCGCCAGACCCAGTGGATGCTGCGCAACGTCGCCGCAGATGCCCCGATCGACCTCACCGCCGCGCAATACCGCGACGGAATCGACTTACTCAAAGGTACGTTCTCGGGCCTCGTCTCGCCTCTGGAACGCGAGGCGGTGACGGCCCGCATCGGCGAACTCGCCGCGGCCGGCGTGCCGGCCGATCTTGCCGACGAGGTCGGGGCGCTGCCGCTCTTCGCCACCGTCGCCGACATGGTTTCGCTGGCGCGCGAATCCGCCATTCCGCTCGATGCGGTGGCGGGGGCCTATTTCGCCGCCGGGGCGGCGCTCGGCATCGACCGGCTGCGCGAGCAGGCGACCCGGGTGAAGCCGCAGGGCCATTGGGACGCGCTGTCGCTGACCCGGATCGAGGACGATCTCTTCGCGATCCAGCGGCTGGTCGCCGCCAAGGCGCTGAAGAGCGTCGCGGCGGCGTCCGCCGCAGCGCGCGCCGAAGGCGCGGCCTCGGTCGCGGCCTGGGCGGCGGCGGCGGCCGGCGGCATCGAGCGGGCCCGCGCCCTCATCGCCGATCTGGAGCGCGACGGCGCCTTTACGGCGGCGAACCTGGCGCTCGCCACCGCGCAGCTGCGCGATCTGGCGATGTAGGCGTCAGGCGAGTTTGAGCAACGTCGCCCCGGCCAGCACCAGCAGCGCCCCGGCGATGCGGCGCTTGCTCATCGGGTCGCCCATGAAGGCCCAGCCGATGAAGGCGGCGACCGCGACGGAGGTCTCGCGCAGCGCGCTGACCCCGGCGACCGGGGCGAAGCTCATCGCCCACAGGACGAGGCCGTAGCCGAGCGCCCCGGCCGGTCCGCCCACCGCCGCCCGCCGCCAGTTGGTGCGGGCATACAGGGCGAGCGCGGCGGGTCCGCGCCAGGCGGCGACGATCGCCATGAAGCACCCCCCCATCAGCACGAAGAACCAGATCGCATAGCCGATCGGCTCGCCGCTCGCCCGCGCGCCAAGGCCGTCGAGCACCGAATAGGCGGCGATGGTCAGCGCCACGCAGAGCGCCAGCAGCGTCGCCCGCGCCGGGGCGTGCGGGGCGAAGCCGGTCGCCAGGATGCCGGCGCTGATGACCGCGATGCCCAGATACTGCCCCGGGGCCAGCGTCTCGCCCAGCGCCGCCGTCGCCAGCGCGATCAGCATCGGCGGCGAGCCGCGGGCCACGGTGTAGACATGGCTGAGGCTGCCCGCCCGATAGGCCGCCGCCAGCAGCAGGCCGTAGGGCATGTGGATGAAGAGCGTCGCCAGCAGATAGGGCCAGGCCGCCGCCACCGGCACGGCGACGAAGGGCAGGCAGACGAGCGCCACCGCCGCCGACCCGCCCCAGACCAGCGCCAGGTCCATCAGCGGGTCGCCGCCGCCCTTGACCAGCGCGTTCCACACCGCGTGCAGCACGGCGGCGGCGAGGGCGGCGATGACGGCTTCGATGGGCAAGGGGGCACGCGGCGCGGGGAGACCAGCGTCGCCTCGCACGCGCGCCCGGCGGCGTCAACGCGGCTTGCCTTCGGCCGCGTCCGGGTGGAGGCTGGCTCAAAGCCATAACAAGACACCCTGAGGAACCGCTCATGAAACGACGCGCCGTCGCGGCCGCTGCCGCGATCGAGGATCAGAGCGTGTCCGCCACGGGCGGCGAGATCGCCTCGCGCCTCGGCCAGACCAGCTGGGCGCTCTTCGAATGGGCCCGCAATCCCTACGTCCTGCTCATCACCATCTATGTCTTCGCTCCGTACTTCTCCGAGCGGCTGGTCGGCGACCCGGTGGCGGGCCAGGCGCTGTGGGGCGATCTGTCCGGCCTCGGCGGCCTGATCATCGCGGTTCTGGCGCCCTTCCTCGGCGCGATCGCCGATCTGGGCGGCCGCCGCAAGCCGTGGATCGCCGGCTTCGCCTTCCTGATGGCGCTGCTCACCTTCATGCTGTGGTTCGCGGTGCCGGGCGAGGCGGTCCTGCCGCTCTTCGCGATCGGCGCGATCATCGTGATCAACAACATCCTGTTCGAGTTCACCGCCGTTTTCCACAACGCGATGCTGCCCGAGATCTGCAATCACGGAAGGGTCGGCGGCCTTTCGGGCCTCGGCCTCGCGCTCGGCAATCTTGCCGGGCTGATCATGCTGGTCTTCATGCTCTACGCCTTCGTCATGCCCGGGCAGGTGGACTGGAGCTTCATTCCCGCCGCGCCCTGGTTCGGCATCGACCAGGCGGCCTACGAACACGAACGCCTGTCGGGACCGATCTCTGCGATCTGGCTCGTTCTCTTCACACTGCCGATGCTTCTCTTCACGCCCGACCGCGTCGCCTCGGGGATGCCGCTCAGGCGGGCGATCCATGTCGGCGTCGGGCGCGTCTTCAAGACGCTGGGAAGCCTGCGCCACTACCGCAACGTGACGACCTACCTCGTCGCCCGCATGGCGTATAACGACGGCAAGACGGCGATCCTCACCTTCGGCGGCATCTATGCGGCCGGCACGTTCGGCTGGGGCGCGCTCGACATGCTGGCCTACGGCATCGTGCTCTCGGTCTTCGCGGTGTTCGGCGGGGTCTTCGGCGGCTGGCTGGACGACAAGATCGGCTCGCAGAAGGCGATCCTCGTCTCGATCAGCGGCACCTCGATCGGCCTCATCCTCTCGCTGCTGATGGGCCCTGAGACGATCCTGGGCATCTGGACCTACGCGCCCGATGCGGTGCCGCTGGTCTATGACGGGCCGTTCTTCAACACGGTGCCGGAGATCATCTATGTCGGCCTCGTCGTCATCCTGGCGATCTTCATCACCGCGGCCTACGCCAACAGCCGCACGATGCTGGCGCGCATCGCGCCGTCCGACAAGATGACGGAATTCTTCGGTCTCTACGCGCTGTCCGGCACGGCGACCGCGTTCATGTCGCCCATCGTGGTCGGCATGTTCACGCGGTGGTTCGAAAGCCAGGCCGCCGGCATGGCCTCGATCCTCATCTTCCTCGTCGTCGGCCTGGTGCTGATGCTCTATGTGAGGAACGAGCGCGCCGTCGCGCGGCATTGAAGGCGCGCCTGCATCGGCGGGCGGCTCAGTGCCGGAAGTGGCGCACGCCCGTGAAGGCCATGGCGATGCCCGCCTCGTCGGCGGCAGCGATCACTTCGGCGTCGCGCATCGAGCCGCCGGGCTGGATGACGGCGGTGGCGCCCGCCTTCACGCATTCCAGTAATCCGTCGGCGAAGGGAAAGAAGGCGTCGGAGGCAGCGGCCGAGCCGATCGTCTTCGCCTCCGGCCAGCCGGCGGCGGCACGCGCGTCCTCGGCCTTCCAGGCGCCGATGCGCGAGGATTCGCGGCGGTTCATCTGGCCCGCGCCGATCCCGGCGGTCGCCCCGTCCTTGGCGTAGACGATGGCGTTCGACTTGACGTGCTTGGCGACCGTGAAGGCGAACAGCATGTCGGCCAGCTCGCGCGGCGTCGGCTGGCGTTTGGTGACGATCTTGAGGTCGGCGGCGGCGATGCGTTTGGCGTCGCGGCTCTGCATCAGGAAGCCGCCCGCGACCGACTTGAACGCCATGCCGGGCGCGGCCGGGTCGGGCAGCGCGTCGGTCAGCAGCAGGCGCAGGTTCTTCTTCGCCGCGATGATCGCCATCGCTTCCTCGCTTGCCCCCGGCGCGATAATGACCTCGGTGAAGATGGCGGCGATCGCCTCGGCCGTCTCCGCGTCGAGGGCGCTGTTCAGCGCGACGATGCCGCCGAAGGCGCTCACCGTGTCGCAGAGATAGGCCTTCTCGTAGGCGTCCTTCAGCGTCGCGCCGGTCGCCACGCCGCACGGATTGGCGTGCTTGATGATGGCGACGGCGGGTGTCGCGGCGTCGAACTCGGCGACCAGTTCATAGGCTGCGTCGGTATCGTTGATGTTGTTGTAGCTCAGCTCCTTGCCCTGCACCTGGCGCGCGGTGGCGACCCCGGGGCGCGCGTCGGTCACATAGAACGCCGCCTGCTGGTGCGGATTCTCGCCATAGCGCAGCGCCTGTCGCAGGCTGCCAGAGAAGGCGACGCGGGCCGGCGCGCCTTCGGCCTCGCCGGCGCCGGCGCGCCAGCGCTCGAACCATGCCGAGATCGCCGCGTCATAGGCGGCGGTGCGCGCGAACGCCTTGGCGGCGAGCATGCGCCGCGTCGCGCCGGTGACGCCGCCGGCATCGTGCTCGGCCAGCACGCGGTCATAGTCGGCGGGGTCGGTCGCGACCGACACATAGGCGTGGTTCTTGGAGGCGGCGCGGATCATCGCCGGACCGCCGATGTCGATCTGCTCGACGATCGCGTCGAAATCGTCGCTCGCGGCGACCGTCGCCTCGAACGGGTAGAGATTGGAGACGAGGAGATCGATGCCTTCGATGCCGTGGGCGCGCATCGCTTCGGCATGGGCCGCGTCGTCGCGGATGGCGAGCAGGCCGCCATGCACCTTGGGGTGCAGCGTCTTCACTCGCCCGTCCATCATCTCCGGGAAGCCGGTGACGTCCGCGACATCGAGTACCGCAAGGCCGGCCTCGCGCAGCGTCTTGGCCGATCCGCCGGTCGAGACCAGCACGACCCCGCGCGCCGCCAGCGCCCGGCCCAGCTCCGCAAGGCCGGTCTTGTCATAGACGGAAAGCAGCGCGCGGCGGATCGGGCGGCGCGTTTGGTCGGTCATGGCGGCCTCTGGACTGGGGTCTGGATTCGCGCCGGGCTGGTAGCATGCTCCGGCGGGGCGCGCGACTCAGACGATGCGCCGCCGCGGCCGTGCGGCCGGGGTCTCGATCGCAAAGGCCCAGCGCACCGTCCACTCCGGCGCCGGGGCCTCGGCGCGGATAACGATCGCCTCGGTCCGCCGCACGGTTTCGCCGCCCATGTAGACGGCCGGCTCGATGGTCAGCCGCCCGCCGGATCCGGCAAGCCCCGCCCGGAACCGCCAGGCCTCGCCGGCATGCGGGGCGATCAGCACGCTGTCGCCGCCCTGCGCCAGGGTGGCGCGGCAATCGGGGTGCAGCAGGAAGCGGATCGCCACGTCGAGCCGGCCGCGCCCGCTCCGGCGGACCACGACGTCCTCGCCGCGCAGATCGCTGCCCGCCGCATCGAGGAACAGCCGCCGCCGGTGCTCGGCACCGAAGCGCGGCGCATAGAGGCTGTGCGTGGCCGCCGCCAGCTGCCCTCCGGGCGCGGTCTGGCACTCGCCGCGCGCCGTGCCGCCATAGAGGCGCGGGCCCAGCCGGGCCGCATAGGGCCCGCTGAGGACCTCGCCTGCATCGGCGCCGGCGATTTCGAGCGTGGTGTGGGCGGCAGTGCGGCGCGCGGCGCCGGCCCAATCGGGGCCGCGCCGCCGGGCGACACCGCCATTGACGACGATCCGTGCGGCCTCGCGCGACAGTTCGAAGGCGAGCGGCGCCGCATGGGCCGCGATGGCATGCGGGCCGGGCGGCGGCCCGCCCGTGTCGAAGAGGACGCAGCTCGATCCGGCGGCCAGCCGGGCATAGCCCCAATGCGGCGCGAAGCCGCCATCGGCCGGCGTCTCGCCCTCCAGCAGATCGGCGAGCCACGCCGCGTCGCCCTCCGCCGATCCGTTGAAGCAGCCGAGCCGGCCATCGCCGTGACGCAGCATGGCCAGCGCCCCGCGCATCCGCGCTGCCGCATCGGGCAGGACCGGCGGCATCGGACGGCGGGCATCGGCCAGCGCCCGTCCGGCCCGCAGGATCGTGGCCAGGGCCTCGGCCTGGTCGGCGGGCGAGCGTGTGACGATCCCGCCATCGGCCAGTACCGCGCCGCCGAGCGCCAGGCGAAGCGCCTCGATGGCCCTCAGGCTTCGTCGCTCGCTCTCGGGAAGGGCGCAGTCCATGACCACCAGGGCGGCGGCCGCGGCCAGCGCCTCGGGTCCCGGCCGCGCCGCGGCGACGGTGCGTGCCAGATGGCGCGTCTGCTCGGCCATCGTCTTCAGCAGGCGCGAGCGGAAGATCAGATCGTGGTCGGCGATCAGGAAGCGGAAATGCGCGGCCCATTGCACGAGGCGCGGGCCCAGCACCGCCGGCGCCCAGACCGGCGTGTCGACATGGCGGAAGCGGTCGATCCAGTCCTCGACCAGGGCGCGGGCGACGAAATGCGCGGTCTTGCCGCCGGCCTTCTCCAGGTGACCGAGCCAGCCGAAGCGGTGGAGTTCGTCGCGCAGGCCCGGTGCGGCGGTCGTGTCGAACGGCGAGCAGCCGCTCGGCTCGATGATGCCGTCGTCGAGCGTGAAGCGGCCGCGCAGAATGTCCTGCGCGCGTTCCAGCGAAGCGGGCACCAGGGCATCGGGGACGACGCTCAGACCGGACGGCAGCGGACCGCGCAGCGACAACCGCCACAGGGCGCCGCGTTGCAGTGCGGCGCGCGCCGCCGCGGCGCTCTCGGCCGCCGCATGGCCGAGCAGCGCCGCCGTCAGGCCGGGATAGGGCAGGGGGCGGCCTTCGCGCATGCCTCCGGGCCGGGCGGCGGCGGTGCCGTCCTCGCCTGGTCGGTCAGCCCCGGAGGCTTGCGATGTTGCCTGCATAGGCGGCGGCTCCGCCCTTGAATACGGCCGATCCTGCGACCAGCACATTGGCGCCCGCTGCGACGCATTGGCGGGCCGTGTCGGCGTTCACGCCGCCATCGACCTCCAGCTCGATGGCCCGTCCGCTGTCGGCGATCTTGCGCGCGATGGTCTCGATCTTGGAAATCTGGCTGCCGATGAAGCTCTGCCCGCCGAAGCCCGGATTGACGCTCATCACCAGGATGAGGTCGGCGAGGTCCATCAGGTTGTCCAGAACCTCGGCCGGCGTCCCGGGGTTCAGCACGACGCCCGCCCTCTTGCCCAGCGACTTGATGAGCTGCAGCGTGCGGTGGATGTGCGGGCCCGCCTCGGGGTGGACGGTGATGATATCGGCCCCGGCCTCGGCGAAGGCGGCGACATAGGGGTCGACCGGCGCAATCATCAGGTGGACGTCGAAAGGCAGCTTCGTGTGCGGTCTTAGCGCCGCCACGACGGCCGGCCCGATGGTGATGTTGGGCACGTAGTGGCCGTCCATCACGTCGATATGGATGTAGTCGGCCCCGGCCGCGTCGATGGCGCGGATCTCCTCGCCCAGCCGGGCGAAGTCGGCCGACAGGATCGACGGCGCAATCTTGGGCGAAGCAGACATGCACGAGGGCTAGCACGCGTCCGCCCGCGCGGCAAAACGAAACGGCCGGGGAGAGGCTCCCCGGCCGTTCGTCAGAAGATCAGCGAAGCTCAGCGCGCCTGAACGATGCGCGTCGAGCCGTCGCGGCCGTAGATGACCTGCACGCGGGCATTGCGCGGGATGATCGGATCGGCGCCCTGCGCCACGGTGATGACGCCGCCGCGATCGAGGCGCACGGTGTATTCGATGCCCTTCTGGCTGGTGACGCCTTCCTCGACCGCATCGCCGATCAGGCCGCCGACCACCGCGCCGGCGATGCCGGCCACAGCGCGCTCCTCGGTGCCGCCGCCGATCTGCGAGCCGGCGATGCCGCCGGCCACCGCGCCGGTCGCGGCGCCGACGCCCGAGCGCGTGCCTTCGATCGTCACCTGGCGGGCGTCGATCACGACGCCGTATTCGACCGTCGCGGCGCTGCGCGTCGCGTCGCGCGACACCGTGTTGCCGCCGCCGACTTGGCTCGAGGCGCAGGCGCCGAGCGCTGCGGTCATGGCGACGACGAGCGTCGCGCGCTTTGCGAAGGAGATGATGCTCATGTCGAAACGTCCTTTTGTGAGCCGGTCGTGCGCACCCTGTGCGGGTGGACAAATTAACCGCCGCTGAACGGTGCGTCCATCGCCGCATTCTTGACCAGGCCTGCGACGAAAAATCCGTCCATGCCGCCCCTGTCGGCGGCGAAGGACGGCAGAAGGCGCAGAAACCCGCCGCGCCGTGCCGCCTCGGGCAGGCCGAACCGGGCAGGATCGGGCGCCGCCAGGCGCACACCCGGCGTCCGGCCGAGAAACGCTTCCATCTGCCGTTCGCCTTCTTCGGGCTCCAGCGAGCAGACGGCGAAAACCAGCACGCCGCCCGGCTTCAGCATCGCGAAGGCGGCGTCCAGCAGCGCCGCGGCGGCGGCGGCGTTGCGCGTCACCGCGCCCTCGTCGCGGATCCAGGGCAGTTCGGGATGGCGCCGGATCGTCCCGGTGGCGCTGCAGGGGGCATCCAGCAGCACGGCATCGACCGGCGCGTCCGGCCGCCAGATGCGGCCGTCGGCAGCGACGGTCTCGGCGGCAAGGCCGGTGCGGGCGAGATTGGCGGCGAGGCGCTTCAGCCGCCCGGCCGAGGAATCGACCGCGATCACCCGCGCGCCGGCGGCCGCCAGTTGCATCGTCTTGCCGCCCGGCGCGGCGCAGAGGTCGACGATCGTCTTGCCGGCGCCGCCGCCCAGAAGATCGAGCAGCAGGCGGGCAGGCACGCTCGCCGCGGCGTCCTGCACCCACCAGGCGCCCTCGGCGAAGCCGGGCAGCGTCTCGACCGCGCCCGGCGCGGCCAGCCGCAGCGTTCCGGGGAGGATCTCCGCAGCTCCCAGCGCGCTCTGCCAGTGCTCGCCGCCGGCCGGATCGCGCAACGTCAGGTCCAGCGGCGCAGGGTTGGCGTGCGCCTCGGCGATGGCGTGCGCCGCGTCCTCGCCATAGGCCGCGCTCCAGCGCCGCCACAGCCAGTCGGGCGTGTCGGCACGCGGCCTGTCCATCATGTGCCAGGCCGCCTCGCCCTCGGCGGCGACGCGGCGCAGCACGGCGTTGATCAGTGGCTTGAAGGGCTTGGCCTCGCGGGTTGCGACGGCGAGGCGGTTGGCGCCGTCGACCGCCGCATGGCTCTTGCCCGCCAGCACCATCAGTTCGGCCGCGCCGCACAGCAGCACCCGCCCGGCGGCCAGGCCATGGGCGGGCAAAGCCTGCTTGATGTAGCGGCCGAGCAGTTTCTCCAGCGCCCCCTTGTGGCGCAGCGCGCCATAGGCGATGGCGCGGGCAAAGGCGGCGTCGCGCGGCGGCATGCGGGCGGCGACGGAGGCCAGCGCCTCGTTCGCCTCGTCGAGGGTGACGCGCTGGTCGAGCACGCGGGTGAGGAGCGAGAAAGCGAAACGGCGGGCCGGAAGGCCCGCCGCTTCGTCCTCGAAGGCGCGTTCGCTCAACCCCACGGGCCGGCCCGGCGTCCGGCGCCCGACAGCATCGGCTCGCCCGCCGCGCCATAGTCCTCGCCCAGCCCCATCGCCGCCGCCATGGCGCGCAGGCGCAGCACGCGGTCGACGGTGCGCGGATGGGTGGAGAACATGCCGTCGATGCTCTGGGTATGCAGCGGGTTGATGATGAACATGTGGGCGGTCGCCGGGTTGCGCTCGGCGTCGACGTTGTCGATACGCCCCGCCGCCAGGGCGATCTTTTCCAGGGCGCTTGCCAGGGCGTCGGGCCGGCCGGAAATCTCGGCGCCGCCGGCGTCGGCCTCGAATTCGCGGCCGCGGCTGATCGCCATCTGCACCAGCATGGCGGCGATCGGCGCGAGGATGACCATCAGGATCACGCCGATCGTCCCCAGCGGATTGTTGCGGTTGTCGCCGCCGCCGAAGAACAGGCCGAAATTGGCCAGCATCGAGATCGCGCCTGCCAGCGTCGCGGTGATCGTCATGGTCAGCGTGTCGCGGTTGCGGACATGGGCCAGCTCATGCGCCATGACGCCCGCCACTTCGTCGCGGTTCAGGCGCTGCAGCAACCCGGTGGTCGCGGCGACGGCGGCGTTGGACGGGTTGCGGCCCGTCGCGAAGGCGTTGGGCTGGGGGTTGTCGATCAGGTAGACCTTGGGCATCGGCATGCCGGCGCGCCCGGCCAGGCCTTCCACGATGCGGTAGAACTCGCCGCCGCTCGCCGCGTCGAGGGGCTTGGCGCCATACATGCGCAGCACGATCTTGTCGGCGTTCCAGTAGGCGAACAGATTGGTGACCGCGGCGACGCCGAGCGCGATCATCATGCCGGCCGCGCCGCCGATCAGATAGCCGACCACGCCGAACAGCGCGGTCAGCGCCGCGATCAGCAAGCCGGTGCGAACAGTATTCATGGCCTCCTCGGTGCCGCACGGGTGAGCGCCCCTCTGGCGCGCTGCGCGGCAAGCCTTATGTAGGAGGGGCGGCGCGGGGGTTCAATTCCCATGCACCCCGCAAGGACAAGGCCAAGAAGGACAGGGCCATGAGCGACAGCGACGCCCCCCGCAAAGACCTGAGCGACGCCGCCAAGCGCGCCCTTGCCGAAGCCGCCGAACGGCGGGCGAAGGCCGCGGCGGAAGCGAAACCGCTGCCGCCCGAGATCGGCGGCCGCGCCGGTCCGGAGCCCACCCGCTACGGCGACTGGGAGAAAAAGGGCCTGATCAGCGATTTCTAGTTCTTGGGGCCGTAGGCGTAAGGCCCGCCCTTCTCCAGCGCCCGGCGATAGGCGGGGCGGGCCTGCATCGCCTTCATGTGGCGGGTGAGTTCCGGGTAGGGCTCCAGCGCGCCGCGGGCCGCCGCCGCCTCGCTGGTGAAGGAGAGCTGGATGTCGGCGCCGGTCAGGCCGTCGCCGACAAAGAAGGCGCGGCCCGCGATCGCCCCTTCCATATAGCCCAGGTGATTGGCGATCTCGGCGTCGATGCGGGGGCCGAGCGGCGCGGCCGCCTCGCCCAGCAGCGAGGTGTAGAGCTTCAGCATCAGCGGCAGCATCGCCGAACCTTCGGAGAAGTGCAGCCAGTGGATGTAGTCGATATAGGCGTCGCTGCCGTGCGGCGGGGCGAGGCGGTCGGGGGCGAAGCGCTCGATCAGCAATTCGACGATCGCCCCGGACTCGGCGATCGTCTTGCCGTCCACCGTCACCACCGGCGACTTGCCCAGCGGATGCACCGCCTTCAGCTCCGGCGGGGCGTAGGGCACCGGCGAGCCGCGCTGGTAGCGCTTGATCTCATAGTCGACGCCCAGCTCCTCCAGCAGCCAGAGAATGCGCTGCGAACGGCTGTCGTTCAGGTGATGGACGACGATCATGGATCCCTCCCGGTTCTTGTCGGGCGGAGGCTGCACCGGCCGGGGCCGGGGCGCAAATCGGGGTTTGACCCAGATCAAAGATGACGCCTGCGTCACGATTATGATGCCTCACTCGGAACCTGCCCGTGCGGCGGGAAACATGTGAGGAACAGCCATGCTCAACGTCCAGGTCGTGAAGGGTCCGCCGACCGAAATTCAGAACTTCGACGACGACGATCTCGCCAAGCGGCTCACCGATCACGACGTCGAGGTTATCCGCGAGATCTTCAACACGCCGCTGACCGGGTCCTACAATTGGGACTACGACACCGCGAACACCAAGATCCGCCGCCTCTACGAGCTCGGCAAGCGGTTCAACTGGAACGTGGAGATGGACATCGACTGGGCGCAGCCCTTCCCGCAGAACGAGCCGCCGCCGGCCGGCGAACCGGAGGGCTTCTGCGACCATCCCAAGTGGAAGGCGCTGAGCGACGCGCAGAAGATCGACTTCATGCGCCGCTCCAACGCCCAGGTGCTCTCGCAGTTCCTGCACGGCGAGCAGGGCGCCCTCATGGTCGCCTCGCAGCTCGTCAGCTGCGCCCCCACCCATGACGCCAAGCTCTACGCCGCCTCGCAGACCTTCGACGAGGCGCGCCATGTGGAGGTGTTCCACCGCTACCTGATGGAACGCTGCCGGATGATCTATCCGATCAATCCCAGCCTCAAGTTCCTGCTCGACAAGGTGCTGACCGACGAGCGCTGGGACCTGAAGTTCATCGGCATGCAGATCCTGATCGAAGGCCTGGCGCTCGCCGCCTTCCAGGCGATCCACGCGACGACCCGCGATCCGCTGCTGCGCGACATCGTCGGCCTGGTGATGCGCGACGAAGGCCGCCATGTGGCGTTCGGCGTCAACTACCTGGAAGACTGGATCCGCGCCCTGCCTGAGGACCAGATCGAGGAGCGCGCGCAGTTCGCCTACGAGGCCTGCGTCGTGATGCGCAATCGCCTCGTCTCGACGACCGTCGCCGAGGAGTTCGGCTTCACCCACGACGAGGCGATGGAGATCAACGCCGCCAGCCAGGGCGGGCGCGCCTTCCGCACCTTCCTGTTCGAGCGCATGATCCCGAACCTGAAGCGCGTCGGCCTTCTCACCGACCGCATCCGTCCGAAGTTCGAGGAACTGGGCGTGCTCCAGTTCGAGAACCTCAAGCATGACGGCGCGATCGACTGGACGACGCTGGAAGCCCCGCTCACCACCGGCAAGGGCGAGATCCTGATCGCCGCCTGATCGCCGCGAACCCTGAAATGAAGAGCCCCGGCGGAGACGATCCGCCGGGGCCTTCGCTTTGCCTGTCGTCCTAGAGCAGATCGCCGCCGGCTGCCGAGGCGGTCGTCCCGTACTTCTCGTAGGCCTTCAGCACGTTGCGCCCTGTGGTCCAGCGATGCACCTCGTCCGGCCCGTCGACCAGGCGCTGCGAGCGGATATGGGTGTACCAGCGGGCGAGCGGCGTATCGGTCGAATAGCCGAGCGCCCCATGAAGCTGGATGGCGGTGTCGACCACCTTGTGCACCATGTTGGCGAGGAAGACCTTGGCGATGCCGTTCTCCTGGCGCAGGTCCAGGCCCTTCTCCGCCTTGTAGGCGATGTGCAGCAGCATCAGCCGGGCGATGTAGAGTTCGCTCGCGCAGTCGGCCAGCATCCATTGCACGCCTTGGCGCTCCGACAGCTTCTTGCCGAAGGTGGAGCGCTTGGTGACGTGTTCGGCCGCCATGTCGAGCGCCCGCTGGGCCATCGCCACGTTGTGCATGCCGTGGCGCAGGCGGCCATAGGCGAGACGGTGCTGGCCCATATTGAAGCCGTTGCCCTCACCGCCCAGGAGGTTTTCGGCCGGGACTTCCAGGTTTTCGATCTTCACCTCGCTGTGGCCGCCGCCCAGGATCTCGCTCAAGGGGCCGTGCGCCGCCATCGTCTCGATGTCGCGGACGATGCGGTAGCCGGGATTGGGCAGCTCGACGAGGAAGGTGGAGAATTGCTGGTGGCGCGGCGCATCGGGATTGGTCTTGGCCATGACCAGCGCGATGTCGGCGACGCTGGCGGCCGAAGAGAACCATTTCTCGCCGTTCAGAACATAGGTCGAGTTGCCCTTCTTCTCGGCCCGGGTCTGCATGCCGGTCGCATCGGCGCCCGCCGCCTTTTCGGTCATCGAGTAGCAGATGCGCTTCTCGCCGTTCAGCAGCGGCTTGAGGAAGCGCTCCTTCTGGTCCTCGGTGCCGTGGGCGATCAGCGTCATGATCGTCGCGTCGTCGGGGCCTTGCGTGTTCATCGACAGGGCGCCGAGATAGCTCTCGCCCAGCTCCATCTGCACCAGAGCGTTGGCGAGCGGGCCCAAACCCATGCCGCCATATTCCTTGCCGACGAAGGGCATCCACAGGCCCTGGGCCCGCGCCTTGGCGCGCAGCGCGCCCAGCACCTCCTTGTAGGGCTTGCCGGCGAGCAGTTCCTTTTCCGCCGGCACGCACTCCTCGTGGACCCAGCGGCGCACCTTCTCGCGGATGGCCTTGGCCTCGGGCGGTACTTCGAAGTCGATCATCTGGGGTTTCCTCGTCCTGCGTTGCGCATTCTTGTCCGCCAAGTGTGGGCCAAATCGCCGGGTCCCGCCACCGCGGCCGATCTAGGCCCCTTGTCCTAGGCATTTATTCTGGTATGCTGCGGCGATGCTGCGCCTCGCCCTCATCGCCGCGATTCTCGCGCCGTCCGCCCATGCCGGCGCGCCGCGTCTCGCCGGGCCCTACGAGGCCGAGGTCGTGCGTGTCATCGACGGCGACAGCTTCGAGGCCCGGGTGACGATCTGGCTCGACCAGGAGGCGCTGACGGTCGTCCGCCTCGCCGGCATCGACACGGCCGAGCGCAGCGCCCCCTGCCTCGGCGCGCGGCTCGCCGCCAACGCCGCCCGGGCCTTTCTCGCCGCGCGCATCGAGGGGCGAAGGGTCCGGCTCAGCGACATCGCGCGCGACAAATATGGCGGCCGCATCCTCGCCCGTGCGGCCGGCGAGGACGGGCGCGATCTCGGGGCGCTGCTCGCCGCCTACGGCCTTGCGCGCCCCTATGACGGCGGCAGGCGGGCGTCCTGGTGCGCGCGCTGATCGTCGAGCCAGCCGGTCAGGGGGCCGCGGATCGGATCGAGCGCCTTGTAGGCCGCCATGTCGCGCGGCATCTCGCGCACCGCTCTGGCGAGGCCCTCGATCAGGTCCGGCCGTCCGGCAATGGCGGCCAGCGGATCGATATGGGTCTTGATGGTGAAGAGGATGGCGCCGCTCTCCGGCAGCCGGGTCAGCGTCTGCCGCTCCACCCGCAGCACGAGGCGCGTTCCGGCGCTCGCCCGTGTCAGCCCGGCGAGGCGTTCGGCCGAGCGGTCATGCCCGCCGGGCTGGAACAGCGCCGGATCGCTCATCACCGACCAGTTCAGCCGCCACACCGGCGCGCCATCGCGCAAATGGGTGAAGATCCGATCGACCCGTCCGGAC
>JAEUMK010000082.1 GCA_016792565.1 Alphaproteobacteria bacterium
TCTGCCGCCCGAGCCGTTCGACCGCACCTCCGCCCGCGGCGCCGTGACGGTGCGTCCGCTTCGCATCGGCGACCGCGCCGCCTGGACGCGGCTGTGGCACGACTATCTCGTCTTCTACGAGACGGCGGCGAGCGAGGCGCAGTACGAGCTGAACTGGGCGCGGCTGTTCGACCCCGCCGAGCCGGTGTTCGGCTTCCTCGCCGAGCGGGGGGGCAAGGCGATCGGCCTCGTCCACATCGTCTTCCACCGCTCGTTCTGGCTGGCGGGGCCGAGCTGCTATCTGCAGGACCTCTATGCCGACCCGGAGGTGCGCGGCGCGGGCGTCGGCCGGGCGCTGATCGAGCATGTCTATGCGGTGGCGAAGGCGGCGGGCAGCGCCAAGGTCCACTGGCTGACCCGCCACGACAACGCCGTGGCGCGGCGGCTCTACGACCGCATCGCGACGGAGACGGGTTTCGTGCAGTACGCGAAGACGCCGTAGCCTTAGCCGCCTACGCCGCAAACCCCCGGTCCAGAAACCGTTCCGCGACCGCCGCGTAGAGGGCGATGCCGTGCGCCATCGCGTCCTCGTCGAGCATCATCCGGTTGGAGTGGCAGGGCGCGGCGGTGTGGAAGTCGCAGCCCGGCGGGGCGACCCCCAGGAACGTCATGCAGCCGGGGATCTTCTGCAGCACATAAGACCAGTCCTCCGCCCCCATGACGGCGCTGGGCATCGGGAAGAAGCCGGCATCGCCCAGCATTTCGCGGGCCGCCTCGCGGGCGATGTCGACCATGCGGCCGTCGTTGACGGTGACGGCATAGCCTTCGGTCAGCGTCACCTCGGCCCAGGCGCCGTGCGCCTTGGCGATGTTGGTGGCGACGCGCGGGATCGCCTCCTTGGCGGTCTTGCGGGCATGCTCGGAGACCGAGCGCAGCGTGCCCAGCATCTTCACGGTTTCGGGAATGACGTTGCTGGTCGTGCCGCCCTCGATCCTGGCGATGGTCAGGACCACCGGCTCGAAGGCGTTGATGCGGCGCGTCACCATCGACTGCAGCGCCAGCACGATCTCGCAGGCGATGGGCAGCGGGTCGAGCGCATGGTGCGGCGAGGAGGCGTGGCCGCCCTTGCCCCAGACGGTGATCTCGATCGTGTCGGTGGAGGCCATGAACGGCCCCGGCCGCGAGGAGAAGACGCCGCTGGGGATGTTCGGCGTGATGTGCAGCGCGAAGGCGCCGTCGGGCCTGGGGTGGCGGTCGAGCAGGCCGTCCTCGATCATCTTGAGCGCGCCGAAGTGACCCTCCTCGCCCGGCTGGAACATGAACTTGACCGTCCCCGACAGGCGGTCGCGCCGCTCGTGCAGCAGCCGCGCCGCCATGGCGAGCATGGCGGTGTGCGAATCGTGGCCGCAGGCATGCATGGCGTTCGGCACGCGCGACTTGAACGGCACGTCGGTGTCTTCCGGCATGGGGAGCGCGTCCATGTCGCCGCGCAGCACGATGGTGCGGCCTTGCGACGGGCCCTTCAGCGTCACCATCAGGCCCGAGGAGGACGGCCCTTCCTCGATCGTCACGTCGAGCCCTTCGAGCGACTCGCGCACCGCCTTCACCGTCTCGGGCAGGAAGAGGCCGAGTTCGGGATGCTCGTGGACGCGGCGGCGCAGCGTCACCGCGCCGGGCAGGAGCGCCTTCGCGCCGTCGAGCCAGATGGAGAGATCGTCGGACATATGGTTCCCCGGAATGGATGCGGATGAGAGCCGTTCAGGCGCGCTTCTGGCCGACGTCCAGGGCCGGACCGGAAGGGGGTTCCGGCTCGATCTCGACGTCGAAGGTCTCCAGAAAGCGGCTCACCAGCATGTAGAAGCCGATCGTCACGACGAGTTCCTGCATTTCCTGCGCCGACAGGTGCGCGGCGAGCGGATCGTAGGTCGCGTCGGAGGCGCGGACATGGGCGACGATATCGTCGGTCAGCGCCATCACCTGGCGCTCGATCTCGGTGAGGGCGGGGGCGGCGGGGCCGTCATGGATCGCCGCCAGCAGCGCCTCGCGCATGCCGAGGTCGCGGCCGATGCGCATGTGCTGGTGGACCTCGTAGGAGGCGCCGGAAAGGACGCCGACGCGGATGATGGCGATCTCGCGCAGATGCGGATCGAGCCTGGTGCGCGACAGCAGATAGCCGCCGAAGCGCGAGAAGGCCGGAAGCAGCCCGTCGCCATGGGCCATGACCCGGAAGATGTTGAGGCCCGCCATCTTGGGCAGGACTTCGGCGGCCTTGGGCGGCGCGGCGGCCGGGTCCAGCGGTTCAAGGCGCGGCATCGTCGGTTCCCCCAGGATCGTTATCGTTCGTTGCGGCATCGTTTCGCCTTGCGCGCCGCTTGGCAAGGCCGTCCGCCTTGCCTCGCGGCCGGAGCCCGCTAACATCGCGTCAACTGCCAGAACAAACCTCCAGGGAAGGACCGCCGAGCCCATGTTCGATCTCGACTCCATGCACAGCCTCGCCGACATCACGCGCCTCCAGGCGAAGGCGCGCCCCGGCGAGATCGCCCATGTCTTCGAGGATCGCGTGACGAGCTTCGCCGACCTGGACGTCCGCGCCAGCCGGATCGCCAACGGCCTCATCGCGCTCGGGCTGAAGCCCCATGCCCGGGTCGGCTATGTCGGGATGAACTCCGACCGCTTCTTCGAGACGGTCTATGGCTGCTTCAAGGCCAATGCCGTGCTGGTCGGGGTCAACTGGCGGCTCGCCCCGCCCGAGGTCGCCTATGTGCTGAACGATGCCGGCGCCGAGGTGCTGTTCGTCGGCGCCGAGTTCGTCAAGCTGATCGACCAGATCCGGAGCGAACTGACGACGGTGCGCCACGTCATCGCGGTCGACGGGCCGCATGGCGACTGGCCGGTCTTCGACGCCTGGCGCGACGGCCAGTCCGCCGCCGACCCCGGCCTTCCCATCGCTCCCGACGACGACGCGATCCAGCTCTACACCTCCGGCACCACCGGCCATCCCAAGGGCGTGCAGCTGACCAACGCGAACTACCTGGCCTTCATGGCCACCGCCCAGGATGCCGGCTGGGCCAATTACGAGGCCGGCGAGGTCTGTCTCGTCGCGATGCCCAATTTCCACGTCGCCGGCCTCAACATGGGCGTGCTGACGGTGGCGGCGGGGGCCAAGGGCATCATCATGAAGCAGGTCGATCCGGTGAGGGTGCTGGACGCCGTGGAGGCCTACGGCATCGAGAACATGTTCCTGGTGCCGGCCGTCATCCAGTTCCTGATCGCCGTGCCGGACATCAGGTCGCGCAAGCTCTCGACGCTGAAGCGGGTCTTCTACGGCGCCTCGCCGATCTCCGACGAGGTGCTGCTGAAGGCGAAGGAACTGCTGGGCGCCGGCTTCACCCAGCTCTACGGCCTCACCGAGACGGTCGGCGGCGGCACCTTCCTGCCGGCCGAGGACCACGATCCCGCCCGCGGCAAGCTGCGCTCGTGCGGCATTCCCTATCCGGGCTTCGAGATCAAGGTGATCGACGGCGCGGGCAAGGCGCTGCCGGCCGGCGAGGTCGGCGAGATCCTGATCAAGTCGCCGAGCGTGATGAAGGGCTACTGGAACAAGGCCGATGCGACCGCCAAGGCGATCGTCGATGGCTGGTTCTACACCGGCGACGCCGGCTTCTTCGACGCCGACGGTTATCTCTTCATCCACGACCGGGTG
>JAEUMK010000095.1 GCA_016792565.1 Alphaproteobacteria bacterium
GCCGCCGCCAGCGCCTTGCAGGCATGGGCGCCGACATAGCCCGCTCCGCCCGTCACCAAGACCCGCATGTCCGCTCCCGCCTGAAGCCGCGCCCGGTCCGGTTCGGCCGAGTCGCGCAAGCCCAGTGTCGGCGTTTTCGGATTGAGGGGAAGTGAACTGGCGCGCCCTGCGGGAATCGAACCCGCCTCTGCAACGTGAAAGGCTGCTGTCCTAACCGATAGACGAAGGGCGCGCGCGAGCGGCGGGACATATAAGACCCCATGCCCCTTGGCAAGGGTTTCAGACGGGGGCGGCGTCCTCGACGGAAAGCTCGATCCGGCGCTGGCCCTGCCAGTCGTTGGCGAGCAGTTTCCCGGCCAGATGCAGCGACCCGGAGCGGCGGACCAGGGCCTCGCCCAATGGCGTTTCGGCCGCCCGGAAAGCGATCGCCTTGAGGCGCACGCCGCCGCACATGGCGACAATCGAGACATGGTTCTGGCCGACGATTCGTGCATCGACGATGCGCGCGTCGGGCACCGCGACCACCGGCTCCGGGTTGCCGGCGCCGTAGGGGCCGGCCCGCTCGACCCGGTCGTAGAACTCGGGCGTGAGGGCGAGCGGCCCGACGACGGCGTCGATGCGGAAGACGCCCCGGTCGGAGCGGCGCTCGACCTCGGGGGCAAGCGCCTCCTCCAGGAAGGCGACGACGTCACCGAGCCGTCCGCGTTCGGCGGTGAGCGCCGCGGCCATGCGGTGTCCGCCGCCGGTGAGGAGCAGCCCCGCCGCCTTGGCCGCCCCGACGGCCGAGCCGAGATCGACGCCGGAGACGCTGCGCAGCGAGGCGCGGGCGAGATCGCCCTCCAGCGCGAAGACGGCGCTGGGGAGGTCGTAGCGGTCTTTCAGCCGTCCCGCCACGATGCCGATGACGCCGGGGTGCCAGTTCTCGCCCGAGGCGGCGACGAGGCCCCTGCCCGGCCCGGAGCGCTCCACGGCGGCGAGCGCGTCCTGAAGCACCATCGCCTCGATCGCCTGGCGCTCCTGATTGTAGCGGTCGAGTTCCAGGGCTGCGGCTTCGGCGAAGGCAGGATCGTCGCTCGCCAGCAGCAGCGCCCCGAGGTCCGCGCGGCCGACCCGGCCGCCCGCGTTGACCCGCGGGCCAAGGGCGAAGCCGAAATGGCTAGCCCGGAGCTTGTCCTTCAGGCCCGCCACCCGCGCCAGGGCGGCGAGGCCGGCATTGCCGCCTTCCTCCAGCATCTTCAGCCCGTGGCGGACGAAGACCCGGTTGAGGCCGGTCAGCGGGACGACGTCGCAGACCGTCGCCAGCGCGACGAGATCGAGCAGGCGGCGAAGGTCCGGCTCGGCGACGCCTTCGGCGGCGAACCAGCCGCGGCGGCGCAACTCGCGGTTGACGCCCGCGAGCAGCATGAAGACGACGCCGGCGGCACAGAGATGGCCGAGGCCGGATTCGTCGCGCGGCTGGTTCGGATTGACGATCGCCAGCGCCGGAGGTGCGCCCGCCCCCATCAGATGATGATCGGCGACGACGACCTGGAGCCCCGCCCCGGCGGCAGCGGCGAGCGCCTCGAAGGCCTGCGCGCCGCAATCGACCGTGATGGCGAGCCTCGCGCCCTCCTCGGCGAGGCGGCGCATGGCCGCCGGACTGGGGCCGTAGCCTTCGGTCAGGCGGTCAGGGATGTAGAGGCGCAGCGAACGGCCGAGCGCGCGGAAATAGCGGATGACCATCGCCGACGAGGCGCCGCCGTCGACGTCGTAGTCGCCGAACACGGCCGTCGGCTCGTTCGCGGCGATGGCGTCGGCGAGGCGCGCGGCCGCCGCGTCGAGACCGGCGATGGACGAGGGATCGGGCATCCACGCCTTCAACGTGGAGTCGAAGTGGCGGTCGGCCTCAGGCCCGTCGAAGCCGCGCCCGGCAAGGATGCGGGCAACGGATTCCGGCACGCCGATACGCTGGGCGAGCGCCGTCGCGCGCGAATCGTCTTCGAGGCGGAAGCGCCAGATGCGGCCTGCCGTCGAGCGCGTCACGCCGAGGCAGATCGCCCCGCCGGTCATGCCAGCTTGGGGTGGCGCGTCTTGATCCAGCGCACCGTACCGGTGGCCGAGCGCATGACCACGGTTTCGGTGGTCAGGTGATGGGCGGTGTCGAGCACGCCGGTCAGCATCGAGCCGGTGGTGACGCCGGTCGAGGCGAAGATCACGTCGCCGGACGCCATCTCGGCGGTCGTGTATTTGCGCGTCAGATCCTTCAGACCGAGGCGCTCGGCGCGCATGCGCTCGTCGTCGGTCTTGAAAACGAGGCGGCCCTGGATCTGGCCGCCGATGCAGCGCAGCGCCGCCGCCGCCAGAACGCCCTCGGGGGCGCCGCCCTGGCCAATATAGATGTCGACGCCCGTGTGGGCCTCCGCTGTGTCGATGACGCCCGCCACGTCGCCGTCGGTGATGAGACGCACGGCGGCGCCGGTCTTGCGGACGGCCGCGATGATCTTCTCGTGGCGGGGCCGGTCGAGAATGCAGGCCGTGATCTGTTCGGCCCGCACGCCCTTTGCCTTGGCCAGCGCGGCGATGTTGTCGGCCGGATCGGCGTCGAGATCGACGACGCCCGCCGGGTAGCCGCCGCCGATGGCGATCTTGTCCATGTAGACGTCGGGGGCGTGCAGCAGCGTGCCGCCGACGGCGAGCGCCACCACGGCCATGGCGCCGGGCATCGACTTGGCGGTGAGCGTCGTCCCTTCCAGGGGATCGAGCGCGATATCGACCTTGGGGCCGCGTCCCGTTCCGACCTTCTCGCCGATGAAGAGCATGGGCGCCTCGTCGCGTTCGCCCTCCCCGATCACGACGGTGCCGTCGATCTCGAGCTTGTCAAAGGCGCGCCGCATGGCGTCGACGGCAGCCTGGTCAGCGGCCTTTTCATCGCCTCGTCCGGCCAGCTTGTAGGCGGCCAGCGCCGCGGCCTCGGTGACGCGGGCGACCTCGATCGCCAGCGTCCGGTTCAACAGAGCCACGTCGCTCATTAATTCCCCAGAATCCCAGTGCTTCGTCCGGCGGGTTTTTCGCGGAAGACGGCCGGTCTAGCCCCGGCCCGGCCGTCCGTCAAAGTCTTTCCATGCGGATCATGCAGGGCGGCTCGACGACCGCACCGGCCGCCTCGACGGCCTTGATCGCCCCGATCACGGAGGACTCGCGGGCCTCGTGCGTGATGATGACGATGGCGACCTTTTCGTCCGGCGCCCGGCCGCGCTGGATCATGCTTTCGATGGACACGCCCTTGTCGGCCAGGCTGCTCGCAATGGTGGCGAGCACGCCCGGGCGGTCGAGCACGTCGAAGCGCATGTAGAAGGTGCCCTCGCGCTCGCCCAGCGGCGCGCGCTCGGCCTTGCGGAGCAGATTCGAGGGCACCCCGAAGGCCGGCACGCGCAGACCCCGGGCGATGTCGATGAGGTCTGCGGCGACGGCCGAGGCGGTCGGTCCGGCGCCGGCCCCGCGCCCCTCGAACACGGACGATCCGGCCGCGCTCGATTCGGTGACGACGCCGTTGAGAACGCCCATCACATCGGCGAGCGCGGTGCCGAGCTGGATCATCGCCGGGTGGACCCGCGCTTCCAGCCCCCGCGCCGTCATCGTCGCGATGCCGAGCAGCTTGATGCGGTAGCCGAACTCGCGCGCGAAGCCGATGTCGACCGGCGAGATCCGTTCGATGCCCTGGCAATAGACGCCGTCCATATCGGGGACCGTGCCGAAGGCGAGGCTGGCGAGGATGGCCAGCTTGTGCGCCGTATCGCCGCCGCCGACGTCGAGCGTCGGATCGGCCTCGGCGTAGCCGAGCGCCTGCGCTTCGGCCAGGACATCGGCGAAGGAGCGCCCCGTCTCCTCCATCTGGCTGAGGATGTAGTTGCAGGTGCCGTTGAGGATGCCGCCGACGCGGCTGACGACGTTGCCGGCCAGGCCCTCGCGCAGCGCCTTGACGATGGGTATGCCGCCGGCCGCCGCCGCCTCGAAATTCAGGGCGAGGTTCCACTTCTCCGCCTCGGCCGCCAGCCCCGCGCCGCGCGCCGCGATCAGCGCCTTGTTGGCGGTGACGACATGCTTGCCGGACTGCAACGCCCGCTCGACCGCTTCGGCCGCGATGCCGACGCCGCCGATGAGCTCGACAAAGACGTCGATCCGTCCGGAGGCGGCCAGCTCGCGCGGATCTTCAAACCAGTCGAAGCGGCCCGGCCAGATGCCGCGATCCTTGTTGCGATCGCGGGCGCTGACGCCGGCGATCTCGATCCGCCGGCCGCAGCGGGCCGCGATGAGGTCGTCGTTCTCCGTCAGCAGGCGGACGAGACCGGCCCCGACCGTGCCGAGGCCGGCGATGCCGATGCGCAGGGCGTCGCTCATGCGCCCGCCGCGCGGTCGAACTCAGGCACCGGGCCATTGCCCAGCAGTTCGCGGGCGCGGCCGAGGAACGTCTTGATGTTGCGCGCCGCCTGGCGGATGCGGTGCTCGTTCTCGACCAGGCCGAAGCGGACATGGCCGTCGCCGTATTCGCCGAAGCCGAGGCCGGGCGCGACGGCGACGCCGGCGTGCTCGATCATCAGATTGGCGAACTCGACCGAGGAGATGCCGCGGAAGGCCTCGGGGATCGGCGCCCAGGCGAACATGGTGGCGGGCGGCGTCGGAATTTCCCAACCGGCCCGGCGGAAGCTCTCGACGAGAACGTCGCGGCGGGCGCGGTAGGTCTTGCGGATCTCCTCGACGCAGTCCTGCGGACCGTTGAGCGCCGCGGCGGCCGCCGCCTGAATGGGCGTGAAGGCGCCATAGTCGAGATAGGACTTCACGCGGCTAAGGGCGTGGACCAGCCTCTCGTTGCCGGCCGCGAAGCCCATGCGCCAGCCCGGCATGGCATAGGTCTTCGACAGCGACTGAAACTCGATGGTGATGTCCTTCGCGCCCTCGACCTGAAGCATCGAGGGCGGCGGGTTGCCGTCGAAGTAGAGCTCCGCGTAGGCGAGGTCGGAGAGGATCCACATGTCGAAGCGGCGGGCGAAGGCGACGATCTCCTTGTAGAAGTCGAGATCGACGACCTGCGCGGTCGGGTTGGAGGGATAGGAGACGACCACGGCGACCGGCGCCGGCACCGAATGCTTGGCGGCGCCGTGCAGGCGGCTGAGAAACATCTCCGGCGTTTCGGCCGGCACGTGGCGCACCACGGCGCCCGCCATGATGAAACCATAGGCATGGATCGGATAGGCCGGGTTCGGCGCAAGCACGACATCGCCGGGCGCGGTGATCGCCTGGGCGAGGTTCGCGAAGCCTTCCTTCGAGCCGAGCGTGGCGATGATCTCGGTCTCAGGATTGAGCGTCACGCCGAAGCGGCGTTCGTAATAGCCGGCCATCGCCTTGCGCAGACCGGGGATGCCCTTGGACGCCGAATAGCGGCTGGTCTTGGGGTCGCGCGCGACTTCGACCAGCTTGTCCACGATGTGCTTGGGCGTGGGCATGTCCGGGTTGCCCATGCCGAAATCGATGATGTCGTCGCCGGCGGCCCGGGCCTTGGCCTTCAGGCGGTTCACCTGCTCGAAGACATACGGGGGCAGACGCTTGATCTTGTAGAAATCGGTCGAAGGCATGACGGGTAAGCCGGATTCGTGGGTTTAAGGCCGCGCACCCTACAGGATCGGCATGCCCCGCCAAAGACCGGAGTAGGCCTCGGCCGGCCTGTCGCAACGTCAGTAGCCGCCAGCCCGCAGGCGCTCCCCCGCTGCCCGGGCGGCTGCTCCGTCGCTCTCGATGGCGGCCTTTGCGGCTGCCCACGCCTCGGGCCCAGAGGCCGGCGCGGCGGGCTGCTCGAGGGCGCCGAGATCGGGAAAGGCGGCCTGCGGCGAAGCGCAGCCGCCGAGCGCCAAAAGGCCGTAGAACAGGTAAGTCCGCATCCGCGCCTCTGGGCCGGTCATCATCAAGCCGACGCGATCCTGCTTTAGCTTGACGGACACGGCAAGCGGCTCGCCTTGCTTCGCCGGGCCGGGTCGGCCAATTTGACCCGAGCCGGGTTGGCGCTTTTCGAGGAGTTCGATGTCGGATCCCAAGACGACGAAGGCAGACGCGAAACTGCAGGCCGCCGACTATCCTCTGCCCGATGCCGGACAGCTGGCGCGCAATCTCGTCGAGGTCGGCAAGAAAGCGCAGCAGCTCGTCGTCGACTATCTGAGCCGCAAGGAACACAAGCCCGGCGTCGGCGTCGTCGATCCGTTGAATGTCGGGTCGGCCTTCGTCGATCTCGCCGGCCACATGATGCACGATCCCAAGCGGGTGTTCGACGCGCAGGTCCAGCTGTGGGCCGGGTATCTCAAGCTCTGGCAGAATGCGGCGCGGCGCCTGATGGGCGAGGACTACGAAACGGTGGTGCCCTCGCCCGCCGGCGACAAGCGGTTCAAGGATCCCGCCTGGCACGAAAACCAGATCTTCGACTTCATCAAGCAATCCTACCTGCTCACGGCCAACTGGCTGCAGGATACGGTCGCGGGCGTCGAGGGCATCGACGACAAGGCGCGCAAGAAGATCAATTTCTACACCAAGCAATTCGTCGATGCGATGTCGCCGACCAACTTCGTTCTGACCAATCCGGAGGTGCTGAAGGAGACGCTGCGCACCAACGGCGAGAACCTGGTGCGCGGCCTTACCCACGTCATCGAGGACCTGGAGCGCGGCAACGGCAAGCTGGCGATCCGCCAGGTCGACGACAGCAAGTTCGAGGTCGGCGGCAATCTCGCCACCACGCCGGGCAAGGTGGTTTTCCAGAACCACCTGTTCCAGCTGCTGCAATACACCCCGACCACGGACGAGGTCTACGAGCGCCCGCTGCTGATCGTGCCGCCATGGATCAACAAGTTCTACATCCTCGACCTGAAGCCGGAGAACTCGTTCATCCGGTGGGCGACGGCGCAGGGCTATACGGTGTTCGTCGTCTCGTGGGTGAACCCGGACGCCAATCTCGCGAAGAAGCGCTTCGACGACTATCTGACCGAGGGCTTTTACCCCGCCATCGACGCCGTGAACCAGGCAACGGGCGTGAAGGAGCTCAACATCATCGGCTACTGCATCGGCGGTACGCTGACCTCTGCCGGCCTCGCGCACATGGCGGTCAAGAAGGACGCGCGCATCAAGTCGGCGACGTTCTTCACCTCGCAGGTCGACTTCACGGAGGCGGGCGACCTCTCGGTCTTCATCGACGACGACCAGCTCGCGTCGATGGAAGCCCAGATGCAGAAGCAGGGCGGCTTCCTGGACGGCGACGCGATGGCGACGACGTTCAACATGCTGCGCTCGAACGATCTCATCTGGTCGTTCGTGGTGAACAACTACCTGCTGGGCCGCGATCCGCTGGCCTTCGATATCCTCTACTGGAACTCCGATACGACACGCATGCCGGTGGCGATGCACATGCAGTATCTGCGCGAGTGCTACCGCGACAATCTGCTGGCGCAGGGCAAGATGAAGCTCGCAGGCACGAAGATCGACCTGACCAAGATCAAGATCCCCGTCTTCCTTCAATCGTCGAAGGAGGATCACATCGCGCCGGCGAAATCGGTCTTCAAGGCGCTAAAGCTCTTTTCAGGACCGACCGAGTTCATGATGGCAGGGTCCGGCCATATCGCGGGCGTCGTCAATCCGCCGTCCGCCAAGAAATACCAGTTCTGGACCAACACCAAGAAGGCCGAGACGCTGGACGAGTGGCGGGCCGGGGCGACCGAAACGCCAGGTTCGTGGTGGCACTACTGGGACCAGTGGCTGGCCCCCAAGTCCGGCAAGAAGGTCAAGGCGCGCGTCCCCGGCGACGGCGCGCTTCCCGCTCTGGAGGATGCGCCGGGCTCCTACGTGAAGATGAAATAGAATGGCCGAGCCGGTCACGCGCCCGACAGGCGCCAGCGTCACCGCCTTCCTCAACGCGATCGAGGAGGAGCAGAAGCGCAAGGACTCAAAGGCGCTTGTCGCGCTCTTCAAAGATGTGACCGGAAAAAAGCCGGAGATGTGGGGACCGAGCATCATCGGCTTCGGCCGCTACGACATGCTCTATGCCAACGGCAAGACGCAGGAGTGGCTGCGCGTCGGATTCTCGCCGCGCAAGAACGAACTCTCGATCTACATCATGGGCAGCCGTCCCGACGCCGCCGCCAAGCTGAAGAAGCTGGGCAAGGCAAAGAGCAGCCGCGCATGTCTCTATGTGAAGCGGCTCGCCGATGTCGACCTGGGCGTCCTGAAGGACCTCATCGCCGACCGCTGGGAAGAGCTGGCGGAGCGCTACCCTAGCTGACGCCCAGCATCAGGCCCATGTTCTGCACCGCGGCGCCCGAGGCGCCCTTGCCGAGATTGTCGAGGCGCGCGACCAGTACCGCCTGGCGGTAGCTCTCATTGGCATAGACACGCAGCTCCAGCCGGTTGGTGCCGTTGTCGGCCTCGGGCTCGATCCGGTCCTTGCGCGGTTCGGCGAGCGGCGAAGGGATGACGGAGACCCATTCGCTGCCGGCGTAACGGGCGGCGAGCACGGCTTCCAGATCGGCGGCCTTGGGCCTCGCGGGCAGCGCATCGAGATGCAACGGCACGCTGACCAGCATGCCCTGCCGGTAGTTGCCGACCGAGGGCACGAAAATCGGCCGCACGGCGAGACCCGCATAAAGCTGGAGCTCTGGCACATGCTTGTGCGTCAGCCCAAGGCCGTACATGTCGAAGGCCGGCCCCTGCCCGCTTTCATATTGCTCGATCATCGCCTTGCCGCCGCCGGAATAGCCGCTGACGGCGTTCACCGAGATCGGATGGTCCGCGGGCACGAGGCCGGCATCGACCAGCGGCCGGATAAGGGCGATCGCCCCGGTCGGATAGCAGCCCGGATTGCTGACGCGCTTCGCCGCGGCGATCAGCGAGCCCTGTTCCGGCGTCAGTTCGGGAAAGCCATAGGCCCAGCCCGGTGCGACGCGGTGGGCGGTCGAGGCATCGAGCAGTCTGGGTGCGGCGTCGCCCATCGCCTCGGCCATGGCGGCGGCTTCCTTCGCGGCGTCGTCGGGGAGGCAGAGCACCACCAGATCGACCGCCTCCATCATCGCGCGGCGGGCGGCGGCGTCCTTGCGCCTGTCGGGCGCGATCGACTTCACCTCGTAGTGCGGCAGCGCGTCGAGGCGCTGGCGGATTTCGAGGCCGGTGGTGCCGTGTTCGCCGTCGATGAAAATGGTCGGTCTGGCCATGGCGATGCTCGTCAAAGCGATGGGGGCAAAGCGAAAGGGCGTCCGCTGCCGGACGCCCTTCCAGATAGCACGAAGGTTGAGCGTCTCAGCGCTTGGAGAACTGGAAGCTGCGGCGCGCCTTCGGGCGGCCGTACTTCTTGCGCTCGACGACGCGCGGGTCGCGCGTGAGGAAGCCGCCCTTCTTGAGGACCGCGCGCAGGTCCGGCTCCATCGCGATGAGGCAGCGCGACAGGCCGTGGCGCAGGGCGCCGGCCTGGCCCGAGAGGCCGCCGCCGGCGATCGTCGCGACGATGTCGTACTGGCCTTCGCGGTTGGCCGTCTGCAGCGGCTGGTGGATCAGCATGCGCAGAACCGGACGGGCGAAATAGACTTCCTCCGGGCGGCCTTCGATGACGATCTTGCCGGTGCCGCGCTTCAGCCAGACGCGGGCGATGGCGTTCTTGCGGCGGCCGGTCGCGTAGGCGCGGCCGAGCTTGTCGATCTTCGGCTTGCCCTCGGCGGCGGCCGGAGCGGCCTCGACGGCCTTGGTTTCCTCGGCCTTGACCAGGCGCGATTTCAGCTCGCCGAGCGAGCGGGTGTCCTGAGCCATGGCGATCAGACTCTCTTGTTCTTCGGGTTCATGGCGCCGACGTCAACCGTTTCGGGCGTCTGAGCGGCATGGGGATGTTCGGCACCGGCATAGACCTTGAGGTTGCCGAGCAGCTTGCGGAACAGCGGGCCGCGCGGAAGCATGCGCTCGACCGCCTTCTCAAGCACGCGCTCGGGGAACTTGCCGGCGAGGATCTTGCCCGCCACACGCTCCTTGATGCCGCCCGGATGGCCGGTGTGGTGGAAGTACTTCTTGTCCGCCAGCTTGTTGCCGGTGAAGACGACCTTCTCGGCATTGATGACGATGACATTGTCGCCCGTATCCATGTGGGGCGTGAAGGTGGGCAGATGCTTGCCGCGCAGGCGCATGGCGATGTGCGTGGCGAGGCGGCCGACGACGAGGCCTTCGGCGTCGATCAGCACCCATTTCTTGTTGATGTCCGCGGGACGCGCGGAAAACGTGCTCATGGGATATCTCTTTTCAAGTGCGAACGGCCCTTGGGCGTCCGGAAGGCGCGTCGTGTACGGGCGTGGGGGCGGAAAGTCAACGATCCGCTGCTTTTTTTGTGTGTGGTATCTCGTTACCTCACTGTACAATGCCCGCTACGAGCACCGCGCCGATGGCCGCCGGGACGACGAGGCGGAGCAGCCAGCGCAGGACCTCGCGGCCCCTGCCCGTGCCGCCGACCTCGTCGGTCAGGATTCGCCCGGCAGGCGTCCAGCCGAGGAACAGGGCGATGGCGATGCCGCCCACGGGCAGCATGAGGTTGGAGGTCAGCCAGTCGATCACGTCGAAGAAAGTGCGCCCCTCCAGCAGCCCGAAGGGGGCGAGCGGGTGGACATCGGCCAGCAGGTTGAAGGACCAGACGGTCGCCATGCCCATCGCGCCGCACAGACCGGCCGTCCAGAGCGTGGCGGCGAACCGGCCGATCCGGTGGCGCTCCATCGCCCAGGCGACGATCAGCTCCATGATCGAGATCGCCGAAGCGAGCGCCGAGACCAGCAGCAGCCCGAAAAAGGCGAAGGCGAGCCAGGCGCCGCCCGCGATCTGGCCGAAGGCGACGGGCAGCGTCACGAACATGAGGCCGGGACCGCCGGCCGGGTCGAGCCCGTAGGCGAAGACGATGGGGAAGATGGCAAGGCCGGCAAGGATCGAGGCGAACGTATCGGCGGCGATGGCCGAGACCGCCATGGTGCCGAGGCCGATCTCGCGCCCGGCATAGGCGGCGTAGGTGATCATCACGCCGATGCCGACGCCGATGGAGAAGAAGCCGAGGCCGACCGCGTTGAGCGCGACGTCCCAGGTGACCTTCGAAAAGTCGGGCCAGAAGAGGAAGCGCAGCGCCTGTCCCATGCCGCCCGAAAAGGAAGCATAGACGACGAGGCCGGCGAGCAGGACGAACATCAGCGGCATCAGGATCGTCAGCGCCCGCTCCAGACCGCCGGCCACGCCGCCGAGAACCACCAGGGCGGTCAGCGCCATGAAGACGCCATGCCAGAGCGTCATGGCGCCGGGATCGGCGAGGAACGCTCCGAACGCCGCCCCGGCCGCCGCACCGTCGGCGGCGGTCGCGCCGCCCTGCGCCGCCTCGACCGCGAAGGCGATCGTCCAGCCGCCGAACACCGAATAGAAGCTGAGGATCAGGAAGCCGGCGCCGACGCCCCAGGCGCCGATGGCGCTCCAGACCCGCGAGGCGCCGGTCTTCTCCGCGACGCGGACGATCGAGCCGACGGCGCTGCCCTGCCCCGCCCGTCCGATGGCGAACTCGGCGATCATCAGCGGCAGGACGGCGAGCGCGAGGCCCACGAGATAGAGCAGGAAGAAGGCCCCGCCGCCGTTCTCGCCCACCATGTAGGGGAACTTCCAGATGCTCCCCAGGCCCACCGCCGAGCCGACGGTGGCGAGGAAGAAGGCGGCGCGCCCGGACCAGGACTGGGCGGTCATGCCCCCTCCGCCCCTTCGGGGCACCTCCCCCGTAAACGGGGGAGGAAAGGTGGG
>JAEUMK010000108.1 GCA_016792565.1 Alphaproteobacteria bacterium
CATCGACGGCTCGAAGCCGCCGGCGCAGTCGATGGGCACCGCCGTCGCCGCGCCGCCGACATGCAGCGTCACCGGCACCCCGGCCTTGGGGACCAGCGTCGCGAAATGGCGCACGACCGGCGAAGGCTTCGCGCGCGCACCGCCATAGCCGGTGATGCCGGGCGCGAAGGAGGTGCCCGAACTCGTCAGTTCGCGGATCATCACCTCCAGCGGGGCGCGGCTCGGATGCTTGGCGGCGAGCTTGAGGCTTGCCTCGCGCGATCCGACCTCGCGCTTGTGCGGACCGTAGCTGTCCTCGTCGCCCAGCACCTCGATGCTGGTTTCGGTGAACGGGCCCCAGTTGCGCTGGCGCATGATGGTCTCCATGCGCTTCAGAACGGATTCGCCGATGCGGCGGACCTTCTTCGCCGCGTCGATGCCGGCGAGGGCCAGCATCGAGGTGACGCGCCAGCCGTCCTCCCAGGTCGCCGAGACCTTGTAGGTGGCGGTCGCGGGATAGCCCTTCGCGCCCTTGACCAGCACGCGGTCCTTGCCGGCCTGGGTCATCGTCACGCCGGAGAAGTCGCAGACGACATCGGGCAGCATATAGGCCTGCGGATCGCCGATCTCGTAGAGCATCTGCTCGCCGACCGTGCCGGGCGTGACGAGGCCGCCGGTGCCTTCGGGCTTGGTGGCGACGAAACTGCCGTCCGGCGCGATCTCGGCGATGGCGTAGCCGATGTCGTCCCAGCCGGGCACGCTTTCCCAGTCGGTGAAGATGCCGCCGCAGGCCTGGGCGCCGCACTCGACGATATGGCCGGCGAGCGAGGCCCCGGCGAGCCGGTCGTAGTCGGACGGCGTCCAGCCGAATTCATGAATGCAGGCGCCAAGCGTCACCGCGCTGTCGACGCAGCGTCCGGTGACGACGATGTCCGCCCCGGCCGCCAGCGCCGCCGCGACGGGGAAGCCGCCGAGATAGGCGTTCATGCTGACGAGCTTCTCGGGCAGGGCCATGCCGGTGAACATCTCGGTCAGCCCCGCCGCGCGCCAATGGTCGAGGTTCGGCATCAGATCGTCGCCTTCGATCCAGGCGACCTTGAGGTCCACGCCCAGCTTCGCCAGCAGCGCCTCCAGCGCCGCCGCGCAGGCGCGCGGATTGACGCCCCCGGCATTGGCGATGACCTTGATCTTCTTCGCCGCCACGTCGCGGGCGATGGAGGCCATCGTTACGCTCACGAAGTCGATCGCGTAGCCGGCGTTCGGATCCTTCGCCATCGCGCGGGCCATGATCGACATGGTGATTTCGGACAGGTAGTCGAACACCAGATAGTCGATGTTCCCGCGCTCGATGAGCTGCGGCGCGGCGATGTAGCTGTCCCCCCAGAAACCCGAGGCGCAGCCGACGCGGATGGTCTTGGTCATGGTATGGCTCCGGAAGTTCGCTGTGGGCCGGGCGGATGCCCCCTACCCCGCGGCGCGGATCAGGCTCTTGGCGATGACCATCTGCTGGATCTGGCTGGTGCCCTCGTAGAGGCGGAAGATGCGCACGTCGCGGTAGAAGCGCTCGGCGGCGTAGTCGGCGACATAGCCCGCGCCGCCATGGATCTGGACGTTGCGGTCGGCGATGCGGCCGACCGCTTCGGAGGCGAACAGCTTGCAGCACGAGGCTTCCATGGCGATGTTCTGCCCGGCGTCGCGCTTGCGAGCGGTCTCCAGCACCATGCAGCGGGCGGCGTAGGCCTCCATCTTGGAGTCGGCGAGCATCGCCTGGATCATCTGGAAGTCGGCGATGCGCTGGCCGAACTGCTCGCGGTCGACGGCGTAGGCGACGCTGTCGCGCACCAGCCGTTCGCTGACCCCGACGCAGACCGCCGAGATGTGCAACCGGCCGCGGTCGAGCACCTGCATGGCGAGCTTGAAGCCCTCGCCTTCCCGGTCGCCGATGAGGCATTCGGCCGGGATCTCGCAGTCCTCGAAGATCACGTCGTGGATATGGGCGCCCTGCTGGCCCATCTTCTTTTCCGGCTTGCCGACCGTGATGCCCTTGAGGTCCGAAGGCACGAAGAAGGCGGAGATGCCGCCCGCGCCCTTGTTGTCGGGGTTGGTGCGGGCCATCAGCGTGAAGGCCCCGGCCTTCGCGGCATTGGTGATGTAGCGCTTGGTGCCGTTGACGACATAGACGTCGCCCTTGCGGATCGCCGTGGTGCGCACCGAGGCGGCGTCGGAGCCGGCGCCCGGCTCGGTCAGGCAGAAGCTGGCGATGGTCTCGCCGCTGGCGATGCGGGGCAGCCAGTAATCCTTCTGCTCGGGACGGCCGAACATGACGAGCCCCTGGCTGCCGATGCCGACATTGGTGCCGATGACGGAACGGAAGGCCGGCGAGGTCTGGCCCAGCTCGAAGCAGACGAGGGCCTCCTCCTCCATCGAGAGGCCGAGGCCGCCATATTCCACCGGAATCGAAAGCCCGAAGAGGCCGAGATCGCGCATCTCCTGGACGATGTCGTCCGGCACGCGGTCCTCGCGGCTGACCTGCTCCTCGATCGGCACCAGCCGCTCGCGCACGAAGCGGGCGACGGAGGAAATGAGCTGTTCGCGGGTTTCGGGATCGAGGGCCATGAGCGCTTCCGTGTTCTGTGCGGCGGCACTATAGGCGCGCCGCCGCAAGGCTCAACGCCTTCCGAAGGCCTGGACCAGTTCGTCCACCACCCGCGCCTGCTCGGCCGAATCGCCGGACTTCATGGCGCGATGGACGCAGTGGCCGATATGGCCGCGCAGCAGGTCGGCCTCCACCCGCGACAGCGCGGCGCGCGCGGCGGCGATCTGGGTGACGATGTCGATGCAGTAGCGGTCGTCCTCGACCATCTTCGCGATGCCGCGCACCTGGCCCTCGACGCGCTTGAGCGCCGCGAGGGACTTCTTCGTGTCGCCGTGAGCCATGATACCCCCTCAGGGTATATTGACGGATACCCATACGGGGTATATCCGACGAACCCGGAACGGACAAGCGAGGACGGCCGTGGATCACCATCAGGCGCACGCGGCATGCTGCGGCGGCGCCGCTCCGGCGGCCGGGCGGCGCAGGGTCAAGGATCCGGTCTGCGGCATGGACGTCGATCCGGAGGCCGGCAAGCCGAGCGCCGTGCATGCGGGCGTCACCTATCATTTCTGTGCCGAACGCTGCCGGACGAAGTTCCTGGCCGACCCGGCGATATACCTTGCGGGCCGCGCCCCCGCGCCCGCCGCGCCGCCGGGGTCCAAATGGACCTGCCCGATGGACCCGGAAATCGTGCGCGACGGCCCCGGCGCCTGCCCGATCTGCGGCATGGCGCTGGAGCCGATGGTGCCGGTGGCGGGCGCCGCCAATCCCGAACTGGCCGACATGACGCGGCGCTTCTGGATCGGCCTCGCGCTGACCCTGCCGGTCTTCGCGCTCGAGATGGGGCGGCATCTCTTCGGCTGGACGTTCGGGATATCGGGCGATGCCGCGCGCTGGATGCAGGGCGTGCTGGCGACGCCGGTGGTGCTGTGGGCGGGCTGGCCGTTCCTGGCGCGCGGCGCGGCCTCGCTGAAGACCATGAACCTCAACATGTTCACGCTGATCGGTCTCGGCGTGCTGGTCGCCTGGCTGGCCAGCGCCGTGGCGCTCGTCGCGCCCGGCATCTTCCCGCATGGCGTCCATGGCGGCCACGGCGCGCCGCCGGTCTATTTCGAGGCGGCAGCGGTGATCGTGACGCTGGCGCTGCTCGGGCAGGTGCTGGAGCTGAGGGCCCGCGCGGCGACCGGCGGGGCGATCCGGGCGCTGCTGGACCTCACGCCCAGGACGGCGCGGCGGGTGCGCGCCGACGGCGAGGACGTGGACGTGCCGCTCGACGCGGTGCTGAAGGGCGATCTGCTGCGCGTGCGGCCGGGCGAGGCGGTGCCGGTGGACGGCATGGTCTTCGCCGGGCGGAGCCATATCGACGAATCGCTCATCACCGGCGAGGCACAGCCGGTGGAAAAGACGAGCGGCGCGGCGGTCACCGGCGGCACGATCAACGGCAGCGGCGCCTTTGTCATGAAGGCCGAGCGGGTGGGCGCCGAGACGACGCTGGCCCGCATCGTGGCGCTGGTCGCCGCGGCGCAGCGCAGCCGCGCGCCGGTGCAGCGCCTTGCCGACCGCGTCTCGGCCTGGTTCGTGCCGGGGGTCATCGCGGTGGCGCTCGCCGCCTTCGCCGCCTGGTGGGCGTTCGCTCCCGAGGGCGGCTTCGCGCGCGGGCTGGTGGCGGCGGTCAGCGTGCTGATCATCGCCTGCCCCTGCGCCCTCGGCCTTGCGACGCCGATGGCGGTGATGGCCGGGGTCGGACGCGGGGCACGGGCCGGGGTGCTGGTGCGCGACGCCGCGGCATTGGAGGCGCTCGCCCGCGCCGACACGTTTGTCTTCGACAAGACGGGCACACTGACCGAAGGAAAGCCGTCGCTGACGGCGCTGGAGACGGCGGCGGGGTTCGAGGCGGACGAGACGCTGCGCCTCGTCGCATCGGCCGAGTCGCAGGCCGAGCATCCGCTGGCCGGAGCGATCGTCGCGGCGGCGAAGGCGAAGGGGCTCGCCCTCGCCGCGCCGTCGGCCTTCGACGCGCCGCCGGGACAGGGCGTGCGCGCCACGGTGGAGGGCCGCGCGGTGCTGGCCGGAAGCGCCGAATGGCTGAGCGCCAACGGCGTCGATGCGGCGGCCCTCGCCGCCCGCGCCGACGCGCTGCGGGCGGACGGCGCGACCGCGGTGCTGGCGGCGATCGACGGACGGGCGGCGGCGGTCTTCGCAGTCGCCGATGCGATCAAGCCAGGCGCACATGAGGCGGTGGGGACGCTGATGGCGCTCGGCATCGTCCCGGTGATGATCACCGGCGATCACGAGACGACGGCGCTGGCCGTGGCGCGGCGCCTCGGCATCGCCGAGGTGCGGGCCAGCGTGTCGCCGGCCGGGAAGGCCGAGGCGGTCGCCGCCCTGCGCGCTTCCGGGCATATCGTCGCGATGGCCGGGGACGGGGTGAACGACGCCCCCGCCCTCGCCGCCGCCGATGCCGGGATCGCCATGGGCACCGGCGCGGACGCCGCCTTGCAGAGCGCCGCGGTGACGCTGCCGAAGGGCGACATCGCGGGCCTGGTGCGGGCGCGGCGGCTGGCGAGCGCGACGATGCGCAACATCCGCCAGAACCTGGCGCTCGCCTTCGGCTACAATCTCGCCTGCGTGCCGCTGGCGGCGGGCGTCCTGGAGCCCTTCGGCGGCCTCGCCCCCGGCCCGGAGATCGCGGCGGCGGCGATGGCCCTGTCGTCGGTGAGCGTGATCCTCAACGCGCTGCGGCTGGAGCGGGTGCGGCTGTAGGCCGTCAGGCTGGCGGCGCGTGGCGGTACCAGTAGCTGCCCACGGCCTCGAACCCGAGACCCTCGTAGAGCGCGCGGGCCGGGGCGTTGCGTTCCAGGACCTGAAGCCAGAGCCGGGTCGCACCCTGTTCGTGCGCCCAGCGTTCCAGATCGGCGAGGACGGCGCGGGCCGCCCCGCCCCGGCGCGCCGCTTCCGCCGTCGCCATGCATTCGACGCCGCACCAGGGCGGCTCGGCCATGCCAAGGCCGACGCCGGCCGGCGCGCCGTTCCTGCCGGCCACGAAGAAGCACTTGGGATCGGGCAGCGCCGCGACGATGGCGGGCGCAGCGGCGCGGCGATCGGGCGTGAGGGTGGCGAGGTAGATGTCGAGCCAGGCCTTCGGCGCTTCTCGATGACGGCTGACGGCAAGCGCTGGCGGGGCGATGGCGAGCGCGACCGGCTTCACCATCAGCAGCGTGCGGTCGATGCTGTCATAGCCGCGCGCCGCGAGACGGGCGTCGAGGTCGGCGGGCAGGCTGATGTCGACGATCTGAAAAATCGGCTTCTGGCCGCGGGCGCGGTAGTCGCGCTCGGCGGCGTCGATGGCCGCCTCCACATCGCTGCCGTTCCAGGCCAGGGTCAGCACCGAGTTGGCGCGCTGGCTGCCGCCGCCGGAGAAGCGCAGCACCCAGCCGTCGCGCGCCAGCGTCTCGTGCGGCGGCCAGGCGCGGGCGGCGGCCTCCTCCAGCGCACGACGCTCGACGGGGGTCATTCCGGCTTGCGGCGGAAGCGCTGTTCGCCGCCCAGCGTCGAGCGGCCGTCTTCCAGGATCTCGCTGCGCTCGATCCAGACATCCGCGCCCTCGAAGCGAACGACGGTGATCATCGCGCCGCCCGATCCGTCGGGCGCGGGAAAGCGCATCTGGAAGCCGTCCGCGCCGATCGCGACGGTGCCCGCAACGGGTGCGGCGTCCGCCTTCGTGCGGGTCACGGTCAGCGCGTCCGCCGCCTCGTCATAGGCGAATGTGACGGCGACCTCGATCCTGATGCCGGCTATGCCGCCGGTCGAGATTTCAAGGCCGCGCACGGTCCGCGTCTCGGCGTCCCACTCATAGGACTTCGTGGTGCGGATCTCGTCGGGATAGGGCGGATGGTCGGGCGACCATGCGCCACCGCAGATGAGGTCGCAGAGCGGCGACAACGGGTGGCCTACCGAGGGACCGGCGGCTTCCCCGGCCACGGCCGGCATCGCCGCGAGAGCCAGAACGGCGCAGGCCACCTTCAGATCGAACCGCATCGCCACTTTGCTCCGCCCTCCGCACCTTGCTAAGCACGCAGCCCTCTGGAGGCCCCATGCTCAACGTCACCACACCCGGCGCGCTCACCGGCATTCGCGTCGTCGATCTGTCCCGCGTGCTGGGCGGTCCCTATGCGACGCAGATACTGGGCGATCATGGCGCCGATGTGGTCAAGGTCGAACCGCCGGGGGGCGACGAAACCCGCGAATGGGGGCCGCCCTTCCGCGACGATGACGGGGCGCGCGGCCCCAGCGCCTACTACCTTAACGTCAACCGCAACAAGCGCGGCATCGCGCTCGACCTGCGCAAGGCGGACGGCCGCGCGGCGCTGCTGCGCCTGCTGGAGGACGCCGACGTGCTGGTCGAGAACTTCAAGATCGGTACGCTGGAGAAATGGGACATCGGCTTCGAGGAGGTCCTCGCGCCGATGTTCCCCGGCCTCATCCACTGCCGCATCTCAGGCTTCGGGGCGGAAGGCCCCTATGGCGGCTTTCCGGGCTACGACGCCGTGGTGCAGACCATGACGGGGCTCTCCTCCGTCACCGGCTCGCCGGCCAGCGGGCCGGTCAAGATGGGGACGCCGGTGATCGACATCGCCAGCGGCCTGAACGCCGTCATCGGCATCCTGCTGGCGCTGCGCGAGCGCGACCGCACCGGCAAGGGCCAGTCGGTCGAGGTCGCGCTCTACGATGTCGGGCTGTCGCTGCTGCACCCGCATTCGGCGAACTGGCTGTGGGGCAGGAAGATGCCGCAGCTCATCGGCAACGCCCATCCCAACGTGGTGCCCTACGATCTCTTCCAGACGGCGACCCGGCCGGTGTTCCTCGGCGTCGGCAATGACGGCCAGGTGAAGAAGGCGTTCGAGGTGCTGGGTGTGCCGCACCTCACCGACGATCCGCGCTTCTCCACCATGGCGGCGCGCAACCAGAACCGCATCGAGCTGACGGCGATCCTGGCGCCGATCTTCGCGCGCGAGGACGGCGTCGCGCTGGCCCGGCGCCTGCTGGAAGCGGGCGTGCCGGCCGGACCGCTGAACAACGTGCAGGAGGCGCTGGACGATCCGCAGACCGAGGCTCGGGCGATGCGGGTGGAGACGGACGGCTACAAGGGCATGGGCAGCCCGATCAAGCTGTCGGCGACGCCGCCGGCGCTGCGCCGCCTGCCGCCCGATTTCGGCGCCGACACCGACACGGTGCTGGGCGAGGCCGGCTTCGACGCGGAGGCCATCGCGGCGCTGAGGACGGCCGGCGCGGTGCCGGCCAAGTAGCCGCGGCTATTTCTCGAAGGACTTCTTCAGTTCGATCAGGTCGAAATCCCGGTGGAGCTCGCCGGTCGCCGGGCCGAAGGGGAACGGCTCGCGGTGGCCGGTGCGGGCATAGCCGCGCCGCTCGTACCAGGCGATCAGCTCCTCGCGGACATTGATGACGACCATGCTCATCGACTTGGCGGCCCAAAGGTCGCGCGCCGCCCGCTCGCACTTGGCGAGCAGGGCCTTGCCGAGACCGGCAATCTGCTGTGCCGGCTCGATCGCGAACATGCCGAAATAGGAGCCCTCGCCGTCCTTCTGGATCAGGGCGCAGCCGACCAGCAGGTCGCCCCTCAGGATGTCGGGGAGTTCCGCCAGCACGAAACGGCTCTCGCTGTCGGTAATCAGCGCGCCGATCTCGCCCTCGGTGGTGCGCGGCCCGGTGAGGAGATGGGCCTCGCTGGCCCAGCCTTCGGCCGCTTCCGGACCGCGATAGGCACGTTCGATCAGCGACGTGACCTTGGGCACGTCTTCTGCCGTCGCATAGCGGAAATGCGGCTCGAGCATCGCGGCATCATTCCAGTAATTGCCGGCGCCGCCAAGCGGGGCGACGCGCCGAGCAGGCCGTCACCCCAGCCTCTCGGCCCGGGCGGCGCGCCGCTCGACCAGGCGGCGGATACGGGCCTGGCGGGCGTGGGTCAGCGGGAAGCGCCAGAGCAGCAGGACCGAGACGAAATAGAACGGCCAGGGGATGAGGATATAGGTGACGGTCAGCCCGAAGATCGCTTCCGGCGTGTTGGTCGCGCTGACCGCGCTGAAACCGAACCACGACAGCAGCATCAGCGCGATGAAGCCGCCGATCGCGTCGGCGAGCTTTCCGCCCATGCCCCAGAAGGCGATCAGCAGCCCCGCCCGCGAACGGCCCGAGCGCAATTCGTCGAGGTCGATCACATCGGCGGCGATCGAGGAGCCGAGCGTCGCGGCGGCGCCGCCGCCGATGCCGGCGAGGACCATCACCAGGCACGACAGAAGAAGATTGCCGGGCGGCACGAGAAGCAGGAAGGCGAAGGCGAAGATCGAGGTGAGCACCGCGCCGATCAGCGCGTTGTGCTTGGTGAACCGCGAGCCGAGCACCACCCAGAGCGGCACGCCCAGCACGGCGGCCAGCAGATAGACGATGACCGGCAGGCCCGCCGAAGGCCCCAGCGCCATCGCGAAGATGAAGAACCAGATGACCACCGTGGTGTTGATGACCGAGCCGATGCGGCCGATCGTCGTGGCGAGCAGAATGCGGATGAAGGGGCCGTTGGAAGCGGCGATCTTGAAACCCTTCATCCATGTGGTCGCCGCCCCGGCGCTCTGGCGCACCGGCGCATCGGGCACGAAGCGCCAGATGAGCAGCGCGCTGACCGGCAGTGCCACCAGGGCCCAGGTTCCCAGGCCCTGCATGACCGGGGTGAGGCCCTGCGGCGTGCCGGCGCCGCCGCCGGTGATCAGCGGGGCGATGGTGGCGATCAGAATGCCGATGAAGGCGAAGAGGGTGCGCCAGCCGGTAATCCGGTTGCGCTGATGATAATCGCCGGACAGTTCCGCTCCCCAGGCGCCGTAGGGGATCGAGATCATCGTCCAGCCGAGATAGAGGACGAACAGCCAGAGCAGCATGTAGCCCGCCCCGGCCCCCGGCTGGGCGAAGAAGATCATGTAGATCGCCAGCATTTTTACCGGGATGCCCATCAGCAGCCAGGTCTTGCGCCGTCCCAGCGGCCAGTTCGTGGAGCGGTCCGACAGGATGCCGATCATCGGGTCGGTCACCACGTCGCTGAGCCGGGTCAGCAGAAGCACCCAGGCCATGGCGGCCAGCGGCACGCCGATGTCGCCGCCATAAAAGGCCGTCAGGTAGATCGAGAGCGGCAGATCGGCGATCGCCATCGGCAGAGCGAGCTGGCCATAGGCGACCAGCGTCCGGCGCGGATGTAGCCTGGCGGGCGAAACGCCCGCCCCTGCGACCTGCATGATGCCTCCCGATGGCCTGACGCCGCCGCGGCATCCAGAGCGCCGCTTGTAGCGTACAGGGTATGAGCGACCCGGCGGCCACGGCAAGCCGCTTCGCGCGACAATGTCGGCCTTGTGTGCGGGCCGCCCTTGTGGGCTGATTGCCGCACCGCACAAATTACGTTACGTCCGCTTCGACCGACATCTCCATTCGCTTGCGAGGACCTTCATGAAGACCGCCCTGACCTGCCTGGCCGCCGCAGCCGCCCTCGCCGCCCAAGCCGGGGCCCAGACCCGCCCCACGTGGGAAATCGGGGTCGGCGCCTTCGCGACCTACTCGCCCGCCTATTACGGCGCCAGCGAAAGCAATTTCGGCGGCTTCCCGGTGATCTACGCCAGCTACCGGGGCAAGAACTTCAACATTCTGCCGAACGGCCTCTACGACATCGCCGCATCGAACGCGGAAACCGTGGATTTCGGTCTGTCGATCGACATCGGCGGCAGCGTCGATAGCGAGGACCGGCTGTTCCTGGGCGACATCGACTTCGTCGGCGAGATCGGACCCGAGATCACGATCGCGCTCTTCGCCAACGGACGCTCGCGGATCGAGGCCGGGGTCGCCGCCCGCGCGGCCTTCGAGTGGGACAACGGCTATGTCGGCTACGTGATCCAGCCCAACATCGCCTATCTGACGACGCTGAGCGACACGACGCGGCTCGGCCTCCGGATCGCGCCCAAATTCGGCTTCGACGGCTACAACGAACTCTTCTACTCGACGCCGGGCTTCGACGCCGCGGACGGCTATATCGGCACCGACCTCTCGCTGAAGCTGGTGAACGACGTCTCCGAGCGCTTCCGCCTGAGCGGCGAGATCAAGGCGATCTCGCTGTCCGGTGCGGAGAACGAGGACAGCGCGCTCTACCAGGAGGACTGGAACTTCTCGGTGCGCGTCGGCTTCACCTACGCGATCTGGCAGTCGGAATAGGCGGCGCCGGCCTCAACCGAGCGGCATGAGGCCGACCGTCGCGCCGACCATCAGGCTTGAGAGCGTGCCGGAGATCAGCGAACGCTGGGCGAGCTGCACGATCTCCTTGCGCCGATTGGGCGCCAGCACCGTGACGCCGGCGATGGTGATGCCCACCGACGAGAAATTGGCGAAGCCGCACAGCGCGTAGAGCATCATCAGATCCGTGCGGGCAGACAGCGTGTCGGCGGGCAGCGCCGCCTGCTGCAGATAGGCGACGACCTCGTTGAGGATGAACTTGAGGCCGAGCAGGCGGCCGGCGTCGATCGCCTCCTCCCACGGGATGCCGATGCACCACGCGATGGGCGCGAAGATCCATCCCGCCATGCGCTCGAACGTCAGCGGCGCGCCCCAGACGTCACCGAGCCCGGCCAGCATGTAGTTGGCCAGCGCCACCAGCGCGATCACCACCACCAGCATGGCGATGATCTGCAGGAACATGGCGAGGCCATCGGTCGTGCCGCGCGCCACGGCGTCCATCGTGCCGTTGTAGGAATGCCCGACCCCGGCATCGGCGGGGGTCGTTTCCTTGCCCGGGATCATCACCATCGCGATCATGATCGAGGCGGGCAGCGAGAGCAGCGAGGCGATGATGATGTGGCCGAGCGCCGCGTCGCCCACCACCGGCTTCAGGATGATCGAGTAGAAGACGAGGATGGTGCCGGCGGCGTTCGCCATGCCGCAGGTGAAGACGATGAAGAGCTCGCTGCGGGTCAGCCGCTCCAGATAGGGCTTGATGAGCAGAGGCGATTCGATGGTGCCGAGAAAGACGTTGGCGCCGCAGGAAACCCCCACCGCGCCGCCGATGCCCAGCGTGCGGCGCAACGCCCAGGACATGAAGGCGACGATCGCAGGCAGGATTCGCCAGTGCCAGGCGAGCGCCGACAGGGCGCCGATGACCATGAGGCTGGGCAGTATCTGGAAGGCGAAATTACCCATCGCGCCGGGGTTCGTCACGGTGAAGGGGGCGTCTGCGCCGCCGATGTAGCCGAACACGAACGAGGTGCCCGCCTTGGTGGCGACCTGGATCGCCTCGACCACCACGTTCAGGGCGAGCAGGCCGTCGCGGACGATGGGCACGTTGAGGAAGACCGCCGCCAGCACGATCTGGACCGCGACGCCCGCCGCCACCACCCGCCAGGGGAAGTCGCGCTTGCGCTCGGAGAGCGCCCAGGCCAGCGCGAGGATGACGCAGATGCCGAAGGCGCTTTGCAGGTTGAGGAGCGACATGGAGGTCCGGGGCTGGAGTCTGCCCCCGACCGTCGCACGGCTTGCGGCAGACGCACAATCGGCGGCGGCCGGTCCCATATCCGGGCGAGGGCTTCCCCCAAGGCATCTTGCCATCGCCCCCCCTTCAGAGTCAGAAGCGAAGCCGTCTTAAACGGCCCACAGGCCGCACGGCCCCCGAGGAGATCAACATGGCCATTCGTTTCGACGGCAAAGTCGTCATCGTCACCGGCGCCGGCGGCGGCCTGGGCAAGCAGCACGCGCTGGACTTCGCCCGGCGCGGCGCCAAGGTCGTGGTCAACGACCTGGGCGGTTCGGTCGACGGCACGGGCGGCAACTCCGCCGCCGCCGAAGCCGTGGTCGCCGAGATCAAGGCGGCCGGGGGCGAGGCGATCGCCAACGGCGCGTCGGTGACCGACGATTCCGGCGTCGCCCATCTGGTCAAGCAGACCATGGATACCTGGGGCCGCATCGACGTCCTCATCGCCAATGCCGGGATCCTGCGCGACAAGTCGTTCAGCAAGATGGAGCTGGCGGACTTCGAGGCCGTGATGGCCGTGCACCTGATGGGCACGGTGAAGCCGGTGAAGGCGATCTGGGAGATCATGAAGGCGCAGAAATACGGCCGCATCGTCGTCACGACGTCCTCGACCGGGCTCTACGGCAATTTCGGCCAGACCAATTACGGCGCCGCCAAGCTCAGCCTCGTCGGCTTCATGAACACGCTGAAGCTGGAAGGCCAGAAGGACAACATCAAGGTCAACGCGATCTCGCCGGTCGCCGCGACCCGGATGACCGAGAGCCTGTTCCCGCCGGAAGCGCTGAAGGTCTTCGCGCCCGAATACGTGACCCCGGCCGTCGTCTTCCTCGCCAGCGAGGACGCCCCCACCGGCGCCATCGTGACGGCGGGCGCCGGCACCTTCGCCAAGGCCGAGATCATCGAGTCGGCGGGCGTCTATCTCGGCAAGGACGGCGTCGATGCCGACGAGGTCGCCGCCAACTGGAGCAAGATCGCCGACATGACCGGGGCCAAGGCCTATTTCATGGGCGGCGAGCAGACCGGCAAGTTCCTGGAGCGGCTGTCGGGCAAGTAAGCCCGGCGATGGAGCGCTTCGCCAGCTTCGACGGCGCGCCGATCGCCTTTCGCCTCATGGGCGAAGGGCGGCCGGTGCTGCTGCTGCACGGCTTCCTGGCGGATGCCGAGTTGAACTGGATACAGCCCGGCATCGCCGCGAAGATCGCGGCGACCGGGCGGCAGGCCATCCTGCCCGACCTGCGCGGCCACGGCGCCAGCGCCGCGCCGACCGGCGCAGAGGCCTATCCGCCCGACGCGCTGGCGATGGACCAGGAAGCGCTGATCGCCCATCTCGGACTCGCCGACTACGATCTCGTCGGCTACTCGCTGGGCGCCCGCACGGCGATGCGGATGATGGTGCGCGGGGCGCGGCCCGCCCGCGCCGTACTCGGCGGCATGGGCGACAGCGGCATCATGAACGTGGCGGCGCGCCGGGCCTTCTTCGCCGACTCGATCCGCAACGGCGCGCGCGCGGCGCGGCCGGAGGCGGGCCAGTACATCCAGGCCGCCATCGCCGAGCGCGGCCTCTCGGCCGAAGCCATGCTGAACGTGCTCACGCAGCAGGTGGATACGCCCCGCGAGACTCTGGCCGGCATCGACGTGCCGATCCTCGTCGTCTCAGGCACCGAGGACGAGGACAACGGTTCGGCCGAGGGACTGGCCGCCGCCCTGCCCCGCGCCCGCGCCCTCCGCGTGCCGGGCAATCACCTCACCGCCGTCGGCGAGCCGGCGCTGGCCGCGGCGATCGTCGCCTTCCTCGACGCGCCTATTTGATCGCCCGGAAGGCCGCGAAACCGATCTTCTCGGCATAGGCCTTCTTCATCTCGGCGGGAGCGCTGCCCGACACGACGATCGAGGACCGCTTGTCGACGATGAAGGTGATCCGCCCGTCGCTGGGATCGATCAGGCCGGTCTCGCCGGCGATGATTTCCGTCTTGACGCCCATCGCGGCGACGATCGCCGGATCCATGAACATCGCCGCCATCTGCTCCACCATGTCGCTGTCCGCCATGATCTCGATGCGAACGTCGGTGCCGTCGGCGGCGCTGTAGGTGCGGTCGAGAACGACGCCGCCGCCCATCGCCGCGAGGCCGATATTGGTGGTCTCGCCGTCCTGCATCGTCCAGCCGTCGAGCGGCGGCGGCAGCACGGCACGGATCGCCTCGCCCTGCCGCGCGGCGAGCGACGCGGCGGCCTTCTCCGCCGCGCGGCGGGCATGGCCGATCTCGCCGGCGGCGAGGGCGTCCTGTGCCTCCTGGAGCAGCGGCGCGGGGTCGGCCGGCGGGGCGGCATCCTGGGCGAAGGCCGTGCCGACGAGCAGCGCGGCGAGAAGGGTCAGGCGCTTGAGGGTCATCTTGGCCTCGCAAATCGGTTTCGGACGCGGACGCAACAGGGCAACATGGCGGCGAGCCGCCTGCAAGCCGGAGCGCCCGCCGTGAGATCAATCGCCTGTGTCCTGATTGTGGCGGCGGCGCTGGCCGGCGCGGCCACGGCCGATACCTTCCGGCGCGCCAACGGCAACGATCCCGACACGCTGGACCCGCAGAAGTACGAACTGCTGTCGGAAGGCATCATCCTGCGCGACCTCTTCGAAGGGCTGACGACGCAGGACGCCGACAACCGCATCGTGCCCGGCCAGGCGGAGAGCTGGACGGCCTCGCCGGACGGGCTGACCTGGACCTTCACGCTGCGCGAGGGTCTCGTCTGGTCGGACGGCGCGCCGCTGACGGCAGAGGATTTCGTCGCAGGCATGCGCCGGGCGGCCGACCCGAAGACCGGCGCGAAGATCCCCGAAGTCACCTACAAGCTGAAGAACGCGCGGGCGATCCTCGCCGGGACCATGCCGGTCGAGGCGCTGGGCGTCGCCGCGCCGGACGCGCGCACCGTGGTGCTGACGCTCGAAGCGCCCTCGCCGCTGATCCCGACCATCCTCGCCCACGCCGTGCTCGCGCCGGTGCCGCGCCATGTGATCGCCGCCCATGGCGAGGACTGGATCAAGCCCGGCCTCATGGTGACCAACGGGCCCTATGTGCTGGCCTCGTGGGAACCGTCGGACAAGGTGCGGATCGTCAAGAACCCGCGCTTCCGCGACGCCGCCTCGGTGGCGATGGACGAGGTCGTCTTCTTCCCCTCCGACGACATGGAGATGGCGCTGAAGCGGTTCCGGGCGGGCGAACTCGACCTCGTGCCGCAATTGCCGCCGACCAAGATCGCCTGGGCGCGCAAGGAGGCGGCCGAGGCGCTGGCCCTGACCCCGGTCGCCCAGCTGCGCTATCTGGAGATCAACCACACGCTGGCGAAGTTCCAGGATGTGCGGGTGCGCCGCGCCCTCGCGCTGGCGATCGACCGCGAGACCATCGCCGGACCGATCAGCGGCGGCTCGGTGATTGCGGCCTACGGCATCGTGCCGCGCACGCTGGAGGGCTATGAGGGCGCCCTCTTCGACTTCGCCGGCACGGCTCAGGCCGAGCGCGCCGCCGCCGCCAAGGCGCTGCTCGCCGAGGCCGGCTACGGGCCGGACAATCCGCTCACTCTCGAATTGCGGGTGATGAGCGATGCCTGGGCGAAGCCGCTGTCGGCGGCGATCGTCTCGATGTGGGGCAAGGCCGGGATCAAGGCGAGCGTCCTCGCCGCCGAGGCGAAGGTGCACTACGCCGCCGTCGGTGAGGGCCAGTTCGAGGTGGCGCTGTCGGGCTGGTTCGGCGGCGACGACCCGGAGACCTTCATGTGGCTTTTCCAGACCGGCGGCGGCCTCAACGAAAGCGGTTATTCGAACGCCGCCTTCGACGCCGCCTCGGCGCGGGCCGAGACGGCGATGGAGCTGGGCGAACGCTATCGGCTGTTCGCGGAGGCCGAGCGGATGCTGCTGGAGGACGTGGCGACGGTGCCGCTCTTCTGGACGATCCAGGCGAGCCTCATCTCGCCGCGCCTCGACGGCTTCAAGCCGACCCCGCGCGGCCTGCCCCGCAGCCGCTACGCCCGGCCGCGGGGGTGATGCCGGGACCTAGAGCCCCAGCACCGCCTTCGCCATGATGTTGCGCTGGATCTCGTTCGAGCCGGCGTAGATCGAGGCCTTGCGGACGTTGAAGTAGTAGGGCGCGATCGTCGCGGCGTAGTCCGGACCCGGACGCGGCTCGTTGGAGCCGCGCGTCTGGGTATCCTGCACGAAGGGCTGGGCATAGGTGCCGACCGCTTCCAGGGTCAGCGCTGCGATCTCCTGCTGGATCTCGGTGCCCCGGCATTTCAGCATCGAGGATTCGGGACCGACCGCCTGGCCGCTCGAGAGGGCCGAGAA
>JAEUMK010000014.1 GCA_016792565.1 Alphaproteobacteria bacterium
GGTGTGCGTCCTTCGAGACGGCCGCTTGCCGCGGCCTCCTCAGGATGAGGAAGGGCGGGGGGTTCGGCAAGGGAGCGGAGGCTGTGCGTCCTTCGAGACGGCCGCGTGCCGCGGCCTCCTCAGGATGAGGAAGGTATGAGAGTCCTCAGGATGAGGAAGGATTGAGAGTTCTCGGGATGAGGACGGGCGGGGGCTCGGCAAGGGAGCGGAAGTTGTGCGTCCTTCGAGACGGCCGCGTGCCGCGGCCTCCTCAGGATGAGGAAGGGCGGGGGCTCCTCAGGATGAGGAAGGTTTGAGAGTCCTCAGGATGAGGAAGGTTTGGGAGTCCTCAGGATGAGGACGGTTTGAGAGTCCTCGGGATGAGGACGGGCGGGGGGCTCGGCAAGGGAGCGGGGGGGTGCGTTCTTCGCGACGGGCGCGTGCCGCGCTTGCATCTAGAGGCCGGCGGGCGTGAGGAAGGCGAGGGGCGTCCAGCGTCCCGCCGCCGCGCTCCGCCAGTCCGCCGCCGGACTTTCGAAGGCGGCGAATGCGCAGGTCGGGAACTTCTCCCCGATGCGCCGCGCCAGATCGCCATCGCCCGCCAGCTTCAGAGCCAGGTCCTCGAGGCCCGGATTGTGTCCAATGAACATCACCGCACCGACGCCGTCATCGATCGCCGCGGCGCGGCCGAGGATGGCGGCCGCCTCGGCATGATAGAGGCCCGGCTCGAGACGGCAGAGCGGCTGCGGCGTCAGGAAGGGCAGGACGAGGTCGAGCGTCTCGGCCGTGCGCCGGGCCGTGGAGCACAGCACGAGCCCGGGCAGGTAGCCCCGCCGCGCGACGGCCTTGCCCATCGCCGGTGCGTCGCTTCGTCCGCGATCGGCAAGGGCCCGCTCGTGGTCGGCGCCGCCGTGCCCGGCGACGGCCTTGGCATGGCGCAGGAGATACAGCCGCTTCATCGACCAGCTCCGAATATGGCGTTCAGGACGCCCGATCGCCGCCGCGCCGTCAACGGGCAAAGCCGCTGGCGATCGCGCAGGCCTCGGCCAGCGTCACGCGCTGGGGCGCCGCGCCCGGCGGCAGACCCGCCAGGACGCGCGACGGCGTCGCGGCGCCCAGAATGACGAAGACCCCGCGATCGTCGGCGCGGCGGATGAGCCTCCCGAACGCCTGGGCGAGGCGCAAGCGGACGATGACGTCGTTATATTTCGCGATGCCGAGGCCTTTGGCGCGGGCCTTGTGGAGAATGTCCGGCCGCGGCCAGGGCACCCGGTCGAACACCACCAGACGCAGCGAGCGGCCCGGCACGTCGACGCCGTCGCGCATCGCATCGGTGCCGAAGAGCGAGGCGTTCTCCTCCTCGCGGAAGAAGTCGACCAGCGTTCCGGGATCGAGCGCATCGACGTGCTGGGCATAGAGCGGCAGGCCGGCCGCTTCCAGCCGCGCGGCGATGCGGGCGTGGACGTCGCGCAGGCGGCGAATGGAGGTGAAGAGGCCGAGGGCGCCGCCGCCGGATGCCTCGATCAGCGACCGGTAGGCCGCCGCCACGGCCTGCGGCTCCTCGATGGCGACATCGGTGACGACCAGAACCCGCGACTGGACGGCATAGTCGAACGGCGAGCCGAAGGCGGCCCTCCGGGCCGGCTCCGGCAGATGCTGGGCGCCGGTCCGCAGCTCGGCATGGCGCCAGTCGAGCTCGCCCGCCTCGGCCTCGATGCCGCGGTCGCGCAACGTGGCTGAGGTGATGAGCGCGCCGTGGGTATGCGCCAGAACCTCGGCCGCGAAGGGCAGTGTCGGGTCGAGATGGTGCCGGAAGAAGCCGGCGTCCGCTTCCCGGCCCGCTTCCCGGGCGATCCCGAACCAGTCGACGAAGCCCTCGGCCGGACGGCCGGTCGCGAGGCGGTCCAGCATCGCGATCCAGGCGTCGAGCATATAGGACGAGCGGCGCTTCAGGCCGCGCGCGACGGCCCGCAGCCGCGACGCGTCCGTCGTCGAAACCTCGCTGTCGTCCGCATCGAGCGCCGCCGCGATCGCCTCCGAGAGCGCCTTCATCGGCTTGTCGAGGGCAGCCAGGGCGGCGGCGAGGGCGACGGCCGTCTGGACGACCGGCTCGGACGGCGGATCGATGTCGCATTCCAGATCGTAGTCGGAGCGGGCGTCGGAGGTGCGGGCGAGGACCTGATCGCGCACCGCCGCGGCGAAGCGCTCGAAGGGGCCGAAGGGGACGGCGTCGCGCAGCCGCTGCAGCCAGCCCTCGGCAGGCAGGACGGCGGCGGCGCGCTCGATCTCGTCGAGCAGGGCGTCGATCTCGGCGGAGCCGGCGGCCGCCTCGGAGAGGCGCTCGCGCAGGCCGCGCACCCGTCCGCTGCGCCCGCGCCCGCCATCGCGGCCGCGCAGCCAGCGGCGCAGCTCGGCGCCCTCCGCGACGGTGAGATGGCTGGCGAAGATGCCGTCGGCGGCGTCGAAGAGATGGTGGCCTTCGTCGAAGACGTAGCGCAGCGGCGTCTGGCGTTCGGCGGCGCCGTCCGCAGCCCCGCTCTCGTCGATCGCGCGCGGGTTCATCGCGGCGCGCGACATCACCAGCGCATGATTGGCGACGACGATCTCGGAGCGGCCGGCCTGCCGGTTGTTGCGCTCGATGAAGCAGCGCCGGTAGTGGCGGCAGGCCCCGTAGATGCATTCGCCGCGCCGGTCGGTGAGCTGGCCGACGGCGCCGTACTCGGCCGCCAGCCAGGAGGGGAAGTCGCCGCCGACGATGTCGCCGTCGCGGGTCGCCGGTATCCAGCGCGCCACCAGAGCCAGCATCACCGCCTCGCGCGTCGGCGCGAGGGCGAAGCCGCCGGCGGCCTCGTCGAAGTTCAGCAGGCAGAGATAATTCTCGCGGCCCTTGAGGATCGCCACCCGCTCGCGCTTCTCGGCCGGGTCCGGAAAGACGCGGGAGAGCTCCTGATCGAGCTGGCGCTGGAGGTTGCGGGTGAAGGTCGAGATCCAGACCGCGCCGTCGTTGCGCCGCGCCCACAGCGTCGCCGGACTGAGATAGCCGAGCGTCTTGCCGATTCCGGTGCCGGCCTCGGCGAGGATCGTGTGACCGGCCCCGCGGCGCGTCCGGGGCGCGAACGCGCCGGCCGCGGCGGCGGCGTAGTCGAACTGCGCCTCGCGCCGCTCGCGGCCCTCGCCCAGGATCTCGGCCAGCCACAACCGCGCTTCCTCCGGCGCCACCGGCTGCGCGCCGGGCTCGCCGCGCGGCGGCCGGTCTTCCCATTCCGGCAGGCGCTTCCACGTCTCGAAAGCGGCCAGGCGCTGCGGCGCGGGACCGAGGACCTGCTCGACCGCCTTCGCCCACGGCCAGCCGGACCGTCCGGCCATCGCGGCGAGCGCACGGCACTCCTCGCGCTCGCGCTCGGCCATGGCGCCGAGCGCCTCCAGCAGGCCGGTCGCGGCCGCGGCGATCGTCGCGGCGCTTTCCTCCAGCGTGTGCGGCGGCTTCAGGCCGAGCGCCCGGGCGAGGCCGGCCGGGCTCGGGATCATCGGCCGGGCGGGATGGACGAAGGCGAAGAGCTCGGCGACATCGGCATGCGGCGGCAGGCCGGCGGCCCGGCGGCCGGGCTGGCTGAGGCCGAGGCGGCGGGCGGTGAAGGCGGTGTGGCAGACGATCAGCGCCTGCGTCCTGAAGAGTTCGGCCGCCCCGGCCCGGCCGAGATGCGCGACGCCGCGGCCGGCCTCGTGCACGGCGCCGCCGCCCGCTCCGGCGGCGATCGCAGGCAGGTATGGCGGCGCGCCGCTCTCGGGCGCTCCCTCGGGCGGCAGGGGCATGCGGCGAACCTAGAGAAACCCCGAGCCGCCAGCGAGCGAATTCAGGCGGCCTCGGCGCCGGCGGCGGCGTCCGGGTAGAGCTGCGCGAGCTTGCGGTGCGTCGCTTCGGTCAGCACGCCGAGCGACTTGACCTGGGGCAGCAGCACGTCGCCGTCGGCGCCGCGCCGGGCGGCCTGCGAAAGCTCGCGCGCCGCCGCGGTGAGCGCGAGGAGGCCGAGCCCGCTCGAAGCCCCGGCCAGGTCGCGCGCCGCCTGTTCCAGCTCGCCCGAATCGTGGATCGGCGCCGCCGCCTCGATGCGCGCCAGCAGCTCGGCGGCGTTGGTCATGTAGCTCTTGAGGATGTCGACGAGGACCGGCCGGCCGACGGACTTCTCCAGATCGGCGATCGCGCCGGCGTCGAACGCGCTCTCGTCCCCGCCGTCCGACAGCGCGGCGGCGAGCGCCGCGGAAACCGAGCGCACCGAGTAGGGCTTGTGCAGCAGGGCGTCGGCGACGCCGGCCGCGTCCGGGTCGGCATGGTCGCCCTCCGGGCAGGCGATCAGGATCGCCGGTCCGGCCTGGCGCTGGTTCAGGGCGCGGATCATGCGCGCCGCCTGGACGCCGCCGACCACCGCCATCTGGGCATCGAGGAGGACCGCGTCGAAGCGGCTGCGGCCGGCCGCCTCGATCGCCTGCAGGCCGTCGGCGGCAAGTTCGAGCGTGATCTGGCAGGCGGCGCAGATGCGCTCCAGCGCGGCGCGGTGCAGCGGGTTGTCGTCGGCGGCGAGCAGGCTGAGGCCGCGCACCCGGGCGAGCGCCGCGGGGTCAGGGCCGCCATCGTCCGCCGGCGGATCGGTTTCGCTGAGCGCCATCTCGGCGGCCTGGACCGGAACGGTGAACCAGAAGGTCGATCCGACGCCCGGCTGGCTGTCGACGCCGATCGCCCCGCCCATCGACTGGACCAGCCGGCGGCACAGCGCGAGGCCGAGGCCGAGACCGCCATGGTGGCGGGTGAGCACGCCCTCGCCCTGTTCGAACAGGGTGAAGATGCGTTCGCGGTCGCGCTTGGCGATCCCGATGCCCGTGTCGCTGACCGAGATCTTCAGCGCCCGGCGCGCGCCGGCCTTCATCTCGATGGCGATCGAGACGCCGCCGCGCTCGGTGAATTTCAGGGCGTTGCCGACGAGGTTCAGGAGGACCTGGCGGATGCGCCCGCTGTCGCCGCGCAGGCGCTGCGGCACGGCGCGGTCGACCGCGACCTCGAGGTCGAGCGCCTGCGCCCAGGCGCGCGGCTGGCAGATGCGGCGGACGCTGTCGGCGACCGCGCGGATGTCGAGGTCGGCGCGCTCGGGCGGCGCCTCGCCGGCTTCGAGCCGCGCCAGGTCCAGAACGTCGTTGAGCAGCGTATAGAGGCCTTCGCCGGCCGTGCGGATCGCTTCGATGGCCTCGCGCGCATGCGGCGGCAAGCCGTCGCCGGAGAGCAGGTCCGCCTGGCCGAGGATCGTGTTGAGCGGGGTCCTCAGCTCGTGGCTGACCATGGCCAGGAAGGCCGACTTGGTCCGCTCGCCGGCGTGGGAGAGGCCGCGGCGCGCACGCAGCCGCGCGCGCCGTGCGGCGGCGCGTTCGCCCGGAACCGGATCGCGTTGACGAGCCATGGGCGCCAAGCATAGGGTCCGCGCCTTTCCGACCGATTAAGGACTTTGTGCCCGTGACAGCCTTTCGCGAGATCGCTCTGAAGGCCAAGGCCTGGCCGTTCGAGGAGGCGCGCAAGCTGCTGGCCCGGCTGCAGCGCGGCCCGGCGGCCGGCGCGCCCGACAAGGGCTATCTGCTGTTCGAGACCGGCTACGGCCCCTCGGGCCTGCCCCATATCGGAACCTTCGGCGAGGTCGCGCGCACCTCGATGGTGCGCCGCGCCTTCCAGGAGATGAGCGACTATCCCACCCGCCTCTTCGCCTTCTCGGACGACATGGACGGGCTGCGCAAGGTCCCCGACAACGTCCCCAACAAGGAGATGCTGGCGCAGCACCTGAAGAAGCCGCTGACGCGGGTGCCCGACCCGTTCGGCAAGTACGAGAGCTTCGGCGCCCACAACAACGCGATGCTGCGTTCGTTCCTCGACGCCTTCGGCTTCGAGTACGAGTTCCAGAGCTCGACCGACTGGTACGCCTCCGGCCGCTTCGACGCGGCATTGCTGCACGTCCTCAGGCGCTACGACGACGTCATCGCCCTGGTCCTGCCGACGCTGGGGCCGGAGCGCCGGGCGACCTACAGCCCGTTCCTGCCGATCTCGCCATCGACGGGGCGCGTGCTGGAGGTGCCGATCCTCCATCGCGATCCCGACGCCGGCACCATCGTCTTCGAGGACGAGGACGGCGCCAAGGTCGAACAGCCCGTCACCGGCGGCCGCGCCAAGCTGCAGTGGAAGGCCGACTGGGCGATGCGCTGGTATGCGCTCGGCGTCGACTACGAGATGTCGGGCAAGGATCTCATCCCCTCGGTGGAGCTGTCGTCCAAGATCGTGCGGGCGCTCGGCCATCTGCCGCCCGAGGTGCTGACCTACGAGCTGTTCCTCGACGAGAAGGGACAGAAGATCTCGAAGTCCAAGGGCAATGGCCTGGCGGTCGAGGACTGGCTGACCTATTCGGGGCCCGAGAGTCTCGCACTCTTCATGTACCAGAAGCCCAAGACCGCCAAGAAGCTCTACTTCGACGCGATTCCCAAGGTCGTCGACGAATACGCGGCTTTCCTCGACGCCTATCAGCGCCAGTCGCCGGAAGAGCGGCTGGAGAATCCCGTCTGGCACATCCATGCCGGCCATCCGCCGCAGGAAGCCTGGCCGCTGTCCTTCGCGCTGCTGCTCAATCTCGTCGCCGCCTCGAACCCCGACAGCAAGGAAGTGCTGTGGGGCTTCATCCAGGCTTACCGCCCCGGCGTGACGCCCGAGGCCTATCCCTCGCTGGACCGCCTGGTCGGCTACGCCATGCGCTATTATCTGGACTTCATCCTGCCGGCGAAGACCTTCCGTGCCCCGGACGAGGCCGAGCGCGCCGGGCTGGAGGCGCTCGCGGCGGCGCTGGAGACGACGGCGGAGACGAACGGCGAGGCGCTGCAGAATCTCAGCTTCGAGATCGGCAAGGCGCACGGCTTCGCCGACCGGCTGCGCGACTGGTTCAGGGCTTTCTACGAGGTCGCGCTGGGACAGGAGCAGGGGCCGCGCTTCGGCTCGTTCGCCGCGCTGTTCGGCCCGAAGAAGACCGCCGCCCTGCTGCGCCAGGCGCTGAGCGGGGCCTTCCTGAAGGCCGCCTGAGGCCTATTGCTTGGCCCACACGATGCGGGCCATCCAGTCGATGTCGCCGGCGTCGAGCGTGCGCGGCGGGTAGGCCGCATTGACCGAATGCAGCTCGACCTTCCTGGCGGTCTTCTTGGCCAGGATCTTCGCCATGACCTCGCCGCCCCTTGTCTTCACCACGACGCGGTCGCCCTTGCGCACCTGGGCGGTGGGCGAGAGCACGAGAATGTCGCCGGCGCGATAGAGCGGCAGCATCGAATCTCCCGATACCTCGAGCGCGAAGGCGTGGTCCTCGTCGATGGTCGGCAGGCGCACATGTTCCCAGCCGCTGCCGACCGGGAAGCCGGCATCGTCGAAATAACCCTCGGCGCCGGCCTGCGCGAGACCGAGCAAAGGCACCGCGCGCGCCGGCGGCGCCTGCTTGGCCTTGGGTACGATCAGCGACACGAATTCGTCGAGGCTGGCGCCCGTCGCCGCGAGGACCTTGGAGACGCTTTCGGTCGACGGCCAGCGCTTCTTGCCGTCGTCGGCGATGCGCTTGGACGGGTTGAACGTCGTGGCGTCCAGTCCCGATTTCCGGGCGAGCCCGGACGGCGACATCCCATAGCGCGCGGCCAGTGCGTCGATGGCGGTCCAAATTTGCTTGTGCGACAGCATGGTTCAGTCTTATGGACAGAGTGAGCTTGTGGGAAAATAGGCCTAAATCGGGCTGCAAATCAAGTGCCGTCGAACGGTGGGGCCGACGAAATCGCAATGAGCGGGAAAATCTACAAGATCGTGATCGCCGAGGCGTGGGCGGCCGCGAAGGCGGAGGGTGTGTTCCGGGGCGCGCCGGTCGATCTCGCCGACGGCTTCATCCACTTCTCGGACGCCGCCCAGGTGCGCGAGACCGCAGCCCGGCACTTCGCCGGTCAGGCGGGACTGCTGCTCGTCGCCTTCGACGCAGCCGACCTTGGCCCCCTCAAGTGGGAGGCCTCGCGCGGCGGTGCGCTGTTCCCCCATCTCTATGCCCCGCTGAACCCCGCGCTGGCGGTGTCGGAAACGGCGCTGCCGGTCGGCGCCGACGGCGCCCATGTCTTTCCGGCCGGCATTCCATGAGCATTCTCTACGGCCTGCTGCGGCCGGCGCTCTTCGCGCTCGATCCCGAGCGCGTCCACGCCCTGACCATCCGCGCCCTCCGGTCGGGGCTGGTGCCGGGCCCCGGGCCGGTGACCTCGCCGCGCCTGCGCCAGCGCCTGTTCGGCCTCGACTTTCCCAATCCCGTCGGCCTCGCCGCCGGCTTCGACAAGAACGCCGACGTTCCCGACGCGATGCTGCGGCTCGGCTTCGGCTTCGCCGAATGCGGCACCGTGACGCCGCTGCCCCAGGCCGGAAACCCGAGGCCGCGCATCTTCCGCCTGACGCCGGACCGCGCCGTCATCAACCGGCTCGGCTTCAACAATCTCGGCCACGCGGCGGCGCTGGACAGGCTGCGCGCGCGGGCGGCGCGCGGCGGCGTCGTCGGCATCAATATCGGCGCCAACAAGGATGCGGCCGACCGGGCCGCCGACTACGTGGCCGGCTACGAACGGCTCGCCGCCTTCGCGTCCTACGTCACCATCAACATCTCCTCGCCCAATACGCCGGGCCTGCGCGGCCTGCAGAACCCCGACGAACTCGCCGACCTGCTCGGCCGCGTCACCGAGGCGCGCGCGCGCTGCGGCATCGCGCGGCCCATCTTCCTGAAGATCGCGCCCGACCTCGACCGCGAGGCGATCGCCGCGATCGTCGAGGCAGCGATCGCCCACCGCATCGACGCGCTGATCGTCTCCAACACGACGATCGCCCGGCCCGCCGGCCTGCGCAGCCGCCATGCAGGGCAGGCCGGCGGCCTGTCGGGCCGGCCGCTGTTCGCGCCCTCGACCCGGGCGCTCGCCGCAGCCTTCGTCGCGGCCCGCGGACGGCTGACCCTGATCGGGGTGGGCGGCGTCGCGAGCCCCGACGACGCTTATGTCAAGATCGCCGCCGGCGCCCGGCTGGTCCAGTTCTACAGCGCCATGGTCTACGAGGGACCGGGCCTTGCGGCGCGCCTCGCCCGCAGCCTCGGCGAGCGGCTGGCGCGCGAGAACACGACGCTGGAACTGCTGTGCGGCCGCGACGCGGCGCTGTGGCTGCAGCCGACCGACCACTAGGACGGCCTGCGAACCGACGCCCTGGAGAGAGGCCGTCGCCATGGCGGGCCTGCCCCGAAGCCGCCTTGCGCGCCTCAGTCCCCGATGGGCAGCAGGAAGTGGCCGCGCAGCGTCGCGATGGGCCGGTCGTGTTCTTCCTGCCAGGCTTCGGCATGCACATTGACGACCCGCCGGCCGAGCTTGGTGATGACCGCCCGGCCATAGGTGTCGACCGGCCGGCCGGACCGCAGATAGTCGATGTTGATGTCGACCGGCTTGGGCATCACGCCGGCATTGGCCTCGAAGACGACCTGCATGATCGCCGTCGTTTCCAGGAAGCCGCCGACCACGCCGCCATGCAGGGCGGGCAGGACCGGATTGCCGATGAGGTGCTGGCCGAAGCGCAGGACCGTGGTGATCTCCGTGCCCTTGCGCTCGACCACGATGCCCAGATAGCGCGCATAGGGAATGGCGGCGATCAGCTCGGCGAGATCGGGCCGGGAGCCCGTCCTTGCGGCGTCGCCCAGGATCTGGCTGAGCGGCCGCGCCGGCAGCCGGTCGCCGGCGCTCACGGCGCGCCGTCCGGCTTGCGCCCGCCGCCGGTGCCCAGCATGAAGGCCGCCGAGACCGCGGCGATGGGATCGTTCCGGTCGGTGTGATAGGCGACGCCGCGCACGAAGGCGACGGTCTTCGTCATGCGATAGCATTCGGCGAAGGCGTAGATGTCCTCGCCCGCCGTCGCGGGCCGCATATAGTCGATGCGCAGATCGAGCGTCGCGATGCCGCCGAAGGCGCGCAGCCGCGACTGGATGGCGATGCCGGCGGTGTTGTCGAGCAGCGACGTGATGACCCCGCCGTGCAGCACGCCGGTTTCCGGATCGCCCGACAGATGCGCCGCATAGGGCACCCTGGCGACCGCGGTGCCGTTGCCGATCTCGACCACGGCCATGCCCAGTCCCTCGGCATGGGGGATGCCGGCGAGCAACTGGGCGCCGAAGGCTTCGGTCGAGCTCATGGACCCCGCATAGCGCAGTCGCCGCCGCCGCTCCAGATGCCGCAACGGCAGCGGCGCGGGTGACAGCGGCATCGCGCTGGGCTTAACTCGCGCCAACCGCACGGAGGATCGCATGATCGACTTCTACACCTGGACCACGCCGAACGGCCGCAAGGTCTCGATCATGCTGGAGGAGTGCGGACTGGCCTACACGGTTCATCCCGTCAACATCACGATGAACCAGCAGTTCGAGCCGAGCTTTCTGAAGATCAGCCCGAACAACAAGATCCCCGCCATCGTCGACCGCGAGACCGGCACGACGGTCTTCGAGTCCGGCGCGATCCTGCTCTACCTCGCCGAGAAGACCGGCCGCTTCCTGCCCAAGTCGGGCGACGCGCGCTGGAAGGCGGTCGAGTGGCTGATGTGGCAGATGGCGGGGCTGGGACCGATGGCCGGCCAGCTCAACCATTTCGCGGTCTACGCCAAGGAGAAGATCCCCTACGCCATCGAGCGCTACTCCAACGAGTATGCGCGCCTGATGGGCGTCCTGGAGAAGCGGCTGGTCGAGGCCGAGTACCTTGCGGGCGAGGAGTATTCGATCGCCGACATGGCGGTCTATCCCTGGGTCGCCGGCACGCTGCCGGTCGTCGTCAAGAACTTCAGGGGCCTCATCAAGAGCCATGTCCATATCGACAAATGGCTGAAGCATGTCCACGACCGCCCCGCCGTCCAGCGCGGCATGAACGTGCCGCCGGCCGACTGAGCCGGCGCACGCGCGGGCCTTGCCCCGCACCCGCGCGGAAGGCAGTGTGCCGACCATCGAACCATCGCCGGACGGATCTTCCATGAGCGCACTTCCCAGATCCTGCATCGTCGGTGCGGGCTGCTCGGGCTTCACGACCGCCAAGGCCCTGCAGGATCGCGGCCTGCCCTTCGATGTCTTCGAGAAGACCGGGGAGATCGGCGGCACCTGGAACTACAACAATCCCGGCGGAACCTCGGCCTGCTATCAGTCGCTGCACATCGACACGTCGAAGACGCGGATGCAGTTCGAGGATTTTCCGATTCCGGACCATTTCCCCGACTATCCGCACCACGCGCAGATCCTGCGCTACTTCAACGACTACGTCGATCACTTCAAGCTTCGCGACAAGATCACCTTCAACACGGCGGTCGAGAGCGCCACGCGCCGCGCCGACGGCGTGTGGCAGGTGAAGCTGTCGACCGGCGAGACGCGGCTCTACGATGCGCTGTTCGTCTGCAACGGCCATCACTGGGATCCGAACACGCCGTCGTTTCCCGGCGCCTTCGACGGCGTGGAGATGCACAGCCACGCCTATCGCACGCCGTTCGAGCCGCACAATCTGGTGGGCAAGAACGTCCTCGTGGTCGGCATGGGCAACAGCGCCATGGACATCGCCAGCGAGCTCGCCCAGAAGCCGATCGCCCGGCGGCTGATGGTCGCGGCGCGCCGCGGCGTGTGGATCTTTCCCAAATACATCAACGGCCACCCGCCCGACAAAGGCGTCGCGCCCGCCTGGATGCCGCAATGGCTCTACCGCTTCGTGATGAAGCGCATGGTGGTGAAGGCGGTCGGCCACATGAGGAACTACGGCCTGCCCGAGCCCGAGCATCATCCCGCCGATGCGCATCCCTCGGTGTCGGGGGAGTTCCTGACCCGCGCCGGCTGCGGCGACATCGTCATGAAGCCGAACATCGCGGAGAAGATGGGCCGGCAGGTGAAGTTCACCGACGGCTCGATCGAGGACGTCGACGCCATCATCTACGCCACCGGCTACAACATCACGTTCCCGTTCCTGGGGGCGGATGTCGCGCCGGTGGTCGACAATCATATCGGCCTCTTCAAGCGGATCTGGCGGCCGGGAATTCCCAACCTCTTCTTCATGGCGCTCGCCCAGCCGCTGCCGACGCTGGTCAACCTCGCCGAGCGCCAGGCGCGCTGGATCGCGGCGTTCCTGATGGGCGAGTACGCGCTGCCGCCGCAGGAGGAGATGGAGAAGGTCATCGTCTCGGACGAGCAGGCGGCGATGGGGCGCTACTACAAGTCGCGCCGCCACACGATGCAGATCAGCTTCGACAAATACTGCATCGACATCGGCATGGAACGGGAGCGCGGACGGGTGCGGGCCGCGCAGGCCGGCTACGGCCCCGGCAAGCTGCCCATTCCCCCTCTTGCCGAGACCGCCGCAATTGCGCCAACTGCCGAAGCGGCATAGGCCGGCGGTCTGAGGGGGCCAGCGTGAAAGCGAGGAGTGTATTGGCTGCGGCGCTCGCCGTCGCGGTCGCGGCGTGTTCGGGCGGCGCGCGGCGCGGGCCGGACATCCCGGTCGGCACGCTCGGCCTGCCCTACGAGGTCGACAGCGACCAGGTCACCTCGTTCGTGTGCTCGAACGAGAAGCACTTCACGCTGGGCTATCTCGACTGGGGCATCGTGTTCTCCACCGGCATAGGCGGCGTCATCCCGATGCGGATCTCCGGCTCGACCGCCGGCGTTCGCTATGACGGCGGCAATTTCACCGTCATCACCGTGGCGAACCGGGCGACCGTCTACTACAACGACGACTACGTGATGCAGGATTGCTACGCGATCATGCAGTAGGAGTTGCGACATGCTGAGTGCGATCGTCCTCGCCGCCGCCGTCGCCGTGCCGGCGGCCGGCGACCCGATGTGGGAATCCTACGCCTGCGAGGGCGGCCCGACGGTCCGCCTGGCGCTGGCCGGCGAGCGGCCGGCCGAGCGCGGCTTCCTGGCCCTGGAGACGGGCATCGTCGTGCTGGAGCGCCACAAGGAGGATGCGCCGGCCGTGCTGCGCGGCGCGGGCTACATGGTGCGCGCCTCGAACTGGCTCGACATCCTCTATGCGCCGCCGGGCCGCGAACGCGCCGCCTGGCAGTGCCGGGTCGAAGGCGCCACCGCAACGCCGGCCCGGCCCGCACCGGAGTAGTCGGATGGACGGCATCGTTCGCTTCGACCTCGACCGGCTGGACAGCGCCGCCGCCGAAACCGGCGCGCCGCCGCCGGAGAGGCTCGTCGAGGGCGCCCCGGTCTTTCGTACCTGGACGCTGGCCGAAAGCGCCGACGGCAAGACCTTCGCCGGGGTCTGGGAAGCGACGCCGGGGGCCTGGCGCGTCGCCTATGACGAATGGGAGTATTGCGCGATCCTCTCCGGCTCCAGCACGCTGACCCGCGACGGCGGGGCGCCTGTGCACCTGAAGGGCGGCGACCACATCGTCATCGAGCCGGGTTTCGCGGGCGTCTGGCGGGTCGAGGCGACCACGCGCAAGACCTTTGTCGTCCGCCTGCCCTGAACGAGCAAGGGATACTGCGATCGCCATGGCCGCACCGTTCGAACGACGCGAACTGCCCGAGCAGGGGTTTTTCGGACGCCTGTTCGGCCGGGTGAACCGCGAAGGCATGCTCGCCGAGGTCGAGGCGGCGCTGGCCGACGCCGAGGACTGGGCCGCGGTGCCGCGCGCCGCCATCGAGGCGATCGAGGCCAAGTACGGCGGCACGCTCCTCGCCGACGCAAGAGACGAGGCCATGGCGCTGGTCTGCCGCGCCGCCGACAGCCTGACGCCGCAGCAGATCGTCGAGGGCGGCGTCCCCCGGCTGCGGGCACTGGGCGGGTGTCTCGGCGTCGGTCCGGAAGCCGACGCGGTCGCCCGCGCGCGGGCCGCGACCGCGCTGGGCGAAGCGGCGCAGATCCTGATCGCCGACGACGATCTCAGCGACGCCGACCGCGCAAGCTTCGCGGCCGCCGCGGAGGCGTGCGGCATCGGCAGCGAGGCGATGGTATCGATCCTGACCGGCGCGGTGACGGCGCGCCTGAAGGCGGAAATCGCCGCGGCGATCTCGGATGGCCTGCTGAGCGACGAGGAAGAGGCGCGCATCGCGGCGCTCGGCCAGGCGCTCGGCGCGCGGCTGGAACTCGACGCGCAGATGCACGACGCGCTGCTGCAGGCGAGGCGCCTGTGGCTGGTCGAGGAAGGGACCCTGGAGCCGGTCCCGGCGCCGATCGCCCTGCCGCGCACCGAGGCCTGCCTGTTCGCGGGCTACGGCCAGGTCCTGGAGCCGCGCACGCGCGGCAAGCGCGCCTTCACCCACTCCTACGGCGCCGGCGATATCGTGCTGACCACGAAGCGCATCATCTTCAACGGCGGCGACAAGAACATCGCGGTCCGCCTCAATACGGTGATCGAATTCCAGGCCTATGACGACGGCGTCGAGGTGCGACGGGCCTCGGGCAAGCCGCTCACCTTCGCCCTGAACGCCCGCGACGAATGGTTCGCGCGTCTGTTCGCCAGAGCCCGCCGCGACGCCGGCTGAGCGCGCTGCGGCATTGTGATCTCTGGCGGCCGGCCGCCCGGCAGCGCCACACTGCGGGGTCTTGCGATGGGGAAGTACGGGCCATGAGTCTCGGCAGCGAGCACACCAGAGAATATTTTACCCGCGTCGCGGCCGATATCGGCCGGCTCGATGTCCGCCTGATCGTTCTCAACCACTGCCTGCCGGACCTTCCCGACCTGCTGGACGCGGCGCAGGCGATGGCCCCGATCTCGCTGTTCGTCCCCGTACCCTACTCGGTCAATACGCAGGTCCTCGCGCGGCTGATGGAGAAGTTCCCGGTCGAGACGCCGCGCATGGAGACGCTGATCGACCACGAGGCGCTGGCGGCGATCGTCCGGCCGCATCTCCAGACCGGGCGGACGGCGATCCTGGAGGTCGGCGGCTATTTCGCCCCCGCGCTCGCCCGTCTCAAGGCGGAGTTCGGCGAGCGCATTGTGGGCTTCGTCGAGGACACCGAAGCCGGACACCGCCGCTATCTGAGGGCCGAGCCGCTGCCCTACACGGTGATGTCGGTGGCCCGCAGCCCGGTGAAGCAGCAGGAAGACGCGCTGGTCGGACCGGCCTGCGCCTTTTCGGCCGAGCGGCTTCTGAAGTCGCGCGGCATGTATCTTCAGGCCCGGCGCTGCGTCATCATCGGCTACGGCAAGGTCGGGCGCGGCGCCGCTTCGGCGCTCGCCGGGCGGCACAATTCGGTCACCGTCTACGACATCAACCCGATCCGCCGCACGGTCGCCATGGGCGACGGCTTCCGCATCCCGGATCGCGAGTCGGCGCTGTCCACCGCCGATCTCGTCTTCGGCTGCACCGGCGCGACCAGCCTCCACGGCGACGATTTCCCGCGCCTGAAGAACGGCGCCATCCTCGTCTCGTGCAGCTCCAAGCGACACGAATTCGACCTGACGGCGCTCAATCGCGACTATCAGCGCACCGAACTCGCGCCCCACATCGATCGCTACGACCGGGACGGCCACACGCTCTATCTGCTGGCCGGCGGCGCCCCGGTAAACTTCCTCGACGGCGGCGTCGGCGGCCCGGCGCTGCCGCTGGTGCAGGCCGAGATCCTGATGGCGACGGCGGCGCTGCTGGAGGCGCCGCGCGATTGCCCGGCCATCGCCGAGATCGGCGAGGATCGCCGCCGCCGCCTCGCCGAGATATGGATCGAGACCTTCTGCGATCCGAAGTCCGGCTCCTATCGCGCATGAGCCTGATCTCGCCCGCCCGCCGCGCCTTCTTCGCCGACGTGGCGGCGTGGGTCGGGCGGCAGGCGGACGCCTCGATCGTCATCACCCATCTGCTGCCGCAGCGCGGCGAGTTCCTGGAGGCTCTGCACCGGATCGCGCCCATCGCGCTTGTCATTCCCGTTCCCTATTCGGTGCATCCGCCGACCCTGGACGAGGTCGCGGCCCGCTATGCGGTGGCGCGTCCCTCGCTCGACGAGATGCTGGACCCCCAGCACATGAGCGCGCTGATCGCCCCTTACCTGGGCGGCGGGCCGACCGCACTGATCGAGATCGGCGGCTATTTCGCCTCGGCCCTGGACTTGCTGAAGGCGCGCTACGGCGCGCGCATCCTCGGCTGCCTGGAGGACACGGAAGCCGGACACCGTCGCTACGACGCCGCCGCGCCTCTGCCCTATCCGGTGGTGTCGGTGGCGCGCAGCCGCCTGAAGCAGGCGGAGGACGCGCTGGTCGGGCCGTCCTGCGTCTTCTCGGCCGAGCGGCTGCTGAAGGGGCAGGGTCTCTATCTCCACGCCCGCCGCGCGCTGGTGCTGGGTTACGGCAAGGTCGGGCGCGGCGCGGCGCGGGCGCTCGACGGCCGCGACGCGCCGACCTCGGTCTTCGACGTCAACCCGGTGCAGCGCGCGCTGGCGATGAGCGAGGGCTTCCCCATCCCCGAGCGCGAGGCGGCGCTGGCCAATGCCGACATCGTCTTCGGCTGCACCGGCACGACGAGCGTCGGACCGGACGAGCTGGGGCTGCTGAAATCCGGCGCGATACTCGTCTCGTGCAGCTCCAAGCGCGTCGAGTTCGACGTGGCGACGCTTGAGCGCGACTATGCGCGGACGCCGGTCGCGCCGCACATCGACGCCTATGCCAAGGCCGGACAGACGCTCTATCTGCTGGGCGGCGGCGCGCCGCTCAATTTCCTCGATGGCGGGATCGGCGGCCCGGCGCTGTCGCTGGTCCAGGCCGAGATCATGGCGGCGGTGAAGACGCTGGCCGCCGCGCCGGCGGGCGGCGCGGTCGCCGAGGTCGATGCGGCGACGCGCCAGCACCTCGCCGCGATGTGGTGCCGCGCCTTCTCCGACCCGGAGACCGGCGCCTATCGGCTGTAGCTTCTCAGAGAGCCCGCGCGATCAGCACCTTCATAATCTCGTTGGTGCCGCCGTAGATCTTCTGCACGCGCGCGTCGCGGTACATCTGGGCGATGGGGTATTCGTTCATGTAGCCGTAGCCGCCGAAGAGCTGGAGGCAGGCATCGACGATCTTCACCTGCTCGTCGGTGACCCAGAGCTTGGCCATCGAGGCGGTGTAGGCGTCGAGCTTGCCGGCGAGCAGCTGGCCGACCGCCCAGTTGCAGAAGACGCGCGCGACGACGGCCTTGGCCTTGCAGTCGGCGAGCACGAACTGCGTGTTCTGGAAGTCCATGACCGCCTTGCCGAACGCCTTGCGCTCGCGCGTGTACTTGACCGTCTCCTCGATCGCCCGCTCGATCATCGCGACGCCCTGGAGGGCGATCTGCAGCCGTTCTGAGGGCAGCTGCTCCATCAGCGAGATGAAGCCGCGACCCTCGCCTTCGCCGAGCACGTTGCTGGCCGGCACGCGCACGTCCTCGAAGAACAGCTCCGAGGTGTCCTGGCCGTGCAGGCCGATCTTGTCGAGTTTGCGGCCGCGGCGGAAGCCTTCGACCTCGTCCGTCTCAACGATCACCAGCGAGGTGCCCTTGGCGCCGCCGGCCGGATCGGTCTTGGCGACGACGATGATGAGGTTCGCCGTGCCGCCGTTGGTGATGAAGGTCTTGGAACCGTTGACGACGTAGCCGTTGCCGTCCTTGCGCGCCGTCGTCTTGATCGACTGGAGATCGGAGCCGGTGCCGGGCTCGGTCATGGCGATCGCGCCGATCAGCTCGCCGGTCGCCAGGCGCGGCAGCCAGCGCTGCTTCTGCTCGCGCGTGCCGTAGTGGAAGATGTAGGGCGCGACGATGGCGTTGTGCAGCGAGGCGCCGAAGCCGGTGACGCCCTTCTTGCCGAAGACGTCGATCAGCACCGCCTCGTGCGCGAAGCTGCCGCCGCCGCCGCCGAACTCCTCGGGCGCGGACGGGCAGAGCAGACCCGCCTCGCCGGCTTTCCGCCAGACCTCCCGCGGCACCTGGCCGGCCTCTTCCCAGGCGGCGTTGTGGGGCACCAGCTCCTTGTCGGCGAACTTGGCGGCGGCGTCCTCGAAGATCAGCAGATCCTCGGTCATCCAGTCGGGGCGTTCGATGGCCTGGCTCATGGTCGGGTCCTCAGATGGAGGGTGGATTGCGGGCGGCGGGAGCATGTCCGCCCCCGGCGGCGGCATCAAGGGTGCCTTGACGTCAGGGCGACGGGCGCGGGGGCGAGGGACAGTCTTCGTCGAAGAGGCCGGCGAGGGCGAGCATCAGGGCGCCGACCAGCGACCAGGCGGGAAGCATGTAGAAGGGCACGCCGAAGAGATCGCCTGCCGCGGGCCCGCCGGACGGCTGCACGAAGGCCCATACCCCGCCGACCCCGACCAGCCAGGCCTCGGCGCCCCAGCCGATCGCGCCGAACAGCGCGATGAGGACGCGGCGGCGCGGGCCGTGCAGCCAGAGCGTCAGGGCCAGCAGCGCGGCGAGCGCGCCAAGGGCCGCCCAGGGCCGCGCCTGGAGCAGGATGAGTGCGGTCAGCATCATGCCGTTGAGGAACATCTGAAGGCCGGCGATGCCCTTCGGCGTGCCGGGCCGGTACCAGTCGCCGATGCTCCGGCCGATCGCGCGTGCGGTGTCCATGGCTGGTCTACGCGCGCCGGGGCCGCGCGGATGCAGATCCGGCGCAGACACGCGGCGCCCGCCTCAGGATGAGGGCCGCCCGGGGCCATGTCCGGAGCGGGCGAAGCGCCAGCGCGCCAGGGTCTGCGGCCCCCACAGCCAGACGACGAGCGCCGTGAGCGGCGCGAGGACCAGCGCCGCGGTCATCGGATCGTAGGCCGAGCCATAGTTGGGAAAGAGGAAATAGGCGACGTTGCAGAATGCGTGAAAGACGATCGCGACGAAGAGGCTGCCGCCCGAGGCGTTCGCGAGCCAAAGCGTGAGGACGCGCAGCAGCACCGTCACGGCGCAGTGCCAGGCTACCCAGACGACGCCGTTGCCGGTCTGGAGATAGGGCACGATGTGCCAAGCGGACCAGAATCCGCCGACGGCCAGCGCCGCAGCGAGCGCGCTCATGCGCGTCTGGAGACGCTCGGAGGCGACGGCCTGCCAGCCGACTTCCTCCAGCGTCCCGCTGACGAGGAAGAGGACTAGGAAGACGGGTATGGCCGCAAGGTCGATCGCGGGCTCTGGCAGGGGCCGTCCGGCGAGAACCATCGCGACCCACGAGAGGGCGAGCGCGGCTGGCATCAGCGTGGCCGCGGCGGCGATCCAGAGCGGGCCGCGCGCAACCCGCCAGTCGCCGATGCGTGCGAGCAGGGCGCGGACGCCCGTGCCGCCGCGCTCGCGCGCCGTGACGATGAGCGCCGCCGCGAACGGGCAGACGATCATCAGCGCGCTGAGCGGCAGGCGGATCGGCAAGGCGAGGTCGAGCCAGCGCTCGGCGGCAGGTCCGAACACCCAGAACGGCAGGGCGAAGACGAGCGTGAGAAGGAAGAAGGGCAGTACGCGCTGCGCCGTCATTGTAAGTCCTCGTCAGGCGCCGCATTGCAGGCCCGAGCCTTCAGAGCAAAAGGACGCGGTACGTTGACGGCCGTCAACGGGGCTTGCCTCATACCGGGGCAGGATCGCAGGCAAGCACCGATGAGGGAGATGCGCCGATGCGCGCGATGGCGCTGCTGGGAGACGACAGCCGGCTGACGGCGGTGGAGCGCGCCGATCCGGTGCCGGGTCCGGGCGAGGTGGCGCTCAAGGTCTCCGCTTGCGGCGTCTGCCGCACCGATCTGCATATCGCCGACGGCGACTTGCCGCGGCTGCGGCCGGGCATCGTGCCGGGGCACGAGATCGTCGGCACGGTCGCGGCGCTGGGGGCGGGCGTGACGGCGCTGCGGCTCGGCGAGCGGGTAGGCGTCCCCTGGCTCGGCGGGGTATGCGGCGTCTGTCCCTATTGCGCGGAAGGGGCGGAGAATCTGTGCGACGCGCCGGTCTTCACCGGCTGGACCCGAGACGGCGGTTATGCCGAAGCCTGCACCGCCGATGCGCGCTTCTGCGTGAAGCTGCCGGAGGCGCTGGAAGACGCGGTCGCCGCGCCTTTGCTCTGCGCCGGGCTGATCGGGTTCCGGGCCTGGCGCATGGCGGCGGCGGCCCGTCCGGTGAAGCGGCTCGGCCTCTACGGCTTCGGCGCGGCGGCGCATCTGCTCACCCAGCTCGCGGTGCACGAGGGCCAGCGCGTCCACGCCTTCACCAAGCCGGGCGACGCGGCGGGACAGACCTTCGCGCGCCGCCTCGGCTGCGTCTGGGCGGGCGGCGCGGACGAGATGCCGCCGGAGATGCTGGACGCCGCGATCCTCTTCGCGCCGGCAGGCGAGCTTGTGCCGCGCGCGCTGAAGGCGGTGCGCAAGGGCGGCACGGTCGTCTGCGGCGGCATCCACATGAGCGACATCCCCTCGTTCCCCTATGCCGATCTTTGGGGCGAGCGGCGGATCGTCTCGGTCGCCAATCTGACGCGCGAGGATGCGGCGCTCTATCTGCCGCGCGCCGCCGCCGCCGGCGTGCGGCCGACTGTGACGCGCTATGCGCTCGCCGACGCCAACCGGGCGCTGGCCGATCTCTCCGACGGGCGGATCGAGGGCGCCGGCGTGCTGGTCATGTCTTGAGGCGTTCCTGGCGGAGCTGCGAGCGGCGCACCTTGCCGGCATCGTCGCGCAGCGGCTCGCTCGTGAACTCGATCGAGCGCGGGCGCTTGTAGACGACAAGCCGCTCGGCGAGGTGGGCGAGGAGATCGGCCTCGGTGAGTCCGGGCTTCGCCTGCACGATGGCGTGAACCTTGTTGCCGAGATCCTCGTCGGGCAAGCCGATGACGCAGCTCGACTGCACCAGCGGGTGGTCGTCGATCGCCGATTCGACCTCGGCCGGATAGACGTTCGCGCCGCCGACCAGGATCATGTCGGTGCGGCGATCGGCGAGATAGAGATAGCCGTCTTCGTCGAACCAGCCGATGTCGCCGATCGACTCCCATCCGCCCGCGAGGGGCTTGGAGTCCGCGCCGAGATAGCGATAGGTCTCGGGCGCACCCTCGGCGCGGCGCATGAAGACCTCGCCCGTCTCGCCCGGCGGCAGGCGCTTGCCGTCCGCCGAAAAGGCAGCCATCTCGCCGCCGCCGAAGACCCGCCCGACCGAGCCGCGATGGGCGAGCCATTCGTTGCCGTCGAGGATCGTCGAGGCGATGCCCTCGGTGCCGCCATAGAGCTCCATCACGGCGTCCGGCCCGATCCAGCCGATCCACGCTTCCTTCAGCCAGGGCGGGCAGGGGGCGGCGAGGTGCCAGAGCGTTTTCAGCGAGGCGATGTCGTAGTTCGCCTTCACCTCGTCGGGCAGCCGCCAGATGCGACCCATCATGGTCGGCACCATGTAGACCCATGTCGCCTTGTGGCGGTCGATGAGGGCGAGCGTCTTCTCGGCGTCGAATTTCGGCATCAGCACGACCGGCGCGCCGGCCTCCAGCGCCGCGAATGTCGTGATGAGCGGGCCGTTGTGATAGAGCGGCCCCGGCATGAGGCAGATGTCGTCCGGACCGATCCGCCAGACGATCCCCGAGAGGCCGGTCGCGGCGGACGACGCGCCCGAGACGATGAGCTTGGGCCGTCCGGTCGAGCCGCCCGAGGTCGGCGCCTTCCACGAGGGCGAGAGGATGTCGGCGAGATCGCTGTCGTCGGCGGAGAGGGCGAACAGCTCGCCCACCGAAACCGAGGGACGTCCGGTATCGAAGGGCGCACCGATGACGATGGGGCCGCCGGCGAGATCGGCGATCGCCTTCAGTTCGGCCTCCGGCAGCCGCGAGGAGACCGGCTGGGGCGTCGCGCCGACTTTCCACAGGCCGTAGCAGACCTCGATGAAGCCGATGCCGTTGGGCAGCGCGATGGTGACGAGGTCGCCCTGCCTGACGCCTTTCGCCGCCAGGCCCCGCGCGATGCGGTTGGAGCGCCGGTGCAGCGCGGCCCACGAGATGCGTTCGTCCTCGAAGGTGACGGCGGTCTCATCGCCCTTGGCGGCGGCGATCCGGCCGAGCTGGGCGCCGAGCGAGACGAGACTCTCGGGATGCGCCATGATGTCCGCCGCCCGCGCGGCGTAACGCTCCGCCATCGCCGCGGTGCCGCGCGGCTGTTGCCCTTGTCCTGTCATCTCGTCCCTGCGTGTTTTCTTATGGCGCGATGGCGGCGAGCCTAGAACGCCTCCGCCGCCAGCGCCATCACCGGTCCGGCGCCGGTCTTCAGCTTGGCGAGATGGGCGGCGGCGTCGGGCAGCATGCGCTCGACGAAATAGCGCCCGGTCACGAGCTTGGCGGCGCAGAATTCGTCGCTCGCCGCCTTGGGCGCGGCGGCCTTCGCCATCAGCGCCCAGGCATAGGCGAGGCCGCAGAGGCCGAAGAGATAAAGATAGTCCATCGAAGCCGCGCCGGCGTTGTCGAAGTTCGAGAGGCTGTTGTTCATCAGCCAGGTCGTGCCGTCCTCAAGCTGGCCGCGCACGGACCGGAGCCCGGCGACGAACGGTGCGAGCGCCGCGTCATCCTGGTTGGCGGCGATGAAGTCGTCGAGGATCCTGAACCAGGCGAAGACCGCGCGGCCGCCGTTCGCGGCGAGCTTGCGGCCGACGAGGTCAAGCGCCTGGATGCCGTTCGCGCCCTCGTAGATCATGGCGATGCGGGCGTCGCGCACGAACTGCTCCGCGCCCCATTCGGCGATGTAGCCGTGTCCGCCATAGACCTGCTGCGCGTCGACCGCGTTGGCGAAGCCCTTGTCCGTGAGGTAGCCCTTGAGCACGGGGGTGAGGAGGCCCATCAGGTCCTCGCTCGCCTCGCGCGCCGTCTCGTCCTTCGCCTTGTGGGCGAGGTCGCCGTGCAGCGAGGTCCACAGCATGAAGGCCCGGGCGCCTTCGTTGAACGCCTTGATGTTCATCAGCACGCGGCGGATGTCGGGGTGGACGATGATCGGATCGGCCGGCTTGTCGGGAAATTTCGGGCCGGTCAGCGAGCGGCCCTGCAACCGGTCCTTGGCGTAGGCGACGGCGTTCTGATAGGCGGCGACCGATTGCGAGAGCCCCTGAACCGCGACGCCGAGGCGGGCCTCGTTCATCATCGTGAACATGGCGCGCATGCCCTTGTGGGCTTCGCCGATGAGATAGCCGGTCGCGCCGTCGTAGTTGAGGACGCAGGTCGCGTTGGCGTGGATGCCCATCTTGTGTTCGAGCGAGCCGCACGAGACGCCGTTGCGCGCGCCCAGCGTGCCGTCGGCGTTCACCAGGTATTTGGGCACGATGAACAGCGAGACGCCCTTGATGCCGGCGGGCGTGTCGGGCCCGGCGATCTTGGCGAGCACCAGATGGATGATGTTCTCGGCGAGGTCGTGCTCGCCGGCCGAGATGAAGATCTTGGTGCCGGATATCCTGTAGCTGCCGTCGGCCTGCGGCTCGGCGCGGGTGCGCATGAGGCCGAGATCGGTGCCGCAATGCGGCTCGGTCAGGTTCATCGTGCCGGTCCACGCGCCGCTCACGATGTTCGGCAGATAGGTGTCGCGCTGCGCCTGCGAGCCGTGGACATGGATCGCCGAATAGGCGCCGTGGCTGAGGCCCGGATACATCACGAAGGCCATGTTGGCGGCCGAGACCATTTCGCTGAAACAGGAGCCGAGCACGTTGGGCAGGCCCTGGCCGCCATAGTCGGGATCGGAGGTGAGCGCGCCCCAGCCGCCGTCGGTGAACTGCCTGTAGGCCTCCTTGAACCCCTTGGGCGTCGTCACCGAGCCGTCGGCGTTTCGGGTGCAGCCTTCCTGATCGCCCGAGTGATTGAGCGGCTGCAGCACGTCCTCGGCGAGCCGCGCCGCGCCGTCCAGGATGGCGTCCACCATGTCGGGCGTCGCGTCGGCGAAGCCCGGCAGATCGCCATAGGATTGCAGGTCGAGGACGTCGTTCAGGATGAAGCGATAGTCGGCCAGCGGCGCGGTGTAGCTCGGCATGGGGTCCTCATCTGCGGCCTGGCCGCGAGTCGTCATTTCTGAGCTTTTATAGCGCAAGCTGCGGCGCGGCCCACAGGGGCGCCGGAATGCAGACGGGCCGCGCTTGCCGCGCGGCCCGTCGGAAGGCCTGGAGGGATGCGGACCGTCAGGTGCCGGTGCGCGGCATCACGCCGTAGCCGACGAGGTTCATCGACTTGTCGCGGGCTTCCGCTTCCTCGCCGACCTGGATGCGCTCGTCCATCCAGGCGATCGACTGCTTGAGGCCTTCGATCGAGGCGTCGATGTCGATGCGCTGCTGCTCCAGCGCGACGATGCGGTCGGCGAATTTCTTGCGGCTGACCTTGAGCTGCGTCACCTGGCCATCGCCGATGTCGTAGAGGTCGAGCATTTCGCGGATTTCGGCGAGCGAGAAGCCGACGCGCTTGCCCTGCACGATGAGGCCGAGGCGGGCCCGATCGCGCACCGAGAAGATACGCGTCTGGCCCTGGCGAGCCGGGGCGATCATGCCCTCGGATTCGTAAAACCGGATTGCGCGCGGGGTGATGTTGAACTCGCGCGCGAGCTCGCTGATCGAGAAAGTCGTCTTCATACGCTTCGGCTCCCTAGGCCACACCATTCCACGGGTCTTCGGCCCGTAGCGTGACACAGTATAAACCGCGCTGACGTAAGCGGCAACGTCAAGGATGCAAAATTTTCGATCCATTTGACGTACGCGTAATGTTGTTGCGCCTCGTGGTAAACGACACCCCTTTTCTTGCGCAGGTGGAATTCGAAGTCCAAATCAGCTCGACGCGGGCGGCGGGTCGTTCAAGCGCTCATTGTCGGCCCTCTCCTCTGTTTTCGCTGCGTCCTCGCGTGCCTGGGCGGCGTCGGCGAGCGGCGTGAGGGCGTCGAGTTTCCGGTGCTGGTGCACCTTGCGGTAGTGAAGGAGAACGGTCGGGATCAACGCGATCTCGATCTCGATTTCGTCGAACGCCATGCCGACGAACTGCGTCGCGCGCTGGATCTGGCGGACATTGTGCAGCCGCTCGATGAGCTGGCGCGTGAACCACTTGCCCTCGCAGTCCTTGAGCAGCGCCTCGCGGACCTCGTCGCTGATCTCCTCGTCGAGGGCCAGGTGCAGCAGCACCTTGGGCGGTACCGACAGACCCAGCTCGATCTCGGAGACCCGGTAGCCGGCCCGTTCCAGGAACGGCAGCGCCTCGTTGATGTTGGCGACGATCGACCTGACCGCCTCGGTCGAGGCGGTGGCGATGGTCTTCGAGGCGCTCTGGGCGATCGAGACCGTGGTGTCGGAGACCGCCTTGCCGACCTTGCCGAACGCCGCCCCCGTCTGCTGACGCACCTCGTCGAAATGCGACACCGTGTGCTTGGCCATCTCGGCGCTTTCGTGTGCCCCCTCGCGGGCGACGCTGACGGTCTCGCGCGCCACCTCGGCCGTCACGTGTGCGGCCTTGGCGGCGGCGTCCTTGGTGGCGGCCGCGATCTTCTGCGCTGTCGATTGCAGCCGCGACCAGAGGCCGCCCCTGGCGGCGTGCGGCGCCTCCGGGCCGCCCTCGGGCGGCGGTTCGGCCGTGCTGTCATGCGCTTCGGCCGCCGGCTCGAGCGGCGGGGTGGGGTCGGGGCCGGGCGGGCCGGCCGGCGGATCGTCGGGCGTCGTCATGGCGGCACCTCACCAGAGCGCCGGGCCGTTGAGAAGGCGTCGATTGACGGTTCTTCATCTTGGTTAACCGCGGGCGTTAACTTTTAACCTCGCATTAACGCCAATCGTCCCAACGTGGCACGGCCGGGAGGGGGATTTGCCCGGGCGCGCGATTCGGCGCGCCGCAGGCTGTCCGGCTGCCGGAGCGTTCTTAACCACTATCTGCCGGGGCGACCGGCCTGAAGGCTTCCGATGAGATCGCGCGTTCCGTGGAACGTGTCGGGCATACCGCCGGAACTGCGGGACGCGGCGCGCCGCGCCGCCGAACGGGCCGGCGTGCCTCTCGAGGAGTGGCTGCAGGGCGTCATCGCTGAACGAACGGCCGGTTTGCCCCCTTCCAGGGGCAGCCGGTCCGAACAAGGAGCCGCCGACATGAGCGCGGGATCGTATCTGCGTCGCGACGACAATCCGTGGAACGCCTATTCGCGGGTGCCGGGCAACCGGCCTCGGGAGACCGGGTACGGCATGGGCGATCCGGGCGGCGCGCTCACCGATCTCCACCGCCGGATCGAGGAGACCGAGCGGCGCCAGTTTGCCGCGGTCGAGCAGCTGGACCGGGCGGTCGCGGCGATCGCCGACCGGCTGGAATCGGCCGACAGCCTGAAATCGGCGGCCGACAGCGCGATGCGCGCCGCCGCCGAGGCCTACGAGACCTCCAATCGCGAACAGACCTCGGCCTTCGAATCGCTGGAGCGCTCGGTCGATGGCATGGTGTCGCGCCTTGAAGAAACCTCGTCGAAGGCCGAGACGGCGCTCGCCGCCACGTCCTCGCTGTCCGGCGTGCAGGAGGCGATCGACCGGCTGAAGGGCCAGATCGAGCAGTCGGCCGCGCGGGCCGCCGCTTCGGGCGGAGACCTGGAAAAGGCGATCGGGGCGATCGCCGCAAGGCTCGGCGCGCTCGAAAAGAACCAGGCGAATGCGCTCGACGCGACCTTTGCCGACCTCAAGAAGCAGTTCGCGGCCGCCGAGTCGCGGGCGCTGGAGTCGGCCAGTGCGCTGACCGCCTCGTTCGCTGCCCTGTCGGGGCGCCTCAACGGACTGGACGAACGCCACAGCCTGTTCGGCGAGGAGTCCGCCCATTCGCGCGAGGTCCTCGCGACGCTGGAAGCCGCCGTCGGCCATCTGCGCAGCCAGACCGCCAGCGCCGAGGCGCGCGCCCACGAAAGCGCCCGCGACCTCGCCCAGTCGCTGTCGCAGATCGCCGACCGGCTCGGCACGCTGGAGAGCCGCCATGCGGTCGCCGCGGCGGAGCAGGACCGCGCCCGCGGCCTGTTCGAGACTTTCGAGCAGTCGATCGCATCGCTCAAGGCGCAAGCCGCCCAGTCCGAAGCCCGCGCCGGCGAGGCCGCGACGACGGTCAATGCCGCGCTGTCCTCCATTTCCGAGCGGCTGGCCGGCTTCGAGGAGCGCCAGGCTTCGGCGGCGCGCGAGCTGAAGCGCTCGATCGACGACGTTTCGGCCGCCCATGCCGGCGAGATCAAGGCGCTGGCCGAGCGGCTGAACGACATCGACGGCCGCCACGGCGCGGCCTCGCGCACCGTCGAGACGGGCCTCGCCCAGGTGAGCGGGCGCCAGGACGGCGAATACCGCGCCCTCGCCGACCGGCTGAGCACCCTGGAAGCGCGCAACGCCGAGACCGCGCGCAACCTGAAGGAGACGCTGGTCAAGCTGGTGCAGCGCTGGGAAGAGCGCGGCGCGGATCAGGACGGCGCCGCGGCGCTGAAGGCGCAAGCCGACGAGACGCGCGCAATCGGCGCGACGATCCAGGCCCACGCCAACCTGTTCAAGACCCACGACGACGCACTGAAGGCGCTCGAAACCCGCACCCGCCAGCAGGACGGCCGTCTCGGTTCGGTCGACGAGGCGCTGCGCGCCGCGGAATCCCGCCTCGCCGATGCCGAAGAACGGCTCGCCGCCCGACTGCGCGAGCAGCTGGCGAACGAGATCGATGCCCTGAAGGGACAGGAAGGCAGGCTCTCCGCCCACGAGAAGCGCATCGCCGAGCTGGAGGCGCATGCGGCTTCCGGGCCGCTTGGCTTTTCGGACGAGGACTTCGACCGCGTGCGGCGGCAGATCGCCGATGAGTTCGAGATCTACAAGGCCGGCCTGCCCGAACCCGCCGACCTCGACGTGTTGCGCGCCGAATTCGCCGGCGACATCGGCGATCTGAAGGCGCGCACCGAGAGCTTCGCCGAGGCATCGCGCCGGATCGACGAACTGGAGGCGCGGCTGACGGCCGGCGCGCCGGCCATGACGGGCGAAGACCTCGACGGGATGCGCCGCCAGATCGCGGACGAGTTCGCCGCCTTCAAGGCCGGTCTGCCCGAGTCGCCTGACATGGACGGGCTGCGCGCCGCTTTCGCCGGCGACATCGGCGATCTGAAGGCGCGTACCGAAAACTTCGCCGAGGCGGTACGCCGCCTCGACGAGCTGGAAGCCCGCGTTGCGTCGCCGGCGGCCGGCGAAGAGATCGAGAAGCTGCGGGTTGCGGTCGCCGACGCCTCGACAAGCCTTCTGACCCAGGCCGAAAAGCTGGACGCGCTCGGCGCCGACCTCGCCGCCATGAAGGCGCTGCCTGCTCCGGAGACGACGCCCGACCCGGAGACGCTCGGCCGCGTCGCGACCATCGAGCAGCAGCTCCAGACGCTCGCGGTGCAGATCGGCCATGCCGAGCGGCGCCAGGGCGAATCGGCCTCGACCGTCGAGCAGGCGCTGCGCGGCGTCGGGACGCGCGTCGAAGCCGGCGAAAAGCGCCAGCGCGATGCGCTGGGCGCGATCCAGAACCAGCTCGAAGCAGCGCTGCGCCGCCTGGAAGCGCTGGAGAATGCGCCGCCGCCTGCACCGGCCGCGGCGCCCGCGATGTCCGTCGCGCCGGCCGCGCCCATGCTTGCGCCCGCCGCCTTCGAGCGGGCGGCGAAATTCGACGAGGCGATCTCGTTCGAGCCGCCGCCGGCCGACGAGGTTGCCGCGCCGCCGCCGGCCGCCGATCTGTCGTTCGAGCCGCCGCCGGCCGCCATCGCGGAGGCCGAGGCCGATCAGGAACTGTTCGGCGCCCCCGACGCCGCGCCGCCCGCCTTCGACGAGGAGGCCTATGGCGAGGAAGACTTCGACGACGAGCCGCCCTTCGAGGACGAGGACGCCTACGCGCCGCTGACGGCCGGCGAAGTCGAGCGCAACACGCTGATCGAGCCGCCCGCCCAGGAGACCGAGGTCGAGGCGGCGATCGCCGAAGTGCTGGGCCGTCCCGACGAGCCGCCGACCCGCAGGACAGACGACTTCCTGGCCGCGGCGCGTCGCGCCGCCCAGGCCGCCGCCGCGGCTGAGGCCGACGCGCTGTCGCCGCGGGCCCGCGAAGGGCGCAACCGGTTCGACGCGACCGCGGGCGAGGGCGGCACCAACTGGGTGCGTCTGGCCCTCATGCTCTCGGTGCTGCTGGCTCTGGCCGCCGCTGCCTACTACTTCCTGGTGATGAAGCCGCAGGCGGCGCCTGAGGAGACTGCGCCGCCGGCAGCGGCGGACACGCCTGCGCCGCAGGCCGAGCCGACTGCCACGACGCCGTTCGAGGAGCTGCCGCCCGCGCCGCCGCTCGCCGGCGAACCGGCGGCCCAGCCGGAAGGCACGCCGGCCGCGCCGGATGCCGCCCCCACGGGCGAAGTCCCGCCCGCCGCCGATCCGCAGGCCGGCGCTCCTGAAACCCCGGTTGCGCCCGACGCCTCGCCGGCGCCGGCCGAGCCGGTTGCCGCCGCTCCCGCCGAGCCGGCCCCGACCGCCGCGCCCATGAGCCGGATCGAGAAGCTCACTGCCGACGCCGAGGCGGGCGATCCGCGCGCCCAGTTCGAGCTTGGCCTGCGCTACGCCGAAGGCGAGGGCGTCAAGAAGAACAACAAGGAAGCGGCGAAGTGGATGATGCGCGCCGCCGAGCAGGGCCTGCCGCCGGCCCAGTATCGCATGGGCGTGATGTACGAGCGCGGCCTGGGCGTGCCGCGCGACATGAAGCAGGCCAAGGTCTGGTACGAGCGCTCGGCGAATGCGGGCAACCGCAAGGCGATGTACAACCTGGCCGTGCTGCTGGCCGACGGATCGACCGGCAAGCCGGACTACAAGAACGCCGCCAAATGGTTCCTGGCGGCTGCTGAACTCGGCCTGAAGGACTCGCAGTTCAATATCGCGATCCTCTACGAGCGCGGCCTCGGGGTCGAGGTGAACCTGATCGAGGCCTACAAATGGTACGCCGCCGCCGCCGCACAGGGCGACACGGACGCCGGTGCCCGGGCCGCCGCGCTGGAAGGCCGGATGCCGGAAGCCGACGCCGCCGCCGCCCGCCAGGCCGCCGCCGATTTCAAGGCCAAGCCCATGAACGCCGCCGCCAACGACGTGCCCTCGCTCGAAGAGTGAGGGGGTGACGGCCTTTGGGGCTGGCGATCATCGGCGCGCGGTCCTAAAGACGGCGCGCCGGTTTCGTTTCCGCAGACCGGCTGACCGGCTGCGCCGCCGCCCGCCCGCGATGTGACATGCAAATCTACCTTCCCATCGCAGAGATGTCGGTCAATATCTGGCTGATCCTTGCGATGGGCGGGGCGGTCGGGTTCGTGACCGGCATGTTCGGCGTTGGCGGCGGCTTCCTGATGACGCCGTTCCTGATCTTCGCCGGGGTCTCGCCGGCCGTCGCCGTCGCGACCGGGGCCAGCCAGATCGTCGCTTCTTCGGTCTCGGGCGTCGCCGCCCAGATCGGCCGCCGCGCGGTCGACTTCAAGATGGGAGTGGTGCTGGTGGCCGGCGGCGTGCCCGGATCGATCGCCGGCGTCTATCTCCTCTCGGTCCTGAAGGGGACCGGACAGACCGATCTCGTCATCAAGCTGGCCTATGTGATCCTGCTCGGATCGGTCGGCCTGCTGATGCTGACTGAGAGCCTGCGCACGCTGCTGCGCGCCCGGCGAAAGGCCCCCGCAAAGCCCAGGACCGCGCACCATTACTGGCTGCACGGCCTGCCGCTGAAGCTGCGCTTCCGGGTGTCCAAGCTCTATATCTCGGCGCTGCCGCCGCTGGGTCTCGGCTTTGTCAGCGGCGTCCTGTCGGGTGTGATGGGGATCGGCGGCGGCTTCATCATGGTCCCGGCGATGATCTACATCCTGCGCATGCCCACTGCCGCGGTGGTCGGCACGTCGCTGTTCCAGGTGCTTTGCGTCACCGTCTTCACGACCTTTCTGCAGGCCTGGATCAACCAGACGGTCGATGTCCTGCTCGCGCTCCTGCTCATGGTCGGCGGCGTCGTCGGCGTGCAGTATGGCGGCCGGGTGGGCGCGCGGTTGCGCTCCGACCAGCTGCGCTTCCTGATCGCGCTGCTGATCGTCGGCATGGCCTTGCGACTTGCCATCGAACTCATCGCGCCGCCGGCCGATCTCTACTCGATCGCCCCGCCGGAGGAGGCGCGATGAGACGCCTCGCGCTCTTCCTTCTGCTGGCGCTCGCACCCGCCGCGCGGGCCGACGAGCAGCTTGTCGTCGGCCTGACCGAGGACGTCATCCACATCAGTTCCAGCTTCACCGGCGCCGAGTTCGTCGTCTATGGCACGGTCGAGACGATCGACGCGTTCAAGGACGCTGACGAACGAGACATTGTCATCGTCGTGCGCGGTCCGAACCGGACCGAGACCGTGCGCCGGCGCGAGCGGATCGCCGGCATATGGGTCAATGCCGACGCCGCCATATTCGGCAATGTGCCCAGCTTCTATCACGTCGCGAGCACCGCGCCGCTCGATCGCATCACCGCCCCGGCGGTGCTGAAGCGCAAGAGCATCGGCCTCGACAACCTCGCCCTGGAAGAGCCGGACCGGCGCGACGCCGCCAGCTTCCGCAAGGCGCTGGTCCGGAACCGTACCGCCGCCGCGCTCTACGTGGAGGACATCGGCGGGGTCGAGATGAATGGCCCGGCGCTGTTCCAGGCGCGCATCGCGATGCCGGCCAACGTGCCCGTCGGCGCCTATACGGTAGAGGCCTATCTCTTTCGCAGCGGCCAGGAGATCAGCGCCTACTCGGCGCCGCTGGTCATCGACAAGGTGGGCCTTGAGCGCACGCTGTTCGACGTCGCGCATGCCTACAGCGCGTTCTACGGCGTTGCGGTGATCCTGCTGGGCGTCCTGATCGGGCTGGGCGCCGCCTTCGCGTTCCGCGAGCGCGACTGAGGGGTCAGCGCCGCGCGAGGCGCTGGCTGGCGACGGCGTGCACGCCGCGCTCGCCCAGCATCAGCGCCTGGAAGCGCCGCCCGAAGAGGTCGCGCAGCGCCGGATCGAAGACGTCGAGGCCGCCGGCATAGGCGCCGAAGGCCGGCAGGACGAGGCGCTCGCCGTCGGTGACGAAGCAACGGCGGCGGATCGAGCGGCCGCGCACGCTGACCCGCGCCGCCGGGTGCAGGTGCCCGGCGATCTCGCCCTGCACCGGCCGGGCACGCGGCTCGTGGCGCAGCGTCAGCGGCCCGATGCGCAATTCAAGGGCGGTCTCGCCGCCGATGCCCCTTGGCGGCGCGGGATCGTGATTGCCGAGCACGAAGGTCCAGCGCGCCGCCGCTGCGATGAGGCCTTCGAGCCGCGCCCGGTCGCCCGGCGCGAGGCGGTCTTCCGCCTTGCCGTCGTGGAAGGTGTCGCCGAGCAGAACGACATGGGCTGGGCGCAGCCGCCGCACCGCGTCCTCCAGCCGGGCGAGCGTCGCCTGCGTGTCGTAGGGCGGCAGCATCTGGCCGCGCGCGGCATAGGCCGAACCCTTTTCGAGGTGGAGATCGGCAGCGATCAGCACGCCCTCGTCCGGCCAGTAGAGCGCGCCGCTCCGGTCGGCCGTCATCGAAGCGCCCGAGACGCACAGACCTTGCTCTCCATCGGCCTCAGACAAGGCGCGTCGCCTCCGCGATCAGGGTTTCGGCCGCCGCCTCGCCCAGCAGGTCTTCGTCGGCCGCGCCGAAGATCGGCTCCTTGCCGATCTCCAGAAGCACCGGCACGGCGAGCGGCGAGACGCGGTCGAGATGGCGGGCGACGAGTCGCCCGCGCACTCTGTGCAGCAGATCGGAGAGGCGCTGCAAGTCCAGCAATCCGGTCAGCGCGTCGTGCCGGGCGGCCCGCATGAGGATGTGGTCGGGCTCGTGCGCCTTCAGCACGTCGTAGATGAGGTCGGACGAGAAAGTGATCTGCCGTCCGGTTTTTTCCTTCCCCGGAAAGCGCGTCTCGATCAGGCCGCCGATGATCGCGCAATTGCGGAACTGGCGCTTCAGCATGATCGATTCCGACAGCCACTCCTCCAGATCGTCGCCGAGCAGATCGGGCGCGAACAGCCCGCCGAGATCGAGCCGCGACATGTCGCGCAGGCCCCAGACCGAGAGCGCGTACTCGCCGGCGACGAAGCCGAGCGGGCGCATCCCCATGCGCTCGAGGCGGCGGGTCAGCAGCATGCCGAGCGTCTGGTGCGCGAGGCGACCGTCGAAGGGGTAGCAGACGAGGTGGAATTTCGCGTTGCGCGGAAAGGTCTCGACCAGCATCTCGTCGGCCGCCGGCAACACCGAGCGCCAGGCCTGGAGGTTCAGCCATTCGGCGACCTGGGCAGGGAGGTTCCTGACCCTCTCCGGATGGGCGATCATCTCGCGCACGCGCTGGGCGAGATAGGTGGTGAGCGGAAACTTGCCGCCCTGCCAGCTCGGAACGGTCGGCTCATCGGCGGTGCCGCGTGTGACGATGGCGTCGGTCTCCACGATCGTTTCGAAGCGCAGGATCTGGCCGCCGAACACGAAACTGTCGCCGGGCGTCATCTGCTCGAAGAACCACTCCTCCATCTTGCCGAGCACGCGCCCGCCCGTCAGCGGCCGGCCGCCCTTCGCCGAGCGTACAAGGCGGACGGTCAGCATCTGCGCCTCGACGATGGTGCCGGCGTTGAGGCGGTAGCGTTGCGCCACCATCGGGTTGGCGACGCGCCAGCGTCCCTCCGCCGTCTGCCGCAGCTTGGCGAACCGCTCGTAGGATCTGAGCGCGTAGCCCCCGGTCGCAACGAACGCCAGCGTCCGTTCGAAGGTCTCGCGGGCGAGGAGGCGATAGGGCTCGGCGGTGACGATCTCCTCATAGAGTTCGTCGGCATCGAACGGGTCGGCGCAGGCCATGCCGAGAATGTGCTGGGCGAGCACGTCGAGGCCGCCCTCGCGTCGCGTCTCGCCGTCCTGCTTGCCGGCCGCGACCGCCTCGCGCGCCGCCAGGCATTCCAGCACCTCGAACCGGTTGGACGGGACCAGCAGCGCCTTCGACGGCTCGTCGAGCCGGTGATTGGCGCGGCCGATGCGCTGCTGCATCCGGGAAACGCCCTTGGGCGCCCCCATCTGCACGACGAGATCGACATCGCCCCAGTCGATGCCGAGATCAAGCGTCGAGGTCGCGACGACGGCGCGCAGCCGGCCGGCCGCCATCGCCGCCTCGACCTTGCGCCGCTGGCCGGCATCGAGCGAGCCGTGATGGAGCGCTATGGGCAGGTTGGCGTCGTTGAGGCGCCACATCTCCTGGAAGGCAAGCTCGGCCTGGGCGCGGGTGTTGACGAAGACGATCGCCATGCGGGCACGGGAGATTGCCGCCATGATCTCCGGGATCGCGTGGCGCGTCGTGTGGCCCGACCAGGGAATGCGCGCCTCGGACTCGAGCACGTCGATCTGTGGCTGCGCCCCGGCCTGGCCAGTGACGAGGCGCGCCAGGCGCGGCTCTTCGGTCGTCTGCGGCACGAGATAGCGGCGCAGGTGATCGGGATCGGCGACCGTCGCCGACAGGCCGACGCGGCGATGCTGCGGTGCGAGGCGGGCGAGGCGCGCGAGGTCGAGACTGAGGAGATCGCCGCGCTTGTTGGCGACAAGGGCATGCAGTTCGTCGAGGACGATGGTGTCGAGGCCGCGAAAGAGGTTTGCGGCCTCGCGGCTCGCCAACAACAGCGCCAGCTGTTCGGGCGTGGTGAGCAGGATGTCGGGCGGGTCGACCTTCTGGCGCTGGCGCTTGGAGGCGGAGGTGTCGCCGGTGCGGGTCTCGATGCGGACGCCGAGCCCCATCTCGGCGACGGGCATCTCCAGATTGCGCGCGATATCGACGGCGAGCGCCTTCAGCGGCGAGATGTAGAGGGTGTGGATCGAGCGCTTCTGAAAGGGCGTCCAAGCCTCGACCGAAAGGGCGTTGCGCCCTGTTGGGGACTTGGTGCGGTCCTCCCCGTGTAGCGGCAGGGGGACGGCTCCGCGCTCTGCCAGGGCGATCAGGCTCGGCAGGAAGCCGGCGAGGGTCTTGCCGCCGCCGGTCGGGGCGGTAAGGAGGACGTGGGCGCCGTCGCGGGCCGCCTCGATCATCGCCAGCTGGTGGGGGCGCGCCGCCCAGCCGCGCCCGGCGAACCAGCCGGCGAAGCGCGGCGGGAGCAAAGGATCGTCTGGAGCAAGGGGGCGCGGCCGCGTCATCGGCGCGAAGTGTAGCCGATGGCGCGGCCCGCCAGAACCGCAAGCGCACGCCCGCCCGGCCGCTCTGGGGGGAACGGCCGGACGGGCGGCTGACGGCGCCTACATGGTGGGCATCAGCACCGTGTCGATGACATGGACGACGCCGTTCGCCTGCGCGACGTCGGCGGTCTCGATGCCGGCGGCGTTGCCGGCGGCATCGACGACGACCCACTTGCCGTCCTTCTGCATGACGGTCAGCGTGCCGCCGGCGACGGTCGTAAGCTCGGCCTTGCCGCCCATCTTTTCCGCCATCGCGGCGAGGTCGGCGGCAGCGTAGCTTCCGGCGACGACGTGATAGGTGAGGATACCGGTCAGCGTCGCCTTGTTCTCCGGCTGCAGCAGCGTCTCGACGGTGCCGGCGGGGAGCTTTTCGAAAGCCGCATTGGTCGGCGCGAAGACGGTGAACGGGCCGTCGCCCATCAGCGTCTCGACAAGGCCGGCCGCGCCCAGCGCCGCGACGAGCGTCGTCAGAGTCGCGGCCTTGGAAGCGTTCTCGGGGATCCGCTTATCGGCCATCATCGGCGCGCCGCCGACTTCGACGGAGGCGGCCGTCTTGCCGTACGAGCCGGCGAGCGCCGGGCCGGCGAGGGCGATCATGCCGGCTGCAAAGACGGAGCCCATCAGGCGGGCGATCGAGGGGTTCATGTCATTCTCCTGGATGTTCATGCGCGTCCGGGGGCGAACGCGGCAGGAGCTACGGCGCGCAGGCGGCGCGGATGTGGCCGGGATGAGCAATTCGCCAGGCCGCCGAGTTTATTTGCAGCTCACGCAGCCGTGACGGCCTCGCATGCATCCTTGCGCAGCGCAGGACGTACATTTCGAGTTATGCGTGCTATCCAGTGGTCGCACGCGGCGTTCCGGCAGCGTTCGGCGGCCGTGCTAGAGGCTCTGGATCGCGCCCTTGGCGACAGCAGGCCCGGTCGCTTTGCCGCCCGGCGCGCCGCCGGGCGGCTCCATGGTAATCGCGAGGAGCGCGCCGTGATGGGCCCGCTCCATGTGGGCCGGCGGGAAAGGCGCGCGCTGCATGCCCTTGTCAGGCACCACGCCGAGCGAAATCGGCGCTTCGCCCTCGCCGATGATCCACAGCTCGGGCACCTGCGCGCCGGCGACAGGAGCCTTCATCGGCATGACGGTAATCGTCGCCGAACCCTGGTCGATGACCGCCATATACATCGGATCGCCGACATCGGTCGCAATGGCCGCAACCATCGGCATGCCGGGCGGCGGCGGGGGCGGCGTGGCGGGACCGCCCGCCGGCATCACCAGCAGCGCCAGGGCGAGCGCGCCTGCAGCAAGAGTCGATGAGCCGAACGCCAGGCCGCGCCACAGGCCGATGCTGTTCCAGAGGGATTGCGGCTTCTGCGGGACGGCACCCTGGGCCTGCGACTGCCAGCCGAGACGCCGCTCGACTTCGGCCCACAGATGCGGCGGCACCTCGGACGGCGAGATCGTCTCGCTGAGCGGCACCAGGCGGGCTTCCCAGGCCGCCACGAGCGCGGCAAAGCCGGCGTCGGCCTCCGCCCGCCGCGAGGCGGACGCGCGTGCATTGCTATCCTGCACGCCCAGAACGTATTCCGCGGCCTGAAGGTCGTCGGAACTGCCTGTCCAGTCGTCCATCGCGTCGCTCATCGCCCAACACACTCCTTGAGCGCGCTGAGGCCCCTGCGGATCCAGGTTTTCATCGTGCCCAGCGGCACGCCATCCTTCTCCGCCAGCGCCGCATAGGTGTGTCCGCCGAAGAACGCGCTGGAAATCGCGCCGCGCGTCCTAGGCTCAAGAATTTCCAGGCAGCCCCGCAACTTAGCGTACTCCTGAGACTGCTCAAGACCGGCCTGTGCGTCCGGGGTCTCGTCGGCGATGTCGAAGCCCTCGGGCAGGGCGTCCGCGGGGCGGCGCTTCAAGGCGCGCAGGCGGTCGATCGCCCGATTGCGTGCGATCGCCGCCAGCCAAGTCATCGGGCTCGCCAGACGCGGATCGAAGGCATGCGCCTTGTCCCATACCGTAATGTAAACCTCCTGCAGCACGTCTTCGGCCTCTTCCCTCTGAGGCAAGATACGAAGGCACACGCCCAAAAGTTTCGCGGAGGTTCGCCGGTAGATCTCCCGCAGGGCCGCGCGGTCCCGCGCCGCCGCGTGCCGCAGAAGGCTGGCGAGCTCGTCGCGGGCTTCGGTCTGGGCGTCAGCCATGGCGTCGGTCAAGCGGCAGGCGCACGGTCATAAACATCGCATACAAGATTCGCGCGCCCGCCGCGAGGTTCGCGTTCGCGCCCCGCACAACCTATCTTCCCCCGAAGGCGTTCCCCATACGGTCATGATCATTCGGCCCGAAACCCTGCTGCGCCCCGTTCCGGGCGGGCTCTACTGCCCGGCGGGGGATTTCTGGATCGATCCGACCCGCCCGGTCGCCCGGGCGGTCATTACCCATGGCCATGCCGATCATGCCCGGGCCGGGCACGGCGCCGTCCTAGCGACCAAGGAGACGCTCGCCATCATGGCGGCGCGCTACGGCGCCCGCTTCGCCGGGTCGATGCAGGCCCTGGCCTATGGCGAGCGCGCCGCCATCGGTGGCATCGACGTGCGCCTGGTCCCGGCCGGGCATGTGCTGGGCAGCGCCCAGGCGGTGGTGGAGAAGGGCGGAGCGCGGGTCGTCGTCTCGGGCGACTTCAAGCGGCGGCGCGACCCGACCTGCACCGCCTTCGAGCCGGTCGCCTGCGACATTTTCATCAGCGAGGCGACCTTCGGCCTGCCGGTCTTCCGCCACCCGCCCGATGCCGGCGAGATCGCCAAGCTGCTGCTGTCGCTCTCGACGTTTCCAGATCGCTGCCACCTGGTCGGGGCCTATTCGCTCGGCAAGGCGCAGCGCGTGATCGCGTTGCTGCGCGAGACGGGCTACGACGCGCCGATCTATCTGCACGGCGCGATGCAGAAGCTCTGCGACCTTTACGAGGCGCTCGGCGTCGGGCTGGGCGATCTGCGTCCGGCGCAGGAGATGATGAAGACGCCGCTGACCCGCGAAGTCTTCAAGGGAGCGATCGTGATCGCCCCGCCATCGTCGCTCAACGACATCTGGTCGCGGCGGCTGGGCGATGTGGTGACCTGCTTCGCGAGCGGCTGGATGCGGGTCCGCGCCCGCGCCCGCCAGAGACAGGTCGAACTGCCGCTGATCCTCTCCGACCACGCGGACTGGGACGAACTGACGGCGACGGTCGCCGAACTGAAACCGGGACAGCTCTGGGTCACGCACGGCGCTGAAGAGGCGCTGGTGCATTGGGCGCAGACGAACGGCGTGCCGGCGCGGGCGCTCAGTCTCGTCGGCTATGACGAGGACGGAGCGGGCGAGCGCGACGAGGCCGAGGCATGAACCGCTTCGCCGCGCTGCTCGATCGCCTGGTCTATGCGCCCCAGCGCACCGTGAAGCTGCGGGCGATCGAGCGCTACCTGCGCGACACGCCCGATCCCGACCGGGGTTATGCGCTTGCGGCGCTGACCGGCAGCCTCTCGTTCAAGCACGCCAAGGCGGGACTGATCCGCACCCTCGCCGAAGCGCGCGTCGATCCGGTGCTGTTCCGCCTGTCCTACGACTATGTCGGAGACCTGGCGGAAACCGTCGCGCTGATCTGGCCGCAGCGCCGCGGCGCCAATCGCGCACCCGAACTCAGCGAGATCGTCGCCGGGCTGGAGGCGGCCTCGAAGGCCGAACTGCCCGGTCTGGTCGAAGGCTGGCTCGATGCGCTGGACGCCGACGGGCGCTGGGCCCTGATCAAGCTGATGACCGGATCTCTTCGCGTCGGCGTCTCGGGGCGGCTCGCCAAGACGGCGGCCGCGGCGATCGGCGGCGTCGAACCGGACGAGATCGAACTGGTCTGGCCGGGCCTCCATCCTCCGTACACGGAGCTGTTCGCCTGGCTTGAGGGACGCTCGGAGCGTCCCCGCGGGATCGCGCGAGCCCCGTTCCGCCCCGTCATGCTGGCGCATGCGCTCGAGGAGCGCGATCTCGCCGTCCTGAAGCCCGGCGACTTCGCAGCCGAGTGGAAATGGGACGGCATCCGAGTCCAGGCGGTGAGCGACCGCGGCGAGGCGCGACTCTATACGCGCACCGGCGAGGACATCTCGGCCGCCTTTCCCGATGTTGTCGGTCTGCTGGGGGGAGACGCGTCTATCGATGGCGAGTTGCTGGTGTTCCGCGACGGCGAACCGGCGAGCTTCAATGACCTGCAGCAGCGCCTGAATCGCAAGACGGTCACAAAGGCGGTGCTTCAGGACTATCCGGCCGGTATCCGCGCCTACGACATCCTGCATCTGGACGGGACGGACCTGCGGCCGCTGCCGTACCGCGCACGGCGGGCGCGGCTGGAAGACCTGCTTGGCGACGGCCGCGAACGCCTCGACCTGTCGCCGCTGGTGCCGGTGTCTGGCTGGGAGGATCTGCAGCGCCTGCGCGCGAACCCGCCATCGGCCGCCGCCGAGGGACTGATGCTGAAGCGCTGGGAGTCGTCCTATCTGCCGGGCCGGGTGCGCGGCGAATGGTTCAAGTGGAAGCGCGACCCGCGTCTCGTCGATGCGGTGCTGATGTACGCCCAGCGCGGCCACGGCAAGCGCTCGTCGTACTACTCCGACTACACGTTCGGCGTCTGGCGCGGCGAGGAGCTGGTTCCGGTCGGCAAGGCCTATTTCGGCTTCACCGACGAGGAACTGAAGGAGATCGACCGCTTCGTGCGCGCCAATACGGTGAACAGCTTCGGACCGGTGCGCGAGGTGGCGCATACGCGCGACCTCGGCCTGGTGCTGGAGGTCGCGTTCGAAGGGCTTGCTCGTTCGCCGCGGCACAAGAGCGGCGTCGCGATGCGTTTCCCGCGGATCAGCCGACTGCGTTGGGACAAGCCGCCCAAGGACGCCGACAGACTGGAGACGCTGGAGGCGATGCTGCCGGGCTGAAGCCGCGCGAGACCGACCGTTGCCCTCGGCGATGACCCGCGTCATGCTTGCCCCAAAGTACATAGGGAGAAGCGCGACGTGTTCAAGGAAGGTCTGCTGAAGGGCAAGAAGATCCTCGTCACCGGCGGCGGTACGGGCCTCGGCAAGGAGATGGCGAGCGCCTATGCGCGGCTCGGCGCCGAGACGGTGATCTGCGGACGGCGCCTCGGCGTGCTGCAGGAGACTGCGAAGGAGATCGAAGGCGAGACGGGGAGCCGTTGCACCCCGATCGCCTGCGACATCCGGGTCGCCGAGGCCATCGAGGACATGGTGACCCGCGTCTGGAACGAGGGCCCGCTGACCGGCCTCGTCAACAACGCGGCGGGCAACTTCATCTCGCGCACCAAGGATCTCTCGCCGCGCGGTTTCGACGCGATCGCCAACATCGTCTTTCACGGCACGTTCTACATGACGCTGGCGGTCGGCAAGCGCTGGATCGCCGACGGCTCGAAGGGTTCCATCGTCAACATCCTCACGACCTGGGTGTGGAACGGCTCGCCCTACACCGTGCCCTCGGCGATGTCGAAGGCGGGTGTCAACGTGATGGGCCAGAGCCTGGCGGTCGAGTGGGGTCCGCACGGCATCCGCGTGAATTCCATCTGTCCCGGCGCCTTCCCCACCGAAGGCATGTCGGCCCGGCTGAATCCGGGCCAGGGCGCCAAGGCCTATAGCGACATGAGCGCCAATCCGCTCGGCCGCGTCGGCCAGATGGAGGAACTCACCAACCTCGCGACCTTCCTGATGGCCGATGGCTGCGAGTATCTGACCGGACAGACGATCGCCATCGACGGCGCGCAGTACCAGGCGAGCGGCGGCAATTTCTCGCGCATGGCGAGCCTCACCGACGCCGACTGGGAGAACATTCGCGGCATGATCAAGGCGACCAACGACAAGGACAAGGCCAGGCGCGCCGTGTGATGACGCTAGGGGAGTGTTGACCGCGTCGCGCGCGCTGCATATGCCGGACGCGCATCGGCAACTCCACATTACGGAAAGCGGACATGAACGCGCTCGATATCGAAGGCGTCCGGCACGACTGGACGCGTGCCGAAGTGCTGGCGCTGTTCGACCGGCCGCTCATGGATCTTCTGTTCGAGGCGCAGGCCGTGCACCGGCGCTTCCATACCGCGAACGAGGTGCAGCTCTCGCAGCTCCTCTCGATCAAGACCGGCGGCTGCGCCGAGGACTGCGCCTATTGTCCGCAGGCCCAGAAATTCGCCGCCGAGACCGGCCTGAAGGCCTCAAAGCTCATGGGCCTCGACGCGGTGCTGGAGGCGGCTCGCGCCGCCAAGGCCGCCGGCGCCTCGCGTTTCTGCATGGGCGCCGCGTGGACGCGGCCCAAGGACCGCGATCTCGACGACATCGTGGAGATGGTGGAGGGCGTAGGCGCACTCGGTCTGCAGACCTGCATGACGCTGGGCATGCTGGAGGACTACCAAGCCAAGCGCCTCGCGGATGCAGGGCTCGACTACTACAATCACAACCTCGACACCTCGCCGGAATACTATAGGGACATCATCACCACCCGCACTTTCGAGGAACGGCTGGAGACCCTGGAGAATGTGCGCTCGGCCGGCATCAATGTCTGCTCGGGCGGTATCGTAGGCATGGGCGAAAGCCGCACAGACCGGGCCGGCATGATCGTCGCGCTGGCGACGCTGCCGCAGCACCCTCAGTCCGTCCCGATCAACCGCCTCGTGCGGGTGAAAGGGACACCGCTCGCCGAGGTGAAGGAGATCGACGGGCTGGAGTTCGTGCGAACTATCGCGGTTGCGCGCATCACCATGCCGCGCTCGGTCGTGCGGCTGTCGGCCGGGCGAGAGACGATGAGCGACGAGCTCCAGGCGCTCTGCTTCATGGCAGGTGCGGCTTCGATCTTCCGTGGCGAGAAGCTGCTGACGACAGCAAACCCCGGAGAGGATCGCGACCGGGCGCTGTTCGAAAAGCTCGGCCTTTCGCCGGCCTGAGGCCGGACCTGGCGTTCAGGGAAACGCGTCGTCGTCCTTATCCGGCGGCGGCTCCATTTCGAGATAGAGCGAACTCTCCAGATACTTGTCGATCAGGAATCGGCAGAGCACCGCGATGATCGCGGCGAGCGGCACGGCGAGCAGCAGGCCGACAAAGCCGAAGAGATAGCCGAAGGCGAAAAGGGCGAACATCAGCCAGACGGGATGGACGCCTGTGGCCTCGCCTACGATCTTCGGCGCGATGACGTAGCCTTCGAAAACCTGACCGAAAACGAAGACGCCGAGAGTGAGCGCGATCATCCACCATTCCGGCCAGAACTGGACGAGGGCGACTGCTCCGGAAACCATGAACCCGGTTACTGCGCCCACCAGCGGGATGAAGCTGAGCAGGCCCGCTCCGATGCCGATGACGATGCCGTAGTTGAGTCCGATGAGGAACAGCGCGACCGCATAGAACGACGCGAGCATCAGCACGACCGCGGTCTGACCGCGCAGGAAGCCGCCGATCGCGTGGTCCATCTCGCGCCAGAGCCGGCGCACGGTGTCGTCATGGCGGCGCGGAAGCCAGCCATCGATCGTTTGCGTGAAGCGCGGCCAGTCGATCAACAGATAAAAGGCGATGATCGGCGTCACGACGACGAGCATGAAGGCGTTCATGATCGCCTCGCCGCCCGACCAGATGGAGGCGAGGATCTCGCCCAGCCAGCCGCCGGCCGAACGCACCATGTCGGCGATCGCGGTCTGGACCTCTCCAACCGCCTCAGGTCCGCCGATCCGCTCGATCAGCGGCGCGCCCTGCTCGGCGGCGAAGGCCTGCAGGCTGCGGATCACCTGCGGCAAGCTGGCGATCAGCTCGGTCAGCTGGTTGGCGAGGAACGGCACCATCAGCGTCGCGAGGATGGCGAAGAGGAGGATGATGGCGCCCGAGACAAGCAGAGCCGCCCCGGTGCGGCCGATGCGCAGCCGCTCCAGCCGCGTGGTCAGCGGATTCAGCAGATAGGCGAGAATGAGCCCCAGGACGAACGGAAGCAGGATGTCGCTGAGGACGTAGAGGAACAGAAAGACGACCAGCACGGCGCCGGCCCAGAACCAGGCCTGCTGGCGCAACGTCATTACCGCATGCCGCTCGTCGCCGTCGCTCATGGGGTCACCACTACCTTGCCGATGACCTTGCGCTCCTGGAGCATCCGCATCGCCTCAACCGCCCGCTCCAGCGGAAAGGTGGCGAAGACATGAGGGCGGATGATGCCTTCCTCGGCCAGCTGGTCGATGGCTTCCAGGTTCTCGCGCCCGCGTGCCGGGAACCGGCGGCCATACTCGCCGGCTCTAACGCCGACCACGGAGAAGCCCTTGATGAGCGGCATATTCACGCTGATCTCCGGGATGCGACCGGAGGTGAACCCGATCACCAGAAGCCGCCCGTCGAAGGCGATGCAGCGCACCGACTCGTCGAAGACGTCGCCGCCGACGGGATCGTAGATCACATCGGCGCCGAGGCCGCCGGTGAAATCCTTCACCGCCTCACGGAAGCCTGTGGACGGCAGCACCAGATGCGCGCCGCGCGCGGCGAGGAAGGCACGCTTCTCCTCGCTGGAGGCGGTGGCGATCACCCTCGCCCCGAAGGCAAGACCGAGATCGACCGCGGCGAGGCCGACGCCGCCTGCCGCGCCGTGCACCAGAAGCGTCTCGCCGGTCTCGATCGCGGCTCGGCGGACGAGCGCGACATAGGCCGTGAGATAGGCCGCCGGAAAGGCTGCGGCGGCGGAGAAATCCATGCCCTTGGGTATCGCCCGCAGCGCGCTCTCTGCGGCGACGGCCTCCTCGGCGAAACCGCCGGTGCGCAGCCCGCCGACCACCCGGTCGCCCGCCCTGAACCGCGTGACGCCTTCGCCAACCGCCACCACCTCGCCCGCCCCTTCCATGCCGGGCGTGAAGGGCAGCGGCGGCTTGTGCTGGTACTTGCCCTGGATCATCAGGATGTCGGGGAAGTTGACCGACGCGGCGCGGATGCGCAGCCTGACCTCCCCGGGGCCGGGTTCGCGGACCGGGAGGTCCTCGACTCGGACGGTCGAGATGTCTTCGGAGATGGCGCGGCAGACCAGCGCCTTCATGCGCCGCGCCCGAAGGCCTGCTTTACGTCGGCAGCGATCTCGGCCAGCGCCTTGCGGGCCGCCGGAACGGCGCCAGACATCGCCGTGAACGAGTGCGACAGCGAATCGTAGCAGCGGTAGACGACGGCGACGCCTGCCGCCTTGAGCCTGGCCGCATACTCCGCGCCCTGCGTCGTCAGCGGATCGAACCCGGCATTGTAGATGAGTGCGGGCGCGAGGCCCGACTGGTCCGCCTCCAGCGCCGGCGAGACGCGCCAGTCGGTGCGCTCGTCCTGGCTGTTGAGGTAGTGGCCGGCGAACCAGTCCATCATCGCGGCGGTCAACGGGTAGACATTGGCCATCGAGACCATCGTGCCGCCGGTCGCGGTCCAGTCGACGGCGGGATAGATCAGCAGCTGAAGCGCCGGCTGGGCTTTGCCCGCCTTCTTCATCGCATGGCAGACGACATTTGAGAGATAGCCGCCTGCCGAGTCGCCACCGACGCCGACGCGCTTGCCGTCGGCACCGAGGCTGCGCGCATTGGCGACAGCCCACTCATAGGCGGCGATCGCGTCGTCGACCGAGGCTGGAAACTTGTCCTCCGGGGCATGTCGATAGTCGACATTGAGGACGATCGCCCGGGCGTCCTCGGCGAGGATCGAGCACCAGGTGTCGCAGGTCCACAGGCCGCCGATGACGCAGCCGCCCTGGTGGAAATAGACGAGCAGCGGCTCGCTGCCCGACGCTCCGGAGGGCGTGTAGAGCCTGGCGGGCAGGGCGGCGGCGCCGCCGCCGGGCACCGTCAAGTCCTTGACGGTCACGCTGGGGCGGCGCTTGGCGTCGATCACCGAGAAGCCCGCCCTCATGCCCTCGCGGACCATCGGCGGCGTCAGCGTCGAGAGCGCCGGCCCCTTCGACGCCTGCTTGGCCATCAGGGCGATGCGCGGATCGAGCGTCTTGCCGTCGATCGTCGTCTTCGGCCCGGCCATCGCCTGGATGATGCCGGACGGCAGGCTGAAGATCAGGCCGGTCATGAAGGTTTGAAGGCTCATCGCTGTCCCCGGGGCGTTTCGTATGGTTCTCACTGTGCTAGCCTCGCCCCGCAAGGCTATCAAGACAAGAGCAAGGAAGCGCCATGAGCACGCACGATCTGATCGTCCGGAACGGCACGATCTTCGACGGCACCGGCGCGCCACCTTTCGAGGGCGATGTCGCTGTCTCAAGGGGCAGGATTGTCGCCGTGGGCCAGGTTTCGGGCTCCGGCACCGAGGAGATCGACGCCAAAGGCAAGATCGTCACCCCCGGCTTCGTCGATATCCACACCCACTACGACGGCCAGGCGACCTGGGACAGCCGCCTTAGCCCCTCGTCGATCCATGGCGTCACCACGGCGGTCTTCGGCAATTGCGGCATCGGCTTTGCCCCGGTGAAGCCGGAGGATCACGACCGCCTGATCAGCCTGATGGAAGGCGTTGAGGACATCCCCCATCCGGTGCTCGCCGAGGGGCTGAAATGGAACTGGGAGAGCTTTGGCGACTACCTGAACGCCATGGAAGACGTGCCCCACGACATCGACTTCGCGGCGCAACTCCCGCACGGGGCCTTGCGCGTCTATGTGATGGGCGAGCGCGGTGCGAAGCAGGAACCGGCGACGGACCAGGACATTTTCCGCATGGCGGCGCTCGCCCGCGAGGCGATGCGTGACGGGGCGCTCGGCTTTTCCACTTCGCGCACGCTCAACCACAAGACCGCCGACGGCAACAACACGCCCTCCTACGGCGCGGCCGAGAAGGAGCTGGTCGGCATCGCCATGGGGCTGAAGCAGGCCGGCATGGGAGTGCTTCAGGTCGTCACCGATTTCCCCGGCGGCGAGGCGGAGTTCAACGTGCTGCGCCGCATGGCCGAGGCCTCGGGCCGTCCGCTCTCGGTCAGCCTCGCGCAGTCGCCGCTCGCCCCCGGCCTCTACAAGGACGTGCTCGGCTGGCTGAAGCAGGCGAACGACGACGGGCTGGAGATGCGGGCCCAGGTGGCGGGCCGTCCGGTCGGACTGCTGCTCGGCCTGGCGCTGACGCTCAATCCGTTCATCGCCCACACCGCCTACAAGGAGATCGCTGACAAGAGCCTCGAGGAGAGGCTGGCGGCACTGCGCGATCCGTGGTTCCGGGCGAAGCTTCTGGCCGAAACGCCGCGCGCCGACCATCCCTTCGTCAAATCGGTGCTGCGCGGCTTCGGCGCGATGTTCGAACTGGGCGATCCGCCGAATTACGAGCCGCTGCCGGAGCATTCTGTCGCCGCCCGCGCGGCGGCCCGCGGCGTGAGCCCAGAGGAATACGCGCTCGATGTCATCACGGCAGGCGACGGGCGCGGCGCGCTCTACCTCACCTTCCTAAACTACGCGGACGGTTCGCTCGATCCATCGTTCGAAATGATGAACCACCCCAACACGGTGCTCGGCCTCTCGGACGGCGGCGCGCATCTGGGGACGATCTGCGACGGCTCGTTCCCGACCTCGAACCTCATTCACTGGACGCGCGACCGCACGCGCGGGCCCAAGATGAAGCTGGAGACGATGATCGCCAAGCAGACCCGCGGCACGGCCGAGGCGGTCGGCCTCCTCGATCGCGGCCTGCTGAAACCCGGCTGCAAGGGTGACATCAACGTCATCGACTACGACAATCTGCGGCTGCACGCGCCGACCATTCTCTACGACCTGCCCTCGGGCGGGCGGCGGCTGATGCAGTATGCCGACGGCTACACCGCAACGATCGTCAGCGGCCGTCCGGTCTATCGCGACGGCCAGCCGACCGGCGCGCTGCCGGGGCGACTGGTGCGCGGCGCGCGCGACGCGGCCTGACGGCGGAAAGGAAAATACGATGGCAGAAGATCTTCTCGTATCGCGGGATGCGCTCGGGACCACGCGGATCGCCGCCGCGGCGGCGCGGGCGCTGGAGGACGGCGAGGCGCGGCTGAAGGTTGACGCCTTCTCGCTCACCGCCAACAACGTCACCTACGGCGTCTTCGGAACGGCGATGAAGTACTGGGACTTCTTCCCGGCGGCGGAAGGCTTCGGCCGCGTGCCGGTCTGGGGCTTCGCGACGGTCGCGGAAAGCCGCGCCGAAGGCGTCGCGCCGGGCGCCCGGGTCTATGGCTATCTGCCCATGTCGGACACGCTGATCGTGCGGCCGGGCGCGGTGAAGGCGAGCGGGTTCTCCGACGTCTCGGCGCACCGCGCGCATCTGGCGGCGGTTTACAACAACTATGTCTTCACGGCTTCCGACCCGCTCTACACGGCGGACACCGAGGCGTTGCAGATGCTGTTCCGTCCGCTCTTCACGACATCGTTCCTGATTGACGATTTCCTCGCCGACAACGGTTTCTTCGGCGCGCGCCAGGTGATCTTCTCCAGCGCCTCCGCCAAGACCGCCTATGCGACTGCCGGGCTGCTGAAGGCGCGCGGCGGCGTGACGGTCGCCGGGCTCACCTCGCCCGGCAATATCGGTTTCGTGAAAGAGCTCGGCTGCTACGGCGCGGTCGTTCCCTATGATGCGATCGAGACGCTCGACGCCGCGACGCCCAGCGTCTTCGTCGACATCGCCGGCGACGCGGCGGTGCGCGGGCGGGTCCATCGCCATTTCCGCGACGCGCTGGCCTATTCCTGCGCGGTCGGCGCGACGCACTGGGAACACGGCGGCGGCGGCGGCGACCTCCCGGGGCCTCAGCCGCAATTGTTCTTTGCGCCGAACCAGGTCGCCAAGCGGATCAAGGACTGGGGCCCGACGGGCTTCGCGCAGAAGACGGCCGACGCCTGGCGCGCCTTCCTGCCGGTCGCCGTCGCGTCGACACGGGTTGTCGAGGGCAGGGGGCTCGCCGCTGCCGGCAAGGTCTTCGCCGATCTCGTCTCAGGCCGCGTCAAGGCCGACGAGGGGCATGTGATCCGCCTCGGCTGATACGCCTAGTGCGCGTGGGCGTGGGGCGGGCGGGCGCGAGGCCCGTGGTCATGGGGCCGTTGGTCGTTGGGCTAGGGGCGGTGGGCGACATCAGGGAACTGCTGCGCCTCTCGGCCCACCCGAAGCGCCGTGCGCCGCGGCGGACCGTATCGCCGCGCATCAGCTTGCCGAGGTCGAACGCAAGATCTCGCGCCTGAAAGCGCTGCGGCGCGAACTGAAGCGCAAGAGCGAGGGTCCGCACGGCAGGCTCGGCGAGTGCCGCATCATCGAGACGCTCGCCGATCATCGGTTCTGCGGAGCTGGCCCCTGAGCGGCGCGGCCGCTTTCAGGCGATCCGGTCGCTGACCCAGCCTGCTCCGGCCGCGATCGCCGCGCGCGCCTCGCCCAGCAACGGGGCGAACATGTGGAACACATGCTGCTGGCCGGGCCAGACTTCGAGCCGCACCTCGACATCGGCGCGACTGGCGTTTGCGGCGAGCCCGAGCGAATCGTCCAGCAACGTCTCGGCGGAGCCGACCTGAATGAGCAGCGGCGGCAGGCCTGCGAGGTCGCCGAAGAGCGGACTGCAGGGCGCTGCCCTCAGGTCTCCACCGGCTGCATAGGCGGCCGCATAGGCGTCGAGGCTGGCGGCCGAGACGATGAGATCCTCATCCGCCTTTGAGGACATCGTGCCGCTGGCGTTGGTGAGATCGACCCAGGGCGAGATGCACCAGCCGCCCGCCGGGCTGGGCAAGCCTGCCTCGCGCAGAGCGAGCAGTGTCGCGACGGTGAGCCCGCCGCCCGCCGAATCGCCCGCGATGACGATGCGGCCGGGCTTCAAGCCCTGGTCCAGCAGAAAGCGATAGGCGACGACAGCGTCCTCGATCGCCGCAGGACAGGGGTGCTCGGGTGCGAGGCGGTAGTCGAGCGAGAGGACACGACCCTCGAACGCGGCAGCGAGCGCCGTGGTCAACGCCCGGTGCGTTGCGATGGAGCCGATCGCGTAGCCGCCGCCATGCAGATAGAGGATCGCCGCATCGCCGGCTGCATCCGGGCGCGCCTGCCATTCCGCTGGAACGCCGTTCGCCGTCACAGGGGTCAGCGTAACGCCGGCGGCTTGCGGCAGGACGGCGGTGGAAGCCTCCATGGCGGCGCGCTGAGCCGGCCATCCGGTCGGCCGCTCGCGCAGCCGCGACTCGCGCAGCATGGCATTGATGGCATGGAGTTCGTCGGCGCTCATGAAGCGTCTCCTCGTTGATCGGCTGTGACGCCGGTTCAGGCTGCGTCCTGCGTCGCCGCGACGCAGTGCGGCAAAGCCTTGTAGCCGCCCAGGAAAAGTGCAGTGGCGAAGGCCGCTGCACCCTGCGGGTCGATCGGGTCGCGCTTGAGCATGTACTCTGCGATCTCAAAGCCGAGGCCCACGAATGAGGCGACGAGGAAGTCGACGTCCACCGGCGGGAAGAGGCCGTCCCCGATCGCCTGCGCGAGGTCGGCGCGCAGTTCGTCGAAGCCGGCGATGATTTCGGGCGTGTCCATCCTGATACGGATCGCATCGGCATTGCGACGGATCACTGCGAAGGCGCGCCGATCCTCGGCGACCGACTCAAAGAATGTCACAAAGGTGCCGCTGACGAACTCGTCGATCGTGCGCGCGCGCTTGCGCTCCTCCCGCAGCCGCGGACGAACGCGCAGCGCCGTCTCGTCCTGGATCGCCTCGAAGACCTCTTCCTTGGACTTGAAGTAGTTGTAGAAGGTGCCGCTCGCCAGATCGGTCGCGCGAATGATGTCCCGCACCGTCGTCGCGCCATAGCCAAGCCTCGAGAACACATCGCGCGCCGCTTCCAGGATCGCCGTCCGGTTGTTCTTTTTGGTCTGCTCGCGTTTACCGCTCATAGATTTCCCCTTGAGGCCGACGGGCATACGTTCTTGAAGACAAGGCGTCAATTTTTGAGGGCGGAGCGCAACAAGATTCCGGCCAGAACCGGGGTCGCATGCTGTCTTGCTCTATCGTTGACGTAAGCGTCATGTTGACCGGTCATCTGACCGCGCCTAGTTCGCTGTCCAGGACTATTCGAGGGCCGTCAGGCGATCCGGCTAATGCTGGCCCCGTCAGGGAGATCAAGCCATGACCGAATGCTACATCTATGACGCTGTGCGCACCCCGCGCGGCAAGGGACGCAAGGACGGCAAGCTGCATGAAGTGACCGCGCTGTCGCTGGTCACCCAGGCGCTCCAGGCGATCCGCGACCGCAACGGCCTCGATACCTCGAAATTGGACGACGTGGTGCTCGGCTGCGTTGCACCGGTCGGCGAGCAGGGCTCCGACATCGCCCGCATCGCCGTGCTCAACGCCGATTTCGCCGAGACGGTCGCCGGCGTGCAGATCAACCGCTTCTGTGCCTCGGGTCTGGAAGCCTGCAACATGGCCGCCGCCAAGGTGATGACCGGCGAGGCCGACATGGCGATCGGCGGCGGCGTGGAATCGATGAGCCGCGTGCCGATGGGATCTGACGGCGGCTCTTGGGCCTCCGACCCCGAGATCGCGATCAAGTCCTACTTCGCACCGCAGGGCATCGGCGCCGACCTGATCGCCACGCTCGATGGCTTCAGCCGCGAAGACGTCGATGGCTTCGCGGTCGAAAGCCAGAAGCGCGCTGCGCGCGCCTGGTCGGAAGGGCGTTTCATCAAGTCGATTGTCGCCGTAAAGGACCAACTCGGCCTGACCCTGCTCGATCATGACGAGCACATGCGGCCCGAGACGACGATGCAGTCGCTGGGCGCGCTCCAGCCCTCGTTCGTCGGACCCGGCGAGTTCGCCTTCGATGCCGTCGTGCAGCAGCGCTATCCGCAGGTCGAACGCATCAACCACGTCCACCATGCCGGCAACTCGTCGGGCATCGTCGACGGCGCAGCGGCTGTCCTTTTCGGCACCAAGGAGATGGGCGATGCGCTCGGCCTCAAGCCGCGCGCGCGCGTTCGGGGCATGGCCTCGATCGGCTCGGAGCCCTCGATCATGCTGACCGGCCCTTCCTATGTGACCGAGAAGGTACTGAAGAAGCTCGGCATGTCGGTGGCCGACATCGACCTTTACGAGCTGAACGAGGCCTTCGCCTCGGTCGTGCTGCGCTACATGAAGGTGCTCGGCATCCCTCACGACAAGATCAACGTCAACGGCGGCGCCATCGCCATGGGACATCCTCTGGGCGCGACCGGCGCGATGCTGGTCGGCACCGTGCTCGACGAGATGGAACGCACCAACAAGGCGACCGGCCTCGTCACGCTGTGTGTCGGCGCCGGCATGGGCACCGCCACCGTGATCGAGCGCGTGTAAGGGAGGGATCGCCATGACCGCCTACGAAACCTTCAAGTTCTCGGTCGACAGCGACGGCATCGCCACCGCGGTGTTCGACGTCCCCGGCCGCTCGATGAATACGCTGACCGCCACGGTGCTGAAGGAGATCACGCTGATCGCCGAGCGCATCGGCGCCGATCCCGCCATCAAGGGCGCAGTCATTACCTCGGGCAAGACGTCGGGCTTCTGCGCCGGCGCGGACCTCGGCGAAATGGGCGAGAACGCCGGCGGCGACGCCCGCCTCTCCGAGCAGGAGCGCCTGCAGCGCGCCTTCGACAGCGCCTACGGCTTCAACAAGGTGCTGCGCGGGCTCGAGACCTGCGGCAAGCCGATTGCGGCCGCGATCAACGGCCTGGCGCTGGGCGGCGGGCTTGAGGTGACGCTCGCCTGCCACTACCGCGTCGTCAGCGACAGTCCGAAGATCCAGCTCGGCCTGCCGGAATCGAAGATCGGCCTGCTGCCCGGCGGCGGCGGCACGCAGCGCCTGCCGAGGCTAATCGGCGCGCAGAAGGCGCTGGAGCTGATCAACGCGGGCAATCCCGTCTCGCCGCAGGAAGCGGTGAAAATCGGCATCGTGCATGCGACCGCCGCGCCGGGCACCGAAGTCTCCACCGCCAAGGACTGGATCCGCGCCAAGGGCGATCCGGTACAGCCCTGGGACAAGAAGGACTACAAGGTGCCGGGCGGCACGCCGCACAGCCCCGGCGGGGCGGGGGTCTTCACCATCGGTAACGCGCTGCTGCGCAAGAATTCGTACGGAAACTATCCGGCGCAGAAGTTCATCATGTCCTGCGTCTATGAGGGGCTGCAGGTGCCCATGGACGCGGCCCTGCGTATCGAGTCGCGCTACTTCGCCAAGCTGCTGATGCACCCGGCGGCGAAGAACATGATCCGCTCGATGTTTCTCTCGATGCAGGAACTGGGCAAGGGCGCGCGCCGCCCGGCGGGCCAGCCGCCGAGTGATGCGAGAAAGGTGACCGTGATCGGAGCCGGCATGATGGGCGCGGGCATCGCCTATGTGCAGGCGATGGCCGGCATCGAGACTGTCCTGATCGACACCACCATCGAGGCGGCGGAGAAGGGCAAGGCCTACTCGGCCGCGCTGCTCGTCAAGCAGGTGGAGCGAGGCAAGATGGCGAAGGAGAAGGCCGATGCCGTACTCGCGCTGATCAAGCCGACGACCGACTATGCCGACGTGAAGGGCTCGGACCTCGTCGTCGAAGCGGTGTTCGAGAACCGCGAGATCAAGGCGGCGGTCACCAAACTGGCGGAGGCCGAACTCTCGCCCGGCGCGATCTTCGGCTCGAACACCTCGACATTGCCGATCACCGGCCTCGCCGAGGCGAGCCGCCGGCCGGAGAACTTCATCGGCATCCACTTCTTCTCGCCGGTGGACAAGATGGGCCTCGTCGAACTCATCCTCGGCAAGAAGACCGCGCCGCGCGCCGTCGCGGTGGCGATCGACTACGTGAAGAAGATCCGCAAGACGCCGATCGTCGTGAACGACAGCCGCGGCTTCTACACCTCGCGCTGCTTCGGCACCTATGTCGCCGAGGGTCAGGAGATGCTGGCCGAGGGCATCGCCCCGGCGATCGTCGACAATGTCGGGCGCATGACAGGCATGCCGCGCGGTCCGCTGGAGCTCGCCGACGATGTCGCGCTCGACCTTGCCTACAAGGTGCGCGAGCAGACGAAGAAGGACCTGGGTAGCGCCTATGTCGCTGGTCCCTCGGACGCGCTCATCGAGGCTCTGGTCGTCAAGCATGGTCGCCTTGGCCGCAAGAACGCCAAGGGCTTCTACGACTACCCGGCGAACAAAGGCCCCAAGACGCTGTGGCCGGGTCTCTCCGACCTCGTAGCCATCGAGGTGACCGAGGCAGACCCGGCGGCGGTGGAAGAACTCAAGAAGCGCTTCCTCTATCGCCAGGCGGTCGAGGCGGCGCGCTGCGTCGCCGAAGGTGTCGTCACCGATCCGCGCGACGGCGATGTCGGGGCGATCCTCGGCTGGGGCTTCGCGCCCTGGACCGGCGGTCCGATCAGCCTGATCGACACGGTCGGTCTGGCGAAGTTCGTCGAGGAGTGCGACCGCATGGCCCAGGCCTACGGCCCCCGCTTCGCCCCGCCGCAATTGCTGCGCGACATGGCGGCCAGGGGCGAGACCCTTTACGGGAACTGGAAGGCCGCCCCAAAGGCTGCCTGACGTCCCCGATGTGACGATCGAGCGAATGGCCGGGTCAAAAACCCGGCCTTTTCGCGCCGATTGTGAGGGATTTCGCAAACTGAGCGGGTCGATGGTTCCGCTTTTCGCCGCAATTGCGTAAGAAGACGCCCGTCCGGGGCCGTTCGGCCCGCCTCTTGGGGAGCTTTCACCATGCGTCTCAATCTGTCCGCCCTGTTCCTGTCCACCGCCCTCGCTACCAGCTTCGGCGCCGGAGCCGCGGTGCTGCTCGCCCCCATCGCACCGATCGCGCAGGCGCAGGATGCCGGTATGGGCTTGCCGAGCGAAGTCGACGTCGATGCGCTGCTCAAGCTTCTGCCGCCCGAGGTCAAGGCTAGCTACGAGTCGAAATCCTATGATGCGTTGTCGGGCTTCACGACGATCAAAAATCTGAAGTTCGCCGATCCCGCCAACGAGGCCGGCAACAATGTGGTCATCGGCTTGGTCAGCCTGCGCGGCCTAGACTTGGCGGCGTTCGAGTATGTCTTCGACTTCGCCAAGTATGGCGCGACACCGGACGAGACCTTCAAACAACTGTTCGGCGAGGTCATCGTGAACGGGGTCACGATCACGGCGAACGGCGCCCCCGCCGGCTCGATCGAGAGCCTCGCGTTCGGCGGCGTGCAGATGAAGCAGCTTCAGGTGAAGCCGCCGGGCACCGGCGGTGCGCCAGCCTCCGAAATCGACGGCATCAAATTCGCCGGCGCGCTGTTGGACAGCATCATCGCCGGCCCGCTGGAGCTGACCAATCTCGCGGTCGACTCCGAGGGCAGCAAGATCACGATCGGTCGCGCCGCGCTCGGAGGCTACACGCGCGGCCAGTACGGTAACTCGGAGCTCTCGGGGTTCGAGGCGACCGGCGACGGCAATATGACGAAGATGGCCTCGGCCCGCTCTGACGGCGGCGACCTCTCCAAGGTGCTGCCCTGGATGGTGAAGGGCGAGCTGCCGCCCGTCGCGCCAGAGCCGCTGCTCTATATCGGCGCCGGCAACGTCAGCGGCCTGGAATACGACATCATGGGTACCAAGGTGTCGATCGCCTCCTATGGCGTCGATGCGATCAACTTCTTCTGGCTGGTTCCGTCACAGTTCAAGATGAACATGACGGACATGATCGTCATTCCGGCCGCATCGGATGCTGCCCAGCTCCAGGAACTCGGCATTAGCCAGCTCGACATGGACTTCGGGCTCGAGTGGACCTTCGACGGCGCCGCCGGCACGGCGCAGCTGAAGGAGCTGCGGATCGACGAGAGCAGCCTCTTCAACACCAATCTGTCGGTCGATCTGACGGGCCTCAATCTTTCCCAGCTGGTCGATCCCAACATGATGCAGATGGCGGTCATGCAGATCGGGATCACTGGCGCGAAGCTGTTCGTGAAGAACAACGGCGGCGTCGACAAGATACTCGCCGCCGCCGCGAAGGAAGAGGGCTCCACTCCCGACGCGATGCGTCAGCAGATCCTCGACCAGATGAGCGCGATGGAGGCCGGCATGCCGGGCCCAGACGGCCAGCCGGTTCCGCTCAGCGACCGGATGAAGGGCATCGTTGCGGCTCTGAAGGCGTTCGTCACCTCGCCGGGCACGCTGACGGTAACCATGCAGCCGGCCCAGCCGATCAACGCCATGAATGGCATGGGCGCGATGATGGACCCGATGGCCGCCGCCGATGCGCTCGGCATCACGGTCGAATCCACGCCGCAGTAAGCGCGCGTCGCACCTCAACCTGAAGCGGCGCGCCTCCGGGCGCGCCGCTTTCATTTGATGGCGGCGCTCGCCGGACAGGGATCGGGTGCATCGATCTCGGCGATCGTTCGCCGCAAAGTGGGATCGTTCAGCACCGCCAGGCGACCGGCGTCGATCAACTGCTCCACTTGATCAGGGGAGATCGTCAGCCCGGTCGGGATGTCTTTGAGGGCGTCGGCCGCCGGCTGGTCGCTGAGCGCGACATGCACCAGCGCCGCGCGCGCACCCAGATTTTCGCCCGTGCGCCCGGCGCATCGCAGCGCCGTCAGGTTGGCCGCCACGGCACTGCCTGAGCTTCGGGCAAGCCGCAGGGTCTCGAAATTGTACTGGTCGATCGTATTCGACGTAACAGCGTCGGCGATGCGCAACAGGTCGCCGACCACTGGCGTGCGGTTGATCTCGCGGTCCTGGGCGGACTGTCCGTCAATCGAAATAAATATGATGCGACGCAGCCGCTGGACGCGACCGGTCGGGTCAGGCGCGGCGGCAGGCGTGTCGTATCGCGAAATGTAGTTGAGCAGGCCGCGCATCGCGAGATTGTCGCCGACGCCCCCGTCGACCAGATGCACATAGGCGTCTCTGTCGGCCTCGGTGTAGCGCCGCGCCAGCTTCGCCTGCTGGCGCTGGCGCGACAGCGGGTCGGCATCCGCCAGCGCCGGCGCGATCCAGCCAGGCTCGGTCCTGCAAAAGGCGCTGTAGTTCTTGAGCGTGATCGGCGTGAAGAGGATCGGAAAGCCGTTTGAGGCCGCGACTGCCCGGGCCAGAGGGTAGTCGGAGAGATCCGAACAGATCAGGTCGAACTGGTTCTGGATAAACGGAAAGGGTGTGCCGCTGGCCAGATCGGTCGCCTGAATCATCGCATAGGGCGGCCCGAGCTTCTGAAGGTCGCCAAAGGTCGCGCCGCGGAACATCAAATCGTCGTAGACCCGGGCCATCTCATCGTTGGTCCCCCAGTTGGGGTTGACCATCCAGTCCCAGCGCCAGGGCAGCAGGTAGATGCCGGCGATCTCGTCGTTCAGGTCCTCGTCCAGGAAGTCACGGCGAAAGGTCTCGAACATCGCGTCGCGGTGCAGCGCATAGTAGGCGGCCGGGAAACTGCCGCCGGAGACTCCGGTTAGAAGATCGATCTCGTGCAGAAGGCTGCCGGTGCGCTCGCCGGATCCAAGGCCTATCTCGCGCATAGCCAGCAGCGCGCCGTAGCCGAAAGCCGCCGAGCGCTTGCCCCCGCCGGAGAACGAGACGACGACGAGCAGATCATCCGAGCTGCGGGCCGACGAGAGACTGTCGAGGCGGTAGCCCTTCGTTTCGTCCATCGTTGCGAGGGGGGCGTTGACCTGCGCCTGCAGCGAGGCGCATCCGGCGGTCAACAGCCCGGCAAGACTGACTGCAACGAACGATCTCATGGCTACCCTCGATGCTCCCCAAGCGACTATGGCGGGCGCCAACGCACCGTCAACGCTATCTGGTAGCCGAGCATGACAAGGCGTGCCGACTTCGTGTTCAATGGAGCCGGTCTGGATGGGAGAATTCATGCGCCGCTTCATGCTCGCCGCCATTGCTGCTGTCTCGCTTGTTGCCCCAGCGCCTGCGCAGGTTCTGCCATCTGCAGACATCGATGCGCTGCTGGCGGCATTGCCTGGCGTCGTCGCCACCTACGAGACCAAGTCCGATATTGGTGGCGTCATTGCGCTTGACGGACTGAAGATCGCAATGAAGAACCCGGACGGCACGCCGGACGAGGCCAACAAGGTCGTCGTCAGGCGGGCCGAGGCGACCGGTCTCGACGCAGATGCGATCCTCGCCGTCTTTGACGGTGCCCGCTACGGGACAGAGCCCGACCAGACCTTCCGCAGTCTGTTCAGCCAGCTTGACCTTCGCGACGTTTCGGTCGTCGCCGGCGGCAAGACGGTCGCGACGATCGCCAGTTGGTCGGCCGCTTCGCTCGAGATGAAGCAGTTCTGGTTTAAGCCGGCAGCCGACATGCGCAGCCAGTTCGGATCGGATGTCGAAATGGCGGCCAAGGTCTTAGGCAATGTGCTCGACTCGACAAGGGCCGGGCTGTCGTCGATCTCCGGTCTGCACTTGGAAATCGATACTGCGGCGATGGCGGCGGCGATGGCGCCGGGCACGCCGATGCCGCCTTCGCAGGGCATCGAGGTCTACGACTATGCAGAGATCACGGTCGATGGCTTCGACCGCGGCCGGTGGGGCCGGATGACCTGGAAGGGCCTCTCGTCGCGATCGCCCATGCCGCCGCTGGGCGAGATGTCGGTCAGCGTTGCGGAGGGTCACTGGGATGGGGCCGACGTCAGCAAGCTCCTGCCCTGGCTGATGCGCGCCGAGTGGCCGCCGGCCGAACGCGAGGGTCTTGTTTCCTTCGGGGCGACCTGTGCGACGTCCTACGTCATGTCGATTCCTGGAGTCGGCACACTGGACTTTCCCGAGACGTGCAGCGAGGCGATCGATTTCGTTTGGCTGATCCCGGTGCAGGTCAGGATCGACATGACCGGTACTTTCACACCCGCGCCGCCCGGTGAGTTCATTGCTCCACCACACGTCGCCAGGCACTTTAAAGGCCCCCTGGACGCCGGGCTGACGATCGAGGCGCGCTACGATCCGGACGCCGGCACGGCTGCCCTGACGCACTACGGATTTCGGCTCGGCGGTTTCGGGTCGGTCGACTTCTCTGCGACCGGCGGCGGTCTAGCGCTGGCCGGCCTGGGCCTTCTGCCCCAGACCTATGCCGACATGCTGACGCTCAATGCCGCCGCCGTCGAACTGGTCGATGAGGGCGGCGTCACCAGAATCCTGGAAATGGCGGCCGACACCGCCAACGCGGAATCCGGGGGTGCAGGTCAGGTGACCGCCGCCGCGCTAAGACTGCAGGCGAAGGCCGGGCTCGACATGGCCGCCGGCATGCTGGGCAACTCGCCCGAGGCCGCGGCGCTTATCCAGCCGGTCAAGGCGTTCATCGATGCCGGAGGCACGCTGACGCTGCGTCTCGCGCCGCCTTCGCCGCTGAGGGGCGCCGACTTCGAGGCGCTGGCCGGCAAGCCGCCTGCCGAAATGCTCCAGATCCTCGGCGTCGAGGCCTCTCACGCTGCGCCTTGAACGACGTCGATTCCCCATCGCCAGAGCGGCGAAGCCGCCGCACAATGGTGTCATCGGCATTTCAAGACAGACATGGGGAAGCGCGATGACGGCGTATCAGACGATCCTGGCGGAGAACCGCGGCGCGGTGACGCTGCTGACGCTGAACCGGCCAGAGCGGCTGAACGCCTGGACTCCGCAGATGTTCATCGACCTCGGCGCGGCGATCGAGGCGGCCAACGCCGATAGGGCCATCGGCGCCATCGTGGTGACCGGCGCAGGGCGTGGGTTCTGTGCCGGGGCCGATATCCAGGACGTCTTCAAGGCGCAGGCCGAGACAGGCGCGGGCGAGGATGGCCGGACGGCAGGGGTCGACTGGATCAACCTCTGCCGCCGGTCGAAACCCCTGGTCGCCGCCGTCAATGGCCCTGCGGTCGGTATCGGCGTCACCATGATCCTGCCGTTCGACGTGATCGTCGCTTCGGAGGCGGCCAAGATGGGACTGCCCTTCGTGCGGATGGGCATCGTGCCGGAACTGGCTTCCTCGCATCTTCTCAGCCGCCGGATCGGCTTCGGCCGGGCCAGCGAACTGATGCTCACCGGACGGCTGATTTCCGGGGCGGAGGCGGCGTCCAAGGGGCTCGCCGACATCCTCGCCACGCCTGAAAACCTGATGGATGAGGCACTTCGGACGGCAGCCCTGATCGCCGCCAACCCCGACCCGATGCTGCGCATGACCAAGCAATTGCTGGCTGAGAATGCCGTGGAGAGCGATCTTGCTGCAGTGCAGCGCCGCGAGATCGAGATGTTGCGGGTCTGCTACCAGACGCCGGAGCACAAGGAGGCGATCGCCGCCTTCATGGAGAAGCGTCCGGCGCGGTTCCGCTGAAGCCCCCGGCGCTGCAATCACTTTCCTTCCGCCGCAGTCTGTGCTGATTTGCCCGTCTGCGGGACCACCCCTGGGAGATGACTGTTCAGATGAAAGCCTTCGCTGCGGCCGCCGCCGCCCTTCTGCTCTGCGCCACGCCCACCTTCGCCCAGGAGGCCCCCGAGGCGCCTGCCGCCGAGGCTCCGGTCAAGGAAGCCAAGCCGATATCGCACTTCTTCGGTGTGTTCCAAGGCCCGACCAAGATTGTCAGCGGCGCCGGCGCTGACACGGCCGAGGCGTCCGGTCGCCTGTCGCGGGTCGAGACGACGGCCGCCGGCAAGGGATTCACCATCACCTGGTCGACCCTCTACATCGACGACGAGAACCCGTCGGAGATCAAGATCAAGGACTCCACCGAGATCACCTTCGTGCCGGCCAAGGAGGCGAATGTCTTCAAGCAGAAGGACGCGCCGGAACTGTGGACCGGCAAGCCGCACTACTGGGCCCGTATCGACGGTGACACGCTGCACGTCTCGGCGCTGGTGCTCGACGCAAACGGCACCTACGACGTCACACACTACGCCCGCACCGTGCAGGGCGATGCGATGCGCCTTGAGTTCGCTCGCTTCAAGGACGGACAGCTGCAGCGCGAAGTGACCGGTACGCTGGAGCGCGCCGCCGACTAGGCGGCAGCCCGCCATTCGCCCCGGACGCGGAGCCCCCGCGTCCGGGGCTTTTCGTTGCAGTGAGTCCGAATGAGCGAACCCAAGCATCGTATGATCGGCCTGCCTGACGGCGAGGTCCACATCCTCGACTGGGGTGGCGGCGGTCCGGCCGTCCATTTCGCGCATGCCAACGGTTTCAACGGCGCGACCTATGCGAACATCCTCGCGCCGCTGGCTAACGAGGCGCGGCTCCTCGCTTCTGATCTGAGAGGTCACGGCTTCACGACGCTTCCCGCCCAGCCTGACGCCCATCCCGGCTGGCCGGTATTCGCCGCCGACCTCGCGGCGATGCTGGATGCGCTGGACGCCGGGCCATACGTGCTCGCCGGCCACTCAATGGGCGCGACGAGCAGCCTACTCGTTGCCGCGCTACGGCCCGAACTGGTGCGCGCCCTCGTCCTCTTCGATCCGGTCGCGTCCGACTTCCCGCCGGCTATCGACCGAGACGCGATCCCGCTGGTCGTCGGTGCGCGCAAGCGGCGGGCAGTCTTTCCGGATGCAGAGACGGCGTTGACCGCCTATATCGGCCGCGGCGCGTTCAAGACTTGGCCGGACGAGACCATCGCCGCCTATCTGAAGGGCGGCCTCAAGCCTGATCCCGAGGGTGTGCGCCTCGCCTGCGATCCGATGTGGGAGGCAGCCAATTTTCGCATGGGGCCGGCCGGGGTACAGGAGGCGGTCGATGCGGTGCGCTGCCCCATCGCAGTCTTCACCGCCGCTGAAGGCTCGACCACAGGTGCGCCGGCTCTGGCGCGGCTGCGCGATCGCCGCCCCGACGCGCGCATCGAGCGCGTGCCGGGCACGACCCACTTCCTTCCTATGGAACGGCCCGATCTGGTGCGTGCGGCGATCCGCGAGGCGCTCAGCTTGCGATAAGCCGGGCTGCGGCGGCGGCGACGCGATCCGGCAGGGGCACAGCCCTGCGGCTCGCCCGGTCGAGGAAAAGCGCCGCGCCCGCCGCCGCCGCCGCCATCTCGCCACTCTCGGCGTCGAACAACCAGTGGCGGAAGCGCACCGTCTTCGCGCTCATCGCGGTGACGTTCGTCAGCAGGCGGACGATCGATCCCGCCTTCGGCTTGACGCCATAGCGGATACGGTAGTCGAGCGTCGCGGTCGCAAGATGATGGGCCCGTTGCCAGGCACGCGGTGCATCGAGCATCGCCCAGAGGTGTCCCTGCGCCTCGGAGAAGCACGCCATCACGCCGCGCGGCGCGAGGCCGCCGTCCGGATCGCACTGCGCCACCTGGACGGCGTTCCGGATCGTCTCCTCGAATCCCGCCGCCGCCTCCAGCGTACCTTCGCCTTCGGCGCCCTCGGCTAGGCCCGGCGCGGTCGGCCCGGCGGTGACGAGCGCCGTTCCCACCGGGACAGGACCCTCCGCGCCGACATCGACCGCCACGCAGAGATCGCCGTGGCCGTTGCGGACCTCCAGCACGGCGTCCATCACGCCTTCTCCGATCCGCGTCACGCCCCCATGAATGGCGACGAGGTCGCTGACATGCATCTCCTTCTGGAAGCGGATGCGATGCCGCGCGATGCGCACCGCCGCGCGGTCCTCGCGCGAGACGCCCATAGCTGCGAGCAGTCCCGCAAAGGCCTCCGAGGCCTTGGCCACATGGAACTGCACGTTCATGTGGCCCATCTCGTCGCAGTCCCATGGATTGACATAGCCGCGATAGACGATGGGGAGAGCGCTCATCGGCCGGCGTGCCTCACGCCGCCGCGATGGTCAAAAGAAGCGCGTTGGGGGCGACCTGTGCGCCTTCGGCGGTCGAGATGGCGCTGACGACGCCGCCCGCCCGGGCGCGGATCTCGTGCTCCATCTTCATGGACTCAAGGATCGCCACGATGTCGCCCTTGGCGACTATCGCGCCGACCGCAGCCTTCAGCGCCACCAGCTTGCCGGCCATCGGGCTTCGTACCTCGCCGCTCGCCGAGCCGCCGCCGGCCTCCGGCGGGGCATAGGTCGCGTCCTCGAACAGCGCCTCGCGCCCGTCGATCCCCAGATGGATGCGCGCACCCATCACCTTGGCGAGCACGCGCCGAACCCCGCCGTCAAGCTCCGCAGCATAGAGCGCGTTGCCCTCGCGGTCGTGGCCGCGCGGCACGAGTGCGACGCCGCCGTCGCCGGCGACGTCGATGCGGACCGTCGCGCCGCGTTCCTGCAGCAGCACCGGCGTCCGCCGCACGCCGTTCGAGCTCCAGCCCGCCCCGGCCCCGCGCGCCAGTATGGCGGCGGCGATGGCGGCAAGCTCGTTGTCGGGGGCGGGAGCCGCGCTCTCGCGCCGCCCCAGCCAGGCCGTATCGGCCTCGCCGGCAATGAAGACCGGATCGTTCAGGATCGCCCGCAGATAGGCGCGGTTGGTGCGGATGCCGAGCGGCAGCAGCGCGCCAAGTGCCGCCTCCAGCTTCACCCGCGCCTCCTCGCGCGTTTCGCCGCGCGCGATCACCTTGGCGATCATCGAATCGTAGTCGCCGCTGACGACCGGCGTCCCGGCGAAGTCGATGCGCACCTGCGGCCACTCGCCCAGCGGCTCCAGCGTCAGCGGCCCGCGCTGCGGCTTGAAGCCGTCGTCGGGATCTTCGGCGCAGAGCCGCGCTTCGATCGCATGACCGCTGAGCGGCACATGATCGAGGTCGAAGGACAGCGGTCTGCCCATCGCCACGTCGAACTGGAGGCGGATGAGGTTCAGCCCCGTCACCTCCTCGGTGACCGGATGCTCCACCTGGATGCGGGTGTTCATCTCAAGGAAATAGAAGGCGCCGGAGCGGTCGATCAGGAACTCGACCGTGCCCGCATTGGAATAGCCGACAGCGCGCGCGAGCGTCTCGGCGGCGGCGCCCATGGCGGCGCGCAGCTCTTCGCTCATGCCGGGGGCGGGCGCCTCCTCGATGATCTTCTGGTTGCGCCGCTGCACCGAGCAGTCGCGCTCGCCGAGATGGGCGACATTGCCGGCGGCGTCGCCGAAGACCTGGATCTCGATGTGCCGGGCGAAGTCGATCGCCCTTTCCAGGATCACGCGGTCGTCGGCGAAGGCGCTTTTCGCCTCGCGCCGGGCGCTGGCGAGCGAATCGGCGAAATCCTCCGCGCGTTCCACGCGGCGCATGCCGCGCCCGCCGCCGCCCATCGCCGCCTTGATCATCACCGGCCAGCCGATCGCCTCGGCCTCGCGGGCGAGGCGCGCATCGTCCTGATCCTCGCCGTCATAGCCGGGGATCAAGGGCACGCCGGCGGCGCGGGCGATGCGCTTGGCCGCGCCCTTGTCGCCCATCGCCCGGATCGCCTCGGGCGATGGGCCGATCCACACCATGCCGGCGTCGATGACGCTTTGCGCGAAGTCGGCGTTCTCGGCGAGAAAGCCGTATCCTGGATGCACCGCCTCCGCGCCGGTCTCGCGTGCGATGGCAAGGATCGCCGGCACATTGAGATAGGAGTGCGCCGCCGCCGCCGGGCCTACCCGCCGCCGCACCTTGGCGGAGACGGCATGGGCGCTCCATTCGTCGGCGTCGGAGTAGATGGCGATGGGAACGAGGCCCATCGCATTGGCCTCGCGCACCACGCGCGCCGCGATCTCGCCGCGATTGGCGATGAGGACGCGCGTGAAGGGGCGGGCCGGGGCGCTCATCACGACCGTCCCGGCAGGGTGCCCATGCCCTTGCAGATGATCTGCAGCATCACCTCGTCGGCGCCACCGCCGATGGAGCCCAGCCGTCCGTCGCGGTAGGAGCGCGAGATGCGGGTCTCGTCCATGAAACCCATTCCTCCATAATATTGCAGGCAGGCATCATTGACGATGCGGCCGAGCCGCGTCGCCTTCAGCTTCGCCATGCTGGCGAGCTGCGTCATGTCCTCGCCCGCGACATAGCGTTCCACCGCTTTCCAGGTGAGCGCTCGCAGCGCCTCCACCTCGGTCTGGAGTTCTGCCAGCTTGAAGTGGACGACCTGGTTGTCGAGCACGCTCTTGCCGAAGATCTTGCGCTCGCGCGTATAGGCGATGCAGTCGTTAATCGTGCGCTCCAGTCCTTCGGCGGCGCTGAGCGCGGCGTACATGCGCTCCTCCTGGAACTGGATCATCTGGTATTGGAAGCCGAGGCCTTCCTGTCCGATGCGGTTGCGCTTGGGCACACGCACGTCCTCGAAGAAGATCTGCGCGGTGTCCGACGAGTGCATGCCCATCTTCTTCAGCGTCCGCGCGACGGTGACGCCCCTGGACTTCATCGGTAGGCAGATCAGCGATTTGTTGCGATGCGCCGGGCCGTCGCCGGTATTGGCGAGCAGGCACATCCAGTCGGCCTGCGCGCCATTGGTCGTCCACATCTTGCCGCCGTTGATGACGTAGTCGTCGCCGTCGCTGCGGGCGGTCGTCTTGATCGAGGCGACGTCGCTGCCCGCCCCGACCTCGGAGACGCCGAGGCACGCGACATACTCGCCGCTGATCGAGGGCCTCAGGAATTCCTCGCGCAATTCGTCGCTGCCGAACTTCGCCAGCGCCGGGGTAGCCATGTCGGTCTGCACGCCGATCGCCATCGGCACCCCGCCGCAATTGATGTGCGCCAGCGCCTCGCAGAAGACGGCGGTAAAGGAATAATCGAGCCCGAGGCCGCCGAACTGCTCGGGCTTGCCGATGCCGAGAAATCCTTGCGCGCCCATCTTCCGGAACAATTCGTGCGCCGGAAAGATGCGCGCCTCCTCCCAGGCATCGACATGGGGATTGATCTCGGTCTCGATGAACCGGATCAGCGAGCGTTTCAGTTCGCGGTGCTGGTCGGTGAGTTGCATGACGGTCACTTCGCTGGTTGTCTGAAGACGTTACATCCGCCCGACGCCAAAGGTGTTGGGTCGCACGGTGCGCGCCTCGGCGTCGCGGCACACGGAGAGGCACATTCCCAGCACCCTGCGGCTGTCGCGCGGGTCGATGAGGCCGTCGTCCCACAGCCGGGCGGTGGCGTAGAGCGCGGTCGATTCCGCGTCGTACTGGTCGACGATCATCTTCGCCTGCGCCGCCAGCATCTCGTGCGGCGGCTCCTTGCCGGCCCGGCGCGCGCCGTCCTCGGCGATGATGGTCATCACCTTGGCCGCCTGCTCGCCGCCCATCACGCTGATGCGGTTGTTGGGCCAGGCGAAGATGAAGCGCGGCCCGAAGGCGCGCCCGCACATGCCGTAATTGCCCGCCCCGAACGACGCCCCGATATGCAGCGTGATCTTCGGCACCGGCGCATTGGTGACGGCCTGGATCATCTTCGAGCCGTGCTTGACGATTCCGCCGCGCTCGGCGGTGGGACCGACGATGTAACCCGTCGTGTTCTGCAGGAAGACGAGGGGCGTGCCGCTCTGGGCACAGGCCTGCATGAAATGCGCGGCCTTGGTCGCGCCGTCCGGGTCGATCGGCCCGTTGTTGCCGATGATGCCGGCCTCGTGCCCCTCGATGCGGGCGAAACCGCAGACCGTCGCTGGACCGTAGGCCGCCTTGAAGTCGAGCCAGTCGCTGGCGTCCACGATACGGGCGATCACCTCGCGCGCGTCATAGGGCTTGCGATAGTCGGCCGGCACGATGCCGAGGATTTCCTCGGGGTCATAGGCGGGCGGCGGCGCGGCGGCGGGCGCGCTCACGCGGTCCCATTTCAGCTTCGCCATCACCTCGCGCGCCAGGCGGATGGCGTCGCGGTCGTCCTCGGCCATCCATTCGCCGAGCCCGGAAACCGTCGCGTGCATCTCCGCGCCGCCCAGTTCCTCGTCGGTCGAGATTTCGCCGGTCGCGGCTTTCAGCAGCGGTGGCCCGGCGAGGAAGATCTTGGTTTTGCCGCGCACCACGATGACGTAGTCGCTGAGGCCGGGCTGATAGGCCCCGCCCGCCGTCGAGGAGCCGTGCACCACGGCGACGACCGGGCATCCCGCCGCCGACAGCCGCGCCAGATTGGCGAAAGTCGCCCCGCCGCGCACGAATAGCTCGGCCTGGCGCAGCAGATTGGCCCCCGCGCTCTCGACAAGCTGGATATAGGGCAGGCGGTTCTCCAGGGCGATCTGCTGGAGTCTGAGGCACTTGTCGAGGCCATAGGGCGTCGCGGCGCCGCCCTTGATCGCGCTGTCGCTGGCGTCGATGGCGCAGCGTATCCCTGCGACCGTGCCGATGCCCGAAATGCGTCCGCCGCCGCTGGCGTTCGCCCCGCCGTCGTCATCGTGGCACCCTAGGCCGCATAGCGTCGAGATTTCCAGCCACTCCGATCCGCGATCGAGCAGAAGGTCGATGCGGTCGCGCGGCGGCAGCTGGCCGCGCTGGGCGAATTTGGCGGCGGCCTTGTCGCCATGGGCGCGTATGCGCGCCTCGATGGCTCGCACCTCGGCCAGCAGCTTTAGATGCGCCGCCCGGTTCTCGGCAAAGCGCGCCGCGTGAACGTCGATCTCGGATCTGAAAACCGGCAAGCGGCGTCTCCCCCTGGAGCATCCAAAGGCGCCACGGCAGTTTGATGCTCTTCGGCGCACGCGAACTTAAGCGCGATTCCGCGTGCGCCGCCACAGCTTCCGGCTAACGCGAGGTCACCCCTTCTTGCCCGGGATGAGCCCGCCCAGGACGCCGCCGCCGACGCCGCCCGCGACGAGGCTGGTCAGAACCGACATCAGGTCGAAGCCGCCGCCCTGGATCATCGGGATCAACGCAGCGCCGAGGCCGCTCGATAGCCCGCCGGCGATCAGCCCGCCGATCGCCTTGGTCATGGCGCTGCCGCTGCTCGTTGCACCGGATACGGCGCCGGCCACGGCGCCCGAGCCGGCGTTGGCGACGCCTACAGCTCCCAAACCCGCAATGTTGATGCCGAGCTTGCCGACAATCTCGCCGAGCCCCGGCACAAAGCCGAGGATCGCCTGAATGATGACACCTACAATGGTGCCCAACCCTACGCCTTGCATGTAGTCCCCCTGACTTTATGCGGAAGCCATCGCTAGCCGCCGCTCCGATGGAGACAGCTTAGGTTGGATTGGCGGAACTGTAGCCTCCCGCGCGGCGATGCGCCGCACAGGCGGGCGCGACCTCCTCCGGGCGCTCGGCTGAATGATCGCCCGGAGGAGGCGCCGCGGCGGACCGTCTTGGCCGCCGCAGCCCAGTGGACGCGGGCGCTACTCGCCGCCGGCGCCGTTCATGCCGAGTGCCGGCAGCGCCGCCGCGCTTTGCGCAAGGCGCACGAGGCTGAGAAACTCGGCGCGGTAGCCAAAGCTGTCGGTGCCCTTGCCGGCGGTGCCGAGGCGAATGACGTCGTCATAGCCAAAGGATTTCAGATAGGGATCGGCCCTCAGGATCTGCGCGAACCCTGCGACCGCCGCCGCGAACTTGAAATCCAGCGGCAGGGCATCGACGCTGGCACGGACGTCGGCCTGGGTGACGGGTCGCTCGATCAGTTTCGAGGCCGTCTCGCCGGGCAGTTTGTAGCGCATCTTGAGATAGGCGATCTCCCCGCACTCGGCCGTTCCCGAGGACAGCGCACCGTAGCGCAGCGGCTCGGTCAGCCGGCCCTCGCTGCCGACCGGCGTAATCTCGTACAGCGCCGTCACGCGGTGGCCCGCGCCGATGTCGCCTGCGTCGACCTTGTCGTTGTTGAAGTCAGCGGTCTCGAGCATGCGCGTCTCGTAGCCGATGAGACGATACTCGGCGACGCATTTGGGATTGAACTCGACCTGGAACTTGACATCTCCGGCGATGGTGAAGACGGTGCCGGCCATCTCGTCGACGAGCACCTTGCGCGCTTCGTTCAGCGTGTCGATATAGGCGGCGTTGCCGTTGCCTGCCTGGGCCAGCGTCTGCATCATCGCATCGTTGTAGTTGCCAGCGCCGAAGCCGAGCACGGTCAGCGTCACGCCGCTGTCGCGCTTGCGGGTCACGAAATCCTCGAGCTGCTGGGGATCGGTGATGCCGACATTGAAGTCGCCGTCGGTCGCCAAGATTACGCGGTTGACGCCGCCCTTGATCAGGTTGGCTTCGGCCAGTTCGTAGGCGCGGCGGATGCCTTCGCCGCCCGCCGTCGATCCGCCTGCGGAGAGATTGTTGATCGCCTGTGTGATCTTCAGCGTCTCGTTGCCCGCCGTCGGTTCCAGAACGACACCGGCATTGCCGGCATATACGACGATCGAGATGCGGTCGCGCGCCGTCATCTCTTTGGCCAGCATCGACAAGGATTTCTGCAGGAGTGGCAGCTTGTCGGGATCCTCCATTGAGCCGGACACGTCGAGCAGCAGCACGAGGTTCACCGGCGGCCGCTCGCCTTGCGGCAGGCCGTATCCCTGGATGCCGATATGCAGCACCTCGGTCTTGTCGTTCCAGGGCGTGGGATAAACCGCAACGCTTGGTTCGAACGGCCTCTCGCGGATCGCGGGCAGCGCGTAGTCGTAGTCGAAGTAGTTCACCATCTCCTCGATGCGTACCGCGTCGCGCGGCGGCAGGCGGCCGTCGTTGAGATGGCGGCGCACCACAGAGTAGCTTGCCGTGTCGACATCGGCCGAGAAGGTGGAAACCGGCTCGTCGGCGACGATTCTCACCGGGTTCGGCTTGGCGTCGGGATAGCGCTCGCGGTCCTCAGGCGAGGCATAGGGCAGCGCCGCGGGGGCGGCCTCGGTCATCACCGTCCCGTTCACGGTGCTGGCCGGGGCGAGCGGCGCCCGCTTCTGGGCGACCGGCATGTCCGAGTATTCCTCGTCGCGGACCGCGGCGAGTGCGTCGTCCGCCTCGGCGGCCTTCGTGCGCGTCCGGGCATCGTCGCCGCGTCCGGACCCTGGCATCTGCCCGCAGGCGGCGAGCATGGCGGCTGAAATCATGAGTGCCGGCAGCAGCCGGCCGAGAGCGTTGGCGTGAGCCATGGAAATCCCCGTACGCGTGTGACCAGCCGAGGATCGAAGGCTCGACGCCGAATGAGCCGCCCGAAGGGCAGCCGCGTGGCGAAAAAGCGGCGGCGCAGAGCCTATCCGCCCTTGGCCGCCTTGTGGGCGCGCAGCGCTGCGTTGTAGGCGGCGGCCACCTCTTCCTTCTCGCGCTGGTTCGCCTCGATCAGCGCCATGGCGTTCACCTTGTCCTGGGACGACATCTTTTCGTCCGGGTCGGCGATCACCGCCAGGATGCAGGATTGATAGTCGTCGGACTCGCGGATGTATTGCTCGACCTCGCGCTTCACGGCCTTGATCTCGGCCGCCGAGGCGCTCGCGCCGTCGGGGATGACGGGAGCATAGGGTTCCGAACAGCGCTCGGTTCCGGCCATTGCGGCGGGACTCAGCAGGAATACGGCGATGCAGGCGGCGAGAAGGCGCATGGCGGGCTCCGGTGAGGGCGGTCGGCGGCCCAGAAGCCACGCGACGGTGCTGCGATCAAGAGCCGACGATCATCCGCGGCGCCTGAACCGTGCTTGAACGGCGGCAGCCCGTCGCTCCGTCGCTCAGACCATCGCCTGATAGGGCGGCGCGGGATCGTACTCCATCCCCTTCTGGGTGGCGCGGGCGAGGTCGGGCGACCAGATCTGACCGGTCAGCCAAAGCGCCATGTCGATGCCGGCCGACACGCCCGCCGCGGTCAGCACGTTGCCGTCGCGGACATAGCGCATGTCGGCGCGCACCTCCCGCGCTTCGCCCCGCGCCCGCAGCTGTTCGACAAATCCCCAATGGGTGGTCACGACCTTGTCCCGCGCCGGCCCTGCGGCGGTCAGTAGCAGCGCCCCGGTGCAGACGCTGGTCACCCAGCGTGCGCCCTCGGCCTGGACGCGGATCCACTCCAGCATCGCCGTGTTTTCGGCCTCGCGCCGCGTGCCCATGCCGCCAGGCACCAACAGGATGTCGGCCTTGGGCGCGTCGGTGAAGGAATGGTCTGCCAAGACGCGCAGCCCCTTGGCGCAGCGCACTGACCCGCCGTTCTGCGACACGGTGAAGACGTGTGGAGGCTCGGCCTCGCGCTTCTGCAAGGCGATCACGTTGCCGGCCATGGTGAAGACCTCCCACGGACCGACGAAGTCCAGTTCTTCGGCGTCGTCGAAGATAAGGATGGCGATGTTCAAGGCGCGATCTCCCGGTGAGCGCTGCGGGCAGCCTCCAGCGCCGGCCGCATGCCGGCCGCCAGAGGCGTGAAGAACGAGGATAGGGCCGCCGTCAGTTCCGGCGGGGCCTCGTCGGGGTGGCCCGACGCGAAGGGCGGGGCAGGCCGGTACTCGATGCCGAGCTGTACCGTGCGAGCCGCATTCTCTCCCAGGAGTTCGGCGACGCAGGTGATCGCCATGTCTATGCCGGCCGTGACGCCGCCACCGGTGATGCGATTGCGGTCGCGGACCACGCGTCCCGGCGTGTAGATGGCGCCGACGGCGGGGAGGAGATCGCGAAAGCCCCAATGGGTCGTCGCGCGATAGCCGTCCAGAAGGCCTGCCGCGCCGAGGATCAGCGATCCCGTGCAGACCGACGTGACGAATCGTGCGCCCGCCGCCTGGCGGCGCAGGAACTCCAGCACCTCGGCGTCCTCGTGCATCGGCGCCTGAGCCAGGCCGCCCGGCACGCAGATCACATCGAGTTGCGGGCAGTCCGCGAAATTCCGCGTCGCCGATATGGTGAGGCCGGTGTCGGAGGCCACGGGTAGCGTGTCCTTCCAGACGACATGGGTCTCGATGCCGGGCGTCGAGACGAACACCTGATAGGGGCCTGTAAGATCGAGCTGTGTGAGGCCGGGGTAGAGCAACAAACCGGCCTGGAATCTGGCGCTCATGGGAGTGTCCTTTGCGTGGTGGCGAAGCGGGCGCGGTAGTCGGCGGGACTGACGCCCAGCGTGCGATGAAAGGCGCGCCGCATGGTTTCCGCGCTCGAGAAGCCGCACTGCGCGGCGACCCGCTTGGCGACGGCGTGCGGTGCGCCGAGCCCGCGCCGCGCCGCATCGACGCGCATCCGCTCGACATAGTCGGCGGGCGTCGTGCCCAGTTCCTCGCGGAAGGCGCGCAGGAGCGAGCGTTCCGACAAGCCCGCCGCAGCGGCGAGCACGGGACTGCGCAGATCGCCGTCCAGGTGGGCGGCGATGTAGCGCCGCGCGGCGGCGGTGCGCGCACCTGCACTCTGCGTCTGGAGTTCGGCGCTGAATTGCGACTGGCCGCCCGGTCGCATCATGTAGAGGACATGGCGCCGGGCGACGGCCAGCGCGGCCTCGCGCCCGACATCGTGCTCGATCAGCGCCAGCGCGAGGTCCATCCCGGCGGTGATGCCTGCCGAGGTCCAAATGTCGCCATCGCGCACATAGATCGCATCGGGCTCCAGTCGCACCTTGGGGAAGACCCGGGCCATCTCGGCGGCGGCGTTCCAGTGCGTCGTCGCGCGCTTGCCGTCGAGCAGCCCGGCGGCGGCGAGAATGGCGGAGCCCGAACAGACCGAGGCGATCCGCCGGACGTGGCGCCCCGCCCGCGCGACGAAGTCGATGAGTGCCTTGTTGCGCAGCGCCTTCAGCGTGCCGTCGCCGCCGGCAACCATGAAGGTGTGCACGCGTTTCAGTTCCGCGTCGGCGATGTCCGCGAAGGCGCGGTCGGCGACGAGTCGAAGGCCTGCCGTCGTCGCCAGCGGCCCAGCCCGCTCGGCCGCAAGCTCGATTTCATAGATCTGCGGTGCGGCGCGATCTGTCTCGTTGGCCGAGGCCAGGATCTCCAGTGGACCGGTCACGTCGAGAATCTGGCAGTTTTCGAAGGCGAGCATCAGCACGCGGCGGGGTGGGAGGTCCTCGGACATGGGCCTATCCTACGCGCTCCTTCTCTGGCGGAAACGCCAATATCACCACGATTTCCGCCAGCGCTCGATACGGACCGTTGGATCGGCCGCTCGAGCGCCATAGACTTTGGCCAAATCTCTGCAGAGCCGCGCCGTGCCCGTTCGCCTCGCTGTCATTCTCGTCGATCGCTTCGCCGATTGGGAGCACGGGTTCCTTACCGCGCCGGTGCGCGACTTCTTCCAGGGCGAGGTGAGATTCCAGACGCCAGGAGGCCGCACGGTAACGTCGGAGGGCGGAATGCGGGCTCTGGCCGATGGGGCGATCGAGACCCTGACGCCGAGTGACTTCGACGCCTTGGCGGTCATCGGCTCGTCGGCGTGGTTCGGCGGCGATGCGCCCGACATCACGGCGCTCGTGCAGGCCGCCGATCGCGCCGGACGAGTCGTCGGCTTCATCTGCGGTGCGACTCTCGCCGCCGCGCGGGCCGGGTTGCTTGATGCACGCGCCCATACCAGCAACGACGCAGCCACACTGTCCAAGGCAGCGGCCTATCGCGGCGCGGCGCACTACTGCGACGTGCGCCGCGCCGTGCGCGACGGCAACCTCATCTCTGCCCCCGGTTTCGCGCCGCGCAGCTTCGCCTACGAGATGGTTGCCGCGTTGTACCCCGCCGAGTCGACCAATCTCGGCTATCTGAAGGCCGAACTGACCGCGGAAGACTTCGCCTAGAGCGTCGCCAGCGCACCGGCGAGGCCCGGGATGGGCATACCCTTGTTGACGCGAGGCGTGCAGTCGACGAGACCGCGCATGTCGAAGCCGTGCGCGTCCGCGAGGTCCTCGATGTAGCGGCGGCTGTGCGACCAGCGCCGCGTCTCCTGCAGCATGAAGGGCGCCTCGCCCTCGTGCCGCTCGACGGTGAACAGGAAGAGGCCGCCCGGCTTCAGCACCCGCCTGATGCCGGCGAAGACCGCGGCGAGATCGCCAATATAGACGAAGACGTCGGCCGCCACGACGCGACCGAAGCGGCGCCGCGTCGTGGCGAGGTAGGCTTCGATGTCGGCGACCTCCAGCGCGTCGTAGAGGCCGCCGGCTTCGGCCTGGGCGATCATCTGAGGGCTGAGATCGACGCCGGCCAGCGTCGTTGCGCAGGGCCGGAAGGCCGGGGCGGCGAGCCCTGTGCCGCAACCCAGATCCAGCGTCGGCGTCTTGCGCAGCCGCCCACCCGCCACCAGCGCTCCCAGTTCGGCGAGAATCTCGGGCGCGCGGTAGGCCAGCGTCCCACGCATCCGCGTGTCGTAGTCGGCGGCGAACTGATCGAAGAGATGGCGCACATAGCCGGCGTCGGAGCGCGCCAGCGCCTGCATGGCGTCCAGCCGATCTCGCAACCCGTCCGATGCTTCACCCAGCGCCTCGGCCCGCGCCAGGTGTTCGCCCGCCTTCGCCGCCTCGCCGGCGTCGGCCCAGGCCTCGGCGAGCGCCAGCTCCGCCGCGCCGCAATCCCGGTCGATCCGCAAGGCGCGCTGGTACTCAGCGATCGCGGCAGGCAGGGCGCCGTTGGCAGCGAGCGAACGCCCGAACGCTACCGCAGCCTCGGGCCAGTCTCGGCCAAGCGCCACGGCTTCGCGCAGCACCGCCACCGCCTCGCCCGTCCGCCCGCAGGCGAGAAGCGCCTGCCCAAGCGTCAATTGCCCAAGCGGCCCCAGGCGGCCCGCCGCGGCAAGCGGTTCGAGTATTGCCAGTGCCTCGGACGGGTGTCCAAGAGCGACGAGGTGAAGAGCCTGATCGACGGGGTTATCCACTTGCGGGGCTCAAGGCGCGACCCGCGCCGGCGCTTCGGGGCCAAGCGAAGCGACGACGGTCGAGCCACAGGGAAAGCCCACAACAAAGCCTGCCAGCAGGATCAGCGCGCCGCGCACGACGAGCAGGCCCTGCAGCGGCCTTTCCATGGACGTCCTTTTCCGGCCGTAACCGCTCACGCTGTCAGCGTGCACTTGCCGTTGTTGATGACGACGACTTCGCGCTCCTTGATGCGGGCGCGGAACGAGACGACATTGCCGTCCTTCCACACATCCACCAGGACCGTCTCGCCGGGATAGGCGGGGGACGAGAACCGCACGTCGTAGCCGGCGATCGCCTCGGACTTGTATTCCAGCACGTTGGTGATGATCGCCCGGCAGGTCGTGCCGTAGGTGCACAGCCCGTGGATGATCGGCTTCTGGAAGCCGGCCATCTTGGCGATCTTCGGGTCGCGGTGCAGCGGATTGCGGTCTCCCGAAAGCGCATAGATGAAGGCCTGGTCAGCCTCGATCGTCGTCTCGAACGTGCCGTCCGGCTTGCGCTCGGGAATGGGGTGCGGCTCGGGCGCGCCGGTCGATGGCCCCCCGAAACCGCCGTCGCCGCGCGCGAAGGTCGAGGACACCAGCGTCGCCAGCGGCTCGTTGGTGCCCTTGATGCGGATCTTCTTCTCGGTGACGATGACGGCGCCCTTGCCCGCGCCCTTGTCGAACGCGCCGATCACCCGCTCATCCGAGACGATCGAGGCGGCCGAGGGCAGCGGCCGATGCAGCTGCACGCGCTGCTCGCCATGGACCACCATCAGATAGTTGATTCCGCTGTCGCGCATCGCGCCGCCACCCCATTGCAGCACGGTCGCCATGGTCGGCACGGTCTTGAGATAGGCCGGATCGTTGACGCCTTCATAGACAAACGGCAGTTCGGCCTCGTTCATCGGATCGCGCCCGAAGCCGATGCCGAGCGCGTACAGCATCGTCTCGCGATCTCCGTAGGACGACTCTATCCCCTCGGACTTCAACGACATGATATGGTCGTAACTGATGGCCATGGCGTTTCTCCCGCTTGTTCTGGCGGGCGACTTTGTCGTTGGCAGGGGGCGAAAGGCAAGAGCTTGGGGCTGACGTGACGACACTGACCACGCCGCGCCTCGTGCTGCGCCGCGCCCGCGCGGACGATCTCGCCGCCATGCATGCCGTCCTCTCCGAGCCGCGTGCCATGGCTCATTGGTCCACATTGCCGCACCGAACGCTGGACGAAACTCGCGCTTGGCTCGCCGCCATGATCGATTCCCCCAAGGAGGTCAGCGACGACTACGTCGTCGAGATCGATGGGCGCGTCGTCGGCAAGGCCGGATTCTGGCGCCTGCCGGAAATCGGCTATATCCTGCACCCGGACGTCTGGGGCCTGGGCGTCGCGACCGAGGCACTGACCGCGGTGCTCGATCACGTCTTCGCCGCACGGTGTCTCGACGCCGCGATCGCCGACGTCGATCCCGCCAATTCCGCATCGATCCGTGTCCTCCAGAAGCTCGGCTTCCGCGAGACTCGACGGGCTGCGAACACATGGTTCATCGGCGGACGCTGGTTCGACAGCGTCTACTTCACGCTGCAGCGGGGCGACTGGCTTCAGCGCCGCTGAAGCCTCGCTCAACTGGCGGCAGGCGCAGTAGGCGTCTAGTCTGCGCCGCGCTCTCTACGGGACGGACCTGTCCCGCCGCAGCCATGGCATAACCGCCCGCTTCAAAGGTGTCTCGATGCCCCCCTACAAGCTGCTGGCCGCCAAGGGCGGCGGCTCGATGATCGTGGAGGGCGCCTTCGCGCTCGCCGGACTGCCGCTCGACGTCGAGTATTTCACCTGGACCGATCTCGGCCTGGAGCACGAGGAGATCAAGGCGGTCAATCCGTTGATGCAGGTGCCCAGCCTCGTCTGCCCGGACGGCCGCATCATGACCGAGAGCGCCGCCATCCTCATGCACCTCGACGACATCGCGCCCGAGGCCGGCCTCTTCCCCGGCCGCGACCACCCCAGGCGGCGCGAGTTCCTGCGCTTCCTGATGCTTCTCAACACGGCGATCTACCCCTCCTTCACCTATGGCGACTCGCCGGCGAAGTGGCTGAAGGGCGATGAGCATGCGGGCAGAGTGCTGCGCGAAACGACCGACGACCACCGCAAGGCGCTGTGGCGCTATGCCGAGAGCTGGGCGGGCGCGCCATGGTTCCTCGGCGATACCTTCTCGGCGATCGACCTCTATCTCTGGCCGATGACCTGGTGGCGCCCGGGTCGCGACTGGTTCAAGGCCGAAGCGCCCCGGCTCCACGCCATCGCCCTCAAGGTCGAGACGCTGCCCGCCATCGCGTCGGTCCACGCGCGTCAGGACTGACGCCGCCGCTTCTGCATGCTAGGCGGGGGGCAGGGGACCAGCGGAGACTCTCGTGTGACGGCAGCACGCCAGACCAGGACCGTTCGCGCCATCGACGGCCTGAAGGGCGTCGGGGCGCTCGGCATCGTCGTCTTCCACATGTCGGCGGCGCTCGCCTATTCGCCGGAATTCGGCTTCACGGCGGGTTGGTTCGGCAAGTACTTCCTGCTGCTTGACCTCTTCTTCGTCCTTTCCGGCTATGGCGTCGCGCTGGGCTACGCCGATACGTTCCGCGAACGGGTCACGGCGCGCGACTATGGCCGCTTCCTGTGGGGCCGCTTCGTCAGGCTCTATCCGCTCTATCTCTTCGTGCTGTTGGTCCTCGGCGCGCAGGAAATCGTCCACCTCGCCGCCATGACTGCGGGCTGGTACGACCCCGGTCATATTCCCTTCCAGAAGCCGACCGCCAACTGGTGGAACTATCTCACTTCGCTGGCGATGGTGCAGTCCTGGGGTTTTCACAACAAGCTCGTGTGGAACATTCCCGCCTGGTACGTCTCGGCGCTGATCTGCGCCTATTTCGTCTTTCCTTTCCTGGCCTGGACGGCAGCACGTCTACCCGTGCGATATCGCGCTGCTGCCGTGATCGCGGTGGCCGGATGTGCGACAGTGGCGCTTCACATCGCCTTTCAGGCCCGCCTGTTCCCCGGCCCCAACGACATGTCGCCGCTACGGGCCGTTGTGGAATTCGGCCTCGGCTACGGCATCGCCCTGCTTAAGCCCGGACCCGCATGGCGACGGTGGCTCCAGCTGCCGCTTGTCGTCGTCGTATTCTGGGGCCTGCATCACGGCTGGCGCGATTGGCAGATTCTCATCGCCATGACGGCGCTGCTCTGGGCGCTGCTGGACGATGTCGGTGTTGCCGCCGCGTTTCTGGGCTCGCGTGCAATGGTGTGGCTGGGATCCATCTCCTACGGCATCTTCCTCGTCCATCAGCCGATCCTCAGCTGGTTCGACGCACTCGGACGCTCGCCCCTTGCGCCGCATCTGTGGATCCTGTGGAGCCAGCACTTCAGCTGGAACATCGCCCTGCGCTTTGTGGTGATCGTGGTGGCCGGCTGGGCGGCGCACCGCTACGTCGCGACACCGGCGCAGCGTTGGCTGCAGGGCACCGCTGGGCGCTAGGCAGCGGCCTGCAACGCCTTGGGCAGGCCGTTCGCGTCGATCGCCTCGGCGACGGCGCGATAGCCGGCCTCGACCGCCGCATCGAACTTCTTCCAGTGCGTCAGCCCGATTCCCTTCAGGGCCGGGTCGATCACGATGTCGGCCTGCGCACGCGCCTGGCGGCGCTGCAGTTCGTTGCCGACCGTCCCCGACCGCATGAGGATGGCGGCCATCGAGGGGGCGCCGCTGCGCCGGCGCTTCCAGGCGGCGAACCAGTTCTCGTCGCCATAGGCTTCGTCGGCGTAGCCGATGCCGGCTTCGCCCACCACGTCGATCGCAACGATGGGTCCCCGCCCGTCTGCGGCCATCAGATCGACCGGCAGGTTATTCATGATTCCGCCATCGACATGCAGATGTCCGTCCATCACCACCGGCGGCAACAGGCCGGGGATCGAGACGCTCGCCTTGAGCGCCCGCCACAGGAGGCCGGCGTGATGCGCCGCCGCATGGCCGCTCGTCAGGTCTGACGTTACGCAGAAGAACGGCAGGCGCATGTCCTCGATGCGCGTGTCGCCGAAATGGCCGCGCAACTGATCGGCGACCTTGCCGCCGCGCAGCAGGGCGAAGAAGGGTATCGTATAGTCGTTCAGCGGCCGGTCGCGCAGGAAGGTGCGCCGCATCCGCTCTTCGAGTTCGCCGTCGTTCCAATCCATCGCGACGCCGGCCGCGACGATCGCGCCGATCGAGGTGCCGGCCGCCCGATCGAAGACGAGGCCGGCTTCACGCAGCGCCCGGATCGCGCCGATGTGGGCATAGCCGCGCGCCCCGCCCCCGGCGAGAACGAGGCCGACCGCCCGACCGGTCATCAGCCGCGCCAGCCGCGCCACGTCGCCCTTCTCGGAGCTACGGATATTGTGCCGGCCCAGGGGCGCGCCATGCGGCGTCAGCCGGTCGTTGGCCGCGCCCTGCAGCACGATCAGCTCGTAGCGCCGCCCCGCCGCGGCGGCCTTCTGGAACATGGCGCTTTCGGCCTCGGCGCCGGCGCGTGTCAGCAGCATCACGCGATCGGCCTGGCGAATGCAGTGCTGCGACCACACGGATCCCGCCGCATCGCCGACATAGACGACGACGTCGCTGCTCTGTTCGGCATTGGCGCGCGTCTCCGACGGCTCTTCGCGATGGCTCGGATCGAAGACGGCACATCCCAGACCCATCGCCGCCAGCGCCTCGGTCAGGCCGCGCGCGAAGCCGACCGCGTCTGCACCCGCCTCCAGCGGAATCAGTGCAAAGGTCTTGGGCCGCATCAGCGCGGCGGTGCGGGCGGTGGTCGCGCGCAGGCGGCGGATGATGAGACGGGTCAGGGTCGTCATCACGCGCGGCTCGCGCGCCGTGATGCGCTGGAAGGCGCCCTTGGTCAGCCGCAGCAGCTCCGTGTCGCGCACCGCGGCCAGCCGCGCGCTGTGGGAATCGCCGGCGATCAGCGACATCTCGCCGACCGTTTCGCCGGCCGGGACATGCGCGACGATGTGTTCCACGCCATTGTCGTCGGCGACATGAACGGCGAGCCGTCCGCTCACCACCAGGAAGATCGCCTCGTCGTTCTCGCCGGCGCGGTCGAGATCGACGCCGCCGGGCAGGCCGAACCATGTTGCTTCCGCGGCGATGCGCAGAACGCAGGCGTCGTCGCATTCCTCGAACAGCGCGAACTTCCGGATGCGGTCGTAGAGGCCGCTCTCGCGCACGAGGTCCTCGTCGGATGCTGGCGCAGCGAAGGCGCGACCGATCTGGGCGATCGCCTGGGCGACCGAATTGCGGGCGGCGGCGATCACCACGAGCGCCAGCCTCCGTCGACGCCGAGATCGATGCCGGTGACGAACGAAGCGTTGTCGCCCGCCAGGAAGACGACGGCCCCGGCGATCTCGTCCGGCTGGCCGATACGCCCCAGCATGGTTTTCTCGGCCAGCCGATCGGCGAAGGCCGGCTTCGCCGCGGCGATCGAGGGATTGGGGAAAGGGCCGGGCGAGACCGAATTGACCCGGATGCGCTTCGGCCCCCAATGCGCCGCCATGTGGCGGGTGAGCTGAACGAGACCCGCCTTGGCGGGGCCATAGGCCGGCGGCGAGTTGAGGCCGCTCTCGCCGTAGATGCGCGGATCGGGCGAGACGTGCGCATACATCGTGGCGATGTTGATGATGCTGGCGTGACCCGTCGCCGCCACGGCGGCGTCCAACGCCGGCTCGGCCGCCCGCATCGCCTCGAAGGCGGCGGTGACGGTCGAGCGATAGGCGATGTCGAAGTCCTCGCCCGTCTGGCTCTCGACCTTGCCGGGCTTCACGGTGACGGCATTGTTGACCAGCACGTCGAGCCGTTTGAGTCCGCCGAAGAAGACGCGGACGGCGGCGAAATCCATCATGTCGAAGCAGGCGGTCGAGACAGTATAGCCTTCTTCGGCCATCGTCTCGCGGAAGGCGTCCAGCCGCGCGGCGTCGCGGCCGTTGACGATGACATGCGCTCCTTCGGCGGCGAGGGCGCGCACCATCGCGGCGCCCAGATGCCCCGCGCCGCCGGATACGAACGCCATGCGTCCGTCGAGCCGGAAACTGCGCGCGGGACGGCCCTCGCTCATTCGGTGCGTCGCGGCGGCCAGAGGGCGGGGTTCAGCAGCGCCGCCGGGAAGCGGGGCAGGCGCGGTTCGATGTCGGCGATCTCATCCGCCGTCATCGCCTCGCCGCCGAACAGCGCCAGATTGCGGTCGAGCTGCTCCTCGGTCTCCATGCCGATGACCAGGCCGTCGATCCAGTCCTGGCCGCGCACATAGGCGAGGCAGAGATCGGCGATCGAGACGCGGCCATAGAGCTGCGCCAGCGTGTCGAGCATGTAGAGCGTGCCCTCGGCGTCGACCCCGTGGACCCTCGGCCACAGCATGGAATCGTCGCCGGCGAGGATGCCCTGAAGATAGATCGAGCGGGCATGCACCGTCACGTCCGCGCGTGACCGCATCGCCGCCGGCACGCCGGCTTCCCGCCAGCGCTGGTCGATCAGATTGAAGGGCAGTTGAATGTGTGTGACGGCCCTGAGGCTCAGCGCCTCGAAGGCTTCTTCGGGCGTCTGCACCGAAACGCCCAAGCGTCCGATGACCCCGGCTTTCTGCAAGCGTACCAGACGCCGCCATACCGCGCCGCCATGCGATGAGAGATGCTGTGCGCGGTGCAGCAGCAGCGTGTCGAGCCGGGCGCGCTTCAGATTGACGAGGCTGGCGTTGACGCTTTCCTCGACCGCGCACTCCGCTTCCGCCTCCGAGGCGTCCTCGGGCAGCGCGTTCAGCGGGTCGAGCTTGGTGATTGTGTCGGGCTGGTCGGCACCGTCGAACGCCGCGCCGATGCGCGCTTCCGCCGCGCCATAGGCCCGCGCTGTGTCGAACGCCGCGATGCCGGCGAGGCGGGCGCGCCGCAGCAGGCGGATCGCGCGTTCGGTCGAGGGCAATCCCGTGCGGTTCGCGGCACCGTAGGGCGCGCCGATCTGCACGGTACCGAGAACCAGTCTGGACACATCGTTTCTCATGGGCGCCAGCATACGCAGATCCGTTTGCGGCCCGGTTAATTGCTATGCGGAAAAAGGGTTTAGGAAGGCTGAAGCGTCGCTGCGCAGCGACGCAAAGTCTTCATGATGAAGGCCGGAACCTTAAGACGAGGACACCGACTTCCCGGTCACCTTCCACACTGATGCGGCCTGGAAGATCGGTTCGCCGGCTACCGTGAAATCGCCGCGCGTAAAGATCATCGAGCGCGTCGCCCGGGTGACGATGGGCGTCACCTCGAGCAGATCGCCGACCCGCGCGGCGCGCAGGAAGGTGGAGCTCTGGCTAACCGTCACGCACCACGCACCGGGCGCGCAGGCGCCCCAAGCGGCGAGTCCAAGGACCGAGTCGGCGAAGGTCATCAGCAGTCCGCCATGGACGACGCCGAGGCCGTTATCGTGGCGCGCATCGAGAGGCAGGGCATAGCTCGTCGTGCCGTCGGCGTTCGACCGCTTGAAGCTCTGGAAGACGAAGGCCTCGAACGGATCGACCAGCCCCGTGGCGCCGTCATAGCCGGCCGGCATCGCGACGTCCGTGACCGCCGGGCGCTGCACCCTCATCCCGTTGAACGTCTCGGGCAGTTCGTCCAGCCAGTTCCCGCTCATGCGCCGATGATCTTCCAGATGCCGCTCGCCGTCATCAGCAGGCGTCCGCCCTGGACGAGTTCGCCCGCCACGAAGATCAGCGACCGTGTCTTTCGCGTGACCTCGGCCGTTCCGAGCACAGGCCCATCCGCCGTCCCGCCCGCCAGGAAGTCGGTGTTCAGCGTGACGGTCGAGGCGAACCGGTCCCCGGCCGCTTCGTTCGCGGTGATGCCGAGCACATTGTCGGCCAGGGTCATCAGGAAGCCGCCATGCAGCGCGCCGCCGCCGTTGAGGTGCTGCGGGCCGGGCACGAAGGCGAAGCGCGCGGCTTCCCCCGCAGCCTTGCCGGGATGGCGCAGCATCGTGCCGACATAGGCGTTGAAGCCCGCCATGGCGGACATCGGGGTATAGGCGGACAGATCGATCGGAGAAGATGTCATGACCGCGACTGTCTAGCGAAGCCGCGGGGCTGCGCCAAGCCGCCTCACTCCCAGGGCAGCGGCCCGTAGCGATCGTCGACCGGATTGCGGTAGGAGCGGTCTTCATTGCGGTCGTTGTTGCCGATGGCGTCTGCATCGTCCTGCGCAGTCGGGGGCGGGTTCAGCTTGGCGATCGCCGCCAGCGTCTCGGCGTCCGGCGCCTGCAGGCTCGCCGCGACACCGGGTCCCTCGCCGCGCCTCAGCATCAGCCCGTCGCAGGCCGGTTCCAGCAGGCGCCGCTCGGGCGACAGGCGGCTACAGGTCGTCCAGGTCGACCCGGGGCCGCCGGCCGTCTCGCGCTCCGCCCGTTCGTTGCGCCGCACGAACTCCTCCAGTGCCCTGGGATCGACCGGGCCGAACCCGCCCGCCGGTGGCGCATCGGGCGAGGCGGCGATGTCGGACTCCTCGTCCAGCTTGCGCACCGGCGGGGGCAGGGCGTTACTCGGCCGGTCGGTGGCGACGTCGGCGTCCGGCCTGGGCGCGGCGGTCGGCGCATAAGGCAGCACGACGACCTGGACCGGCGGCCGGTCGTCCTGGACCGCCCGATCCGAGAGGCTCAGCGGCTTGGGTTCGGGCGCCGCGAGAATCCAGGCGATCACGAGCCCATGGACGAGCACCGATGCCGCCGCCCATAGGGGGAAATGCGGCCGCGCATTCTCGCGCGGCTCGGCGGCGGCCCATTGCTCGTACGCGAGTGCGGTCACGGCGTCCTGATGATCGCGCAATATGACGGCACTAAGGCCGGTTTGCGGCCCGTCCGGTCAAGGCGGAATTGGTCGCATTACAGATTTGTGTGGATAGACCGGTGCATAACCGAATCGCACCGTTGACGCTCCGCAAATCCAGGCGCAGCCTTGCACTTGAGGTGAAACGAAACCTGCTGGCGAAAGCTGGAGATTGGCGCGGGAAGCCTTTGAGGTCCACGGGGGCGACGGCTCTCGGCGGTCATCGGCGAAAAGGGCGAAAGTCCGAACTAGGCGGTGGACGGGAAGACCTTCGGTGCGGAAGGCCGCAAGGCGGACGCATCGGTCCATGAACCCAAAACGGCGGGCCAAGGCCGTTAAGAGGGCGCGAGCGGGACCGCAAGGTCTGCGCGGCGAGACCGGAGGCGCGACGTCTGGCCCCTACGGTCGAGCTTCGGAGAGGATGGGCTGGCAACGGTTCATCGGCTCAGCTTCGGATGAAAATCCCGCAAGGGGTCAGTCCGGAGCAGTCGGGACGGGAAGGTGGGTCCGAATAGGGTTTGCCGGAAGGTTCGGGCGGCGGAGAGCTGAATAGGGCATCGGTTGCCGGCAACGGCAGCGCGAGGCCGGAGATCAGAGGCGGATCGGCGACGGGGCCACGTCGCCGATTTTGCTTTTTGGGGGCCTGCTGTGCGCCCCCGCCTTCGGCCGGCAGCTGCATGCATCGTCGCCGCATCGCTGCACTGCACACTTCGCCAACTCGTAACGCAGCAGTCATGGAACTGTTGCGCGCAACCGTTAGCCGCAGACCTCGAAGCCAGTCAGGCTCGGGGGATGCCATGAAGACCATTGTGAGACGCCTGCTCAGCGCATCGGCGATTGCCGCTGTGCTGGCCGCGCCCGCCTTTGCCGCGGCCGTATCCGGCCGGGTGATCGACAGCACCGGCCAGGCGGCGCTGGAAGGTGCCGAGATCACCCTCGTCGAACTCGGCCGCTCGGCCGAATCCGGACCAGGCGGCGCCTTCCGCTTTGCCGACGTCGCCCCCGGCAGCTACACGCTGCGCGCCGCCTATGCCGGCGCCGAAAGCGTGGACGTGGCCGTCACGGTGACCGCCGAGGGCGATGTCGTGGTCGATGTCCGCATCGGCCCCGATGCGGGCGACTACGGCGAGAGCGTCATTGTCGTCGGCCAGCGCGCCAACCTCGCGAGCTCGATCTCGCGCCAGCGCGCCGCCGACGGCGTCGAGAGCGTCCTGACCCGCGATGCGATCGGCCAGTTTCCCGACCAGAACGTCGCCGAGGCGGTGCGCCGCGCGCCGGGCGTCAACATTCTGAACGACCAGGGCGAGGGCCGCTTCATCGCGGTGCGCGGCCTCGATCCTGATCTGAACGCCGCCACCGTCAACGGCGCGCGCGTTCCCGCCCCGGAGTCTGACATCCGCGCGGTCGCGCTCGACGTCATCCCGTCCGAACTCATCGAGTCGATCGAGATCAAGAAGACCCTGACGCCCGACATGGACGCCGACACGATCGGCGCCTCCATCGAGATCAACACGACCAGCGCCTTCGACCGCGAGGGCGCGTTCTACGGCGCGACGATCGAAGGCTCGTACAATGACGCGACTGAGAAGGCCTCGCCCAAGGGAGCTTTCGACTTCTCAACCGTGATCGACGGCCGGGTCGGCGTGTCGGGCGGTGTCTCGTACTACCAGCGGCGCTTCGCCACCGACAACATCGAGGCCGAAGGCTGGGACACGACCGGTGGCATCGCCCTGTTCGAGAAGCTCGAATACCGCGACTACGATGTCGAGCGCACCCGCATCGGCCTCAGCCTCGGCCTGGACTACAAGGCGAGCGAGAACACCACGCTCTACATCCGCGGCCTGCACTCGATTTTCGAAGATCAGGAATCGCGCCGGCGCCTGACCTTCGACATGGGCGACATCGAGCCCTTCGCCGGCGACTCGGGGTCGGCCGACTATCGCTCCGACGACGAGCGCATCCGCGTCGAGCGCGACCTGAAGGACCGCTTCGAGCGTCAGCTCATCTCGTCCGTCACGGCGGGCGGCGAAACCTTCATGGACGCATGGAAGATCGAGTATGCGGCCGCCTGGTCGAAGGCGAGCGAAAAGGAAAACGGCTCGACCGACCCCATCGAGTTCCGTCGCGACTTCGAGGATCCGGGCGAGTTCGCCGTCGGCTTCCGGGGTCTTGACGGGTTCAAGCCGACCTATGCCGTGGCGACGGGTCTTGGCGCCTTCCTCGATCCCGAGGAATACGAGTTCGAAAAGTTCGAGCGCACATCGCTCAGCTTGGCCGAGGACGAAGAGCTGTCGTTCAATTTCGATATCGCGCGCGAATTCGCACTCGAAAGCGGCTCCTTCGAGCTGCAGTTCGGCGCCAAGGCGCGCATGCGCCAGAAGACGTACGATCTTCAGCTCGACGTCTATGACGGGTTCGACGGCGACTTCACGCTGGCTGACATCCTTGGGCGCCAGGACTACGATCTGGCGCTGATCGACCCGGTTCCGGGCGTCAATCAGTCCCGCCGCTTCATCGGCGCCAATTTCGGCGACTTCGAGCTGAACGACCTCGACACGCTGTTCGAGTCGGTCGCGGCCGACTACGATGTCGAGGAAGACATCTATGCGTTCTATCTTCTCGGTCGCTACGAGACTGCGGACCTGCGGGTCATCGGCGGCGTTCGCGTCGAGCACACCCGCAACGATGTCCGCGCCAATCTCGTCGAGTTCGTCGAGGAGGGTGCGATCCGCGACGGCGAGGAACTCGACGAGGATACGATCTTCATCACGCCGACCGGCTTCGCCCGCGAGTACACTGATTGGCTGCCCAGCCTGTCGGTCCGCTACGACGCGGCGCCGGACGTCGTGCTTCGCGCCGGCGTCTTCCGCAGCGTGGTGCGGCCGCGGCCTGGCCAGATGGCGCCGCGCTTCCTGATCGAGGAGAACGACGACAACGAGCGCGAGGGCGAATTCGGCAATCCCGATCTTGAGCCCTACAAGGCGTGGAATTTCGACGCCGCCGCCGAATGGTACTTCTCGCGCAATGCGGTCGTGTCGGCAGGCGTCTTCTACAAGTCGATCGAGAACTTCATCGTTGAAGCCAATTTCGACAATGTCACCTTCAACGGGATCTTCGCCGACGAGGCGCTGATCCCGATCAACGGCGACGACGCGAGCGTGTTCGGCGTCGAATTCAACGTCCAGAGCGAACTGGACTTCCTGCCCGAGCCGTTCGACGGCCTGCTCGCCGGCTTCAACTACACCTACACCGACGCCACGGGCGATCTGGGCGACCGCGAGATTCCGTTGCCCGCCGCCTCGAAGCACACCTTCAATGCGATGCTGGGCTACGAGAAGGACGGCTTCAGCGCCCGGCTCGCCGCTTCCTATCGCGCGGGCTATCTTGATGAAGTCGGCGGCGGCCCGGACGAGGACCGCTACGTCAAGGACCATCTGCAGTGGGATGTGACCGTGAAGTACCGCATCACGCCGAAGGTCCAGCTGTTTGGTGAGTTCATCAATATCTCCGACGAGCCCTACATCGCCTACCAGAAGGGGCCGGACGGCGAACGGCTGCTGCAGTACGAGGAGTATTCGTGGACGGCCAAGGGCGGCGTGAGGTTGACGTTCTGATGGTTGGACGTGATCGCACCGGCGCGCGCGCGCTGGTCATGACGGCGGGCGCGCTCGTGCTGGCCGCCTGCGCTCCGGGCGAAACGGCGATCCCGCAAGGTTCGGCGGCGCGCGGCGATCCGGCAAAGCCGGTCGCCGCCGTTGCCGAGACGGTGGTGACGACCGATCCGGCGGTCGATGCCGACGATCCGGTCCTGTGGGCCGACCGTGGCGATCCTTCCCGGGCCCTCTGGATCGGCACTGACAAGTCGGATGGGCTCTACGTCCATAGTCTCGACGGCACGGTGCGTCAGTTCTTCCCCGACGGACCGCTCAACAATGTCGATCTGCGCGAGGGCTTCGTCGTCGACGGCAAGCCCTACGTCCTGATCGCGGCGGCGGAACGGGCGCGCTTCGGCATCGTCACCTATCTGCTCGATCCTGCGACGATGGAGGTGAAGCCCTACGGCTTCATCCCGACCGATATGGGCGAGCCCTACGGCTTCTGCATGGGCAGGCGTGGCGATGCGATCTACCTGATGCCGAACAACAAGGACGGCGAGGCGCGCCAGTACCGCGTCGTCGCTGGGCCGCAAGGCCCGGTCGCGACACTGGAGCGGACGCTGAAGGTCGCCAGCCAGACCGAGGGATGCGTCGTCGATGACGTGGCCCAGGTCTTCTATCTTGGCGAGGAGGATACCGGCATCTGGCGCTTCGACTTCGACCCCGCCGCCCCCGCGACGCCCACGCGGGTCTACGCAGTCGATCGCACCGTTCTGACCGACGACGTCGAGGGCCTGACGATCATGCGCGACGGCGGTCGCACCTATCTCATCGCCTCCAGCCAGGGCGACAGCACCTATCCGGTGTGGCAGGTTGAAGGGTCGGTCTATGTCTACAAGGGCCGCTTCGCGGTCGAGGGTGGGGCGATCGACAACGTCACCGTGACCGATGGCATCGACGCCTGGTCCGGTCCGATCGGGCCGTATCCCGAAGGCGCGATCGCCATGCACGACACCGACGACGGCGATGGCCGGCAGCAGAACTACAAGCTGGTCGACTGGCGCGACGTGAAGCGGGCGCTGGCGCTGCCCTGACAGGTCAGGCCAGCCCGGCCAGTTGCAGTCCCTGCCACAGCGCCAGCGCGATCACGACGCAGCCGACGATCCAGCTCATCCGGGTGGGCGGCAGAACGCGGGTAATCCGGGCGGCGAGCGGCGCGGCGAGCAACCCGCCCGCGATCAGGCCGAGCACCGGCCACAGATTGTCGCTGAGATGATCGGCCTCGTCCCAGTGCCCGGTCAGCAGAAGGCCGAGAAAGGCCGCCGAGACCGCGACGGCGACGAAGAACTCGGCCGTGTTGGTCGAGCCGATCGCCTTGCGTGGCTCGACCCCCGAACCCACCAGCGTCGTCGTCACGGTCGGGCCCCAGCCGCCGCCGCCGATGGCGTCAAGGAAGCCGCCGACCACGCCGAGCGGCAGGGGAAAGCGAAACCGGCGCAACCGGGTTTCGATCGCTCGCCAGGCCCGGACCAGGATCACCAGGCCCATGACGCCCAGGTAGAAGATGATCACCGGCTTCAGCGTCGCGGCCGGAAGACTGGTGACGATGTAGGCGCCGGCGATGCCGCCTGCCATGCCGCCGGCCGCCAGCCAGGCCGCGAGCCGGCGGTCGACATTGCCGTGCATCAGATGGGCTGTCGCCGACGCCGCTCCCGTGAACACTTTGGATGCATGGACGCTCGCCGAGACCGTCGCCGGCGGCACGCCGAAGGCCAGCAGCACCGTCGCCGCCGTCACGCCATAGGCCATGCCCACCGCGCCGTCGATCAACTGCGCGGCAAAGCCGACAGCCAGAAAGATCAGGAAGCTCGCAAGCAGCGGGTCCAAGCCAAATCCTCGCTTCGGGCGCGGACTGCGCTCCTGGTCGTGGCGATGCCATGCGGCCCGCAGGCCGAGCGACGCGGGCCAACTTAATCATGGATTAAGCCGGTTCTTCGCGCCCAATCGAGTCCGCTGGCACGCCGGTTGTGTTACGATATAACATTCCCTATACGACCCTCCCGCCTATTGGAGAGATCCCCATGCCGCGTCTCAGTCTTGCCGCCCTTCTTCTCGCCGGAACCGCGCTCCCCGCGCTGGCGGCGGCGCCGCTCCCGGCGAACGAGGAGATCATCGTCACCGCGCCGCTGGAAGGGGCGCTGATCGAGAGTCTCCAGGGCGCCACGGTGCTGCGGCGCGATGCCATCGTCACCCGCCTCAGCACCTCGCTTGGCGAACTGCTCTCGGGTCTCCCGGGCATCTCCTCGACCTTTTTCGGCGCGGGCGCCGGCCGTCCGATCATCCGCGGTCTTGGAGAAGATCGCATCCGGGTGCTTGAAAACGGCATCGGCACGATCGACGCGTCGTCGGCGAGCCCGGACCACGCGGTCGGTGCCGACCCGATCGACGCCCGGCGGATCGAGGTGCTGCGAGGCGCCGCTGCGCTCGCCTATGGAGGCAACGCGGTCGGCGGCGTCGTCAACGTGATCGACGAGACCATTCCGACCAGCTTGCCCGAGCGCGGCTGGACCGCGCGCGGCGTTGCCGCATGGTCCTCGGCCGACGAAGGCGCGCAGGGCTCGCTCGGCCTTACTGCTGGTATCGGCGACGTCGCCCTCAGTCTCGATTGGGGAGGGCGCGACACCGGCGACTACGAAACGCCCCTCGGTCTTGCCGAGAACTCATGGACCAATATGGAATCCCTGTCGGGCGGTCTGTCGCTGGTCAAGCCCTGGGGCTACGCCGGCATCGGCGTGAAGAGCTACCAGACGTCCTACGGCCTGCCCCCAGAGGCGCCCGGCGAGGCCGGCGGCCGGATCGAGCTGGAGCAAACCCGCATCGAGGCCCGTGGCGACGTGCGGCTCGATCTTGGCCCCTTCACCCGCCTCGACTGGGCGGCCCAGGCGTCGGACTATACGCACACCGAATTCGAAGCCGATGGCGCCCCCGGCACCGTTTTCGACAGCGACGGCTACGAAGCCCGCCTCGAACTGCACAATGGCGGCGAGGAGAGCCGCCTTTCCGGCGCGACCGGCCTCCAGTTCAGCCGCGTCGACTTCGCGGCGACGGGCGATGAGTCCTTCATCGCCCCGACGCTGACGCGCGACGTCGGCCTCTTCACCGTCCAGCGCTGGGACACAGGTTCCTGGGGTGTCGAGGGCGGCCTGCGCATCGAACACCGCGAACACGAAAACGACGTTTTCGGATCGCGGGACTTTACGCCGGTCAGCGCCTCGATCGGCGCCTTCTACCGCCCGGCTGAGGGTTGGTTCGCCGGCCTCACGATCGCCCGCACGGAACGCGCGCCGACCAATGTCGAGCTCTTCGCCGATGGCCCGCATCTGGCCACCGCCGCCTACGAGGTGGGCGACCCTTCGCTCGACGTAGAAACCGCAACCTCGATCGAGGGATCGGTGCGCTATGCCTCGGACGCCTGGTCGTTCGAGCTCAGCCTCTATCGTATCGGCTTCGACGGATACATCGCTCTTGTGCCGACTGGCGCCGACATCCTACTCGATGACGGCGACCTGCTGCCCGAATACCGCTTCGTGCAGCGCGATGCGACCTTCACCGGCGGCGAGATATCGCTCTCTGTGCGTCTTGCCGAGATCGCTGGCGCGACGATCCGCGCCGATCTGCAGGCGGACATCGTCAGCGCCGAGTTCGACGCCGGCGGCGACCTGCCGCGCATCCCCCCCCGCAGCGTCACGCTCGGCCTGGAAGCCGAGGGCGCGCGCTGGCTCGCGCGGGTCGAGATGGTCGATATTGCCGAACAGACCGACATCGCGGCCTTCGAGACCGAAACCCCCGGCTCGACCGTCCTCAACGCGCGCCTCGCCTTCCAGCCCATCCCGGGCGAAGACGTGACGCTGATGCTCGACGGCCGCAACCTCACCGACGAGGAAGTGCGCGTGCACTCCTCCTTCCTGAAGGACGAGCTGCCGCGTCCCGGCCGCTCGGTGCGCCTGGCGGTATCGGCGCGCTACTGACGCGCCGCGCCCGCAAGGGTGGACCCCGCTCTCCGGACTTGGCTACAATGAGGTGCGTATCGCGCTCGCGATGCGCACCTCGTTCAAACGCTGATCGGCGCGTCCCCGCGGCGCCCTGAGGGAGCTTTTCCATGGCCGCCGCGCCCGCCCGCAAGCCCCGCTCGCTGCTTCGCGAGTTCATGGCCGGCGAGGCGGCAGGCGGCATCGTGCTGATGGCTGCCGCGGCGGCTGCCCTGATCGTCGCGAACTCGCCGGCCGCACCCTGGTACTTCGGCGCGCTGAAAAGCTATGTCGGCCCGCTCAGCCTCTCGCACTGGATCAATGACGCCCTGATGGCGGTTTTCTTCCTGCTGGTGGGGCTCGAAATCAAGCGCGAGTTCGTCGATGGCCAGCTTTCCACATGGCCTCGCCGCATCCTGCCCGGCGTCGCCGCGCTTGGCGGCATGGCGGCACCGGCGCTCATCTATGCCGCGCTCAACTGGTCCAATCCCGAGACGCTCGGCGGCTGGGCGATTCCGACCGCCACCGACATCGCTTTTGCGCTCGGCGTCCTCGCCCTGCTCGGCAGCCGGGTGCCGGTCTCGCTCAAGGTCTTCCTCACCGCTCTTGCCATCATCGACGATCTGGGCGCGGTCATCATCATCGCGATCTTCTATACCAGCGGCATCTCGGTCGCGTTCCTCGCCGCCGCCGCCGCGATTCTGACGGTGCTGATCGCCCTCAACCTTCTCGGTGTCCTCAGGCTCTGGATCTACCTGCTGCTCGGCGCGGCCCTCTGGTTCTGCGTCCTGAAGTCGGGCGTCCATGCGACGATCGCCGGCGTCGCGCTGGCGCTCACCATCCCGTTGCGCATGCGCCCTGGCGCAATCGACGATCTTCACGGCTCGCCGCTGCATCGGCTCGAACACGCGCTGCACAGCGTCGTGCCCTTCATCGTCGTGCCGGTGTTCGGTTTCGCCAATGCCGGCGTGCAGCTCACCAATATTCCGGCCGCGGCCTTCGTCGATCCGCTGACGCTCGGCGTTGCGCTTGGCCTCGTCGCCGGCAAGCTTGTCGGCGTCTTCGGCTTCGCGGCGCTGACGATCAAGCTCCGCCTCGCCGACATGCCCGCCCATGCCACCTGGATGCAGCTCCTGGGCGTCGCGCTGCTCTGCGGCATCGGCTTCACGATGAGCCTGTTCGTCAGCCTCCTGGCCTTTGCCGATGCGCCCGCGCTGCAGGACGAGGCGAAGCTCGGCATCCTCGGCGGCTCGCTGATCGCCGGCCTGGCGGGATGGACGATCCTGCGTCTGCAGAAGCCGCCGGCCCGCGCGGCGACCGCGCCGCCGTCCTAGAGCCGTGACCTTGCCGCTCCGTCAGGGCTGACAGGCTGTCAGTCTCTCGCCAAACGGCATCCGAGCGCGTAAAAACGCGCCCATAATCCAAGGGAGAGACCCGCCATGCGTGAAGCCGTAATCGTTTCCACCGCCCGCACGGGCCTCGCCAAGGCCGGGCGCGGCGGGTTCAACGACACTCATGGCGCGGCGATGGCGGGCCACGCCATCAAGCATGCGATCGCCCGCGCCGGCCTCGAGCCGGGCGACGTGGAAGACGTCTACATGGGTTGCGGCGCGCCGGAAGGCGCGACGGGCAGCAATATCGGCCGCCTTGCGGCGATGTGGGCGGGCTGCCCGGTGACGACCTCGGGCGTCACGGTCAACCGCTTCTGCTCGTCGGGCCTGCAAACCGTGGCGATGGCGGCGCAGCAGATCATCACCGACGGCACCGACATCGCGATCGGCGCAGGCGTCGAGTCGATCTCGCTCAACCAGCTCTCGGGCAAGCAGAACCGCCACCGCATCACCGAGGACCAACTCCTCAAGCGCATGCCGGCGCTGTGGATGGCGATGATCGAGACCGCCGAGCTCGTCGCCGAGCGCTATTCGATCAGCCGCGACCGCCAGGACGAGTTCAGCCTGGAAAGCCAGAAGCGCACCGCCGCCGCGCAGCAGGCCGGCAAGTTCGACAACGAGATCGTCCCGATGGAGACGAAGATGATCGTCGTCGACAAGGAGACCAAGGAGGCGAAGTCGGTCGACTACGTCGTCACCAAGGACGAGTGCAACCGCCCCGAGACGACGCTCGAAGGCCTCAAGTCGCTGCCGCCCGTCTTCAAGGACGGCCAGCAGGTCAAGGTCGGCAAGTACGTCACCGCTGGCAACGCCTCGCAGCTCTCCGACGGCGCCGCCGCCGTGCTGCTGATGGAGGCCAAGGAAGCCGCACGCCGCGGCCTCAAGCCGCTGGGCGTCTTCCGCGGCTTCGCGGTCGCCGGCTGCGAGCCCGACGAAATGGGCATCGGCCCCGTCTTCGCGATCCCGCGCCTGCTGGCCCGTCACGGCCTCAAGGTCGACGACATCGACCTGTGGGAGCTGAACGAGGCCTTCGCCAGCCAGGCGCTCTACTGCGCCGACCGGGTCGGCATCGATCCCGCCAAGCTCAACGTCAACGGCGGCTCGATCTCGATCGGCCACCCCTTCGGCATGACGGGCGCGCGTCTCACTGGCCACATCATGCTGGAAGCCCAGCGCCGCAAGAACGCCAAGTACGGCGTCGTGACGATGTGCATCGGCGGCGGCATGGGCGCGGCCGGCCTGTTCGAGTTCTACAACTGACGGACTACTCCATCCGCCTCGCGTCGCAGAACGACGCGAGGCAATGCGAGGCGGTCGAGATCGCGGCCGCCTCGCGTTTTGCCGACATCGGCATGGCCGACCTCGTCGAGATCACCGCCGGCGATCCCTATATGCGCGGCCACGCGGCCGAACACGCCGCCGAAGGCAATCTTCTCGTCGCCGTGGCGCCCGGCGGCGCGGTCGCGGGCTTCGCCGCCTTCTGGCCGTTCGACGGCCTCGCCCATCTTTGCGAACTCGATGTCCATCCTGACCATGCCGGACGTGGCCTCGGACGCCGCCTCATCGCGGCGGGCGAAGCCTGGGCGCGCGCCCGCGCGATGCCGGCGCTCACCCTGGCGACCTTCGTCGATGTGCCTTGGAACGGCCCGTTCTATGCCCGCCTCGGCTTCGTCCACTACCCTGAGGATCAATGGGGCGAAGGCCACCATGCGATCTGGCGCAACCAGCTCGACAGCGCGCTCGACTGCTCGCGCCGTTTCCTGATGATCAAGCGGCTCGGCTGACGGCCCGCGCCCCTGGACGCGATCAGGCGACCTGCTTCAGCGCGAACATCTGCCGGGCCGGCTCGCCCGCCATGAAGGCAAGATACTTCTCCGCCCAGCCGTCCGGCGCGATCTCCAGCATGAAGGCGTTCTCCAGCCACATCTCGATCAGATCGAAGCCCATCGGTCCGGGACCGCCGCGCCGGCAGACCCGCGTCGTCCAGCCTTCGCGCGCCCCGATCGCCAGGATTTCCTCCGGGCTCAGAACGGAGCTAACCAGAAGATGTGCCGAACTGAAGCGCGGGGTTGCCGGCTGCGTTTGGCAACTCATTTCGGCCGGGCCGGGGATGAAGGCGAGATCGCGCGGGCTGATCTCGACCTCGCTGCCCCGCCCGTCATGGGCATAGGCCATCCAGCTGCGCTCGATGGGCGGGAAGGGCACCGCCTCGCCCTTCCACAGTTCCGCGAAGACACGGGCGACCCGTTCGGGATCGTCGGCGGGAATGGATGCGTGCAGGATCATTTGGTCTCTCCGGTCTTTTTGGCCCGCCGTCCGGCGCGCCCGGTCTGCGCCGCGTGGTCGCGCGCGGCCTGCATCAGCAGTTCGAGGACGAAGGACGAGGCTTTGCCCGCCACCGCGCCGTCCATCCCCCAATAGTCCTTCATCACCAGCCAGGCCGCGCCCGAATACAGAAGCTGCGCCGCCGCCGTGACCGCCGCCGCCTCCCCGGGCGCCAGACCCGCCACCGCGTCGGCGACCGAGGCGCGGATCGCCGCCTGGCGTTTCGCGTTGGCGTTCAGGCGGAACTCGCGGCCCTGCGGACTCATCCACATCGCGCGCATCAATTGCTCGTTGTCGTCGAAGGCCGGGAACACCCGCGCCGGAAAGGCGATGAGATCGGCCTCCGACTGCGGAAACGACTTCACGCCGATTCGCGGATCGAGCCACAGCCAAAGCGCATCCAGCAGCGCGTCCTTGGTCGGGAAGTGGCGATAGACCGTGCGCTCCTGCACCCCGGCCTCGCGGGCGATCGCGGCGAACGAGAGGCCTGCCGGACTGACAGCTTCGATCAGCCGTCCGGCCGCGTCGAGGATGCGCCGGCGGGTCTCCTCCTTCTGCGCGGCGCGCAGGGGGCTGTCGTAGCTTGATGTCAGTGAATCTGTATTCATGTCAGTATAAATGACATAAACAGGTGCACTCGTCAACCGGCGTCCATCGCGGGCGCCGCTACAGGCCGGCGTGGCGGCGCGTCAGCGCGCCGCGAAGGTCTGAAGGTAGCGGATGAAGAAGATGGCGAAGATCAGGTCCCCAACGCCGATCAGGAAGGCGCGGAAGGGAATTGCGCCGTTGATCAGGTAGATCGTCAGCAGTGCGAACGCCGCGAGTTTGCCGATGACGCCCAGCACGACGATGCTGCGATGGCGCACCAGATCGGACGACACCATGAAATAGCCGATCGCGAAGACCGTCACGAACGCGCCGGTCATGCGCAGGAATAGCCAGTCGCCCGTCGGCAGCTTGAATCCCGAGGCCCAGGCCAGAATCGACGGGTCGATCAAGAGCGGCAGGCCGGCCAGCAGATTGTAGAGACCGGCGATCAGGAAAAGCCGGATCCAGAAAGTGTCGCTCATGAGGCGTTCTCCGCTGTTTGAAGGGGCCGGTGGAATGACATGTCGGGCTAGAGGGCCGTCGACCGAAGGTCCTGGCTCAGGGGCTGGGTGCCGGCATTGGGGTCGGCGCGGCCGACGAGTTTGTGGACATCGACGGTGCCGACGCCCTTGAGGGTCGCCGTGCCGCCCGCCGCGAAGACATGGCTGGTTCGCAGCCGGGCATGGACCTGCGGCGACACGGTGATGTCGCCGGTCTTGCCCTGACCTTCAAGGCGGCTCGCGACGTTGATCGTCTCGCCCCAATAGTCGAACTGCGGCCGGTGGCGGCCGATCACCCCGCCGATCGCCGGCCCGCAGTGGATGCCGACCCTGAGGCCTAGCGGCAGCCCGTGCCGCGCCGCCGCCTCGCTCGCCAGCCTTTGGATTTCCAGCGCGAAATCCGCGAGCGGGCGCAGATCGTTGGGCGCGGTGCGGTTCTTGTTGGCGACCGCCATGTAGCCGTCGCCCATCGTCTTGACGCGCTCCAGCCCCAGCCGGGCGGCGGCGTCGTCGAAGGCGGTGAAGATCTCGTCGAGGATCGCAACGGTCTTGGAGGCGCCGAGCCGCCCCGACATCTGCGTGAAACCGGCCAGATCGGCGAAGAGGACGCCGATATTCTGGAACGATTGCGCGACGCGCTGCTCGCCGGCCTTCAGCCGCACGGCGGCGAACTCGGGCAGCATGGCCGAGACAAGGCTGTCTGATTTTGCCGCCTCGGCCTGCGCGGCGTTCTCGGCCACGAACTGCGCCCGCTTCAGCCGCTCGACCAGCAGGGCGATCGAGGCGCCGATCATCCAGGCGAGCATGAAGGACGCCAGTGCGATCGCCGCCGCCTCGCCGCCGCCGCCGGCGTTTCGCACCAGCATCAGCGGTGCGGCGGCGAACAGCGCGCCCATCAGCCCGGCCATCAGCGCCGAGAAGCCGCCCGCCGCGATGACACCCGTCATCACCACCGCCAGCGGCGCGGCGAAGAGCCCGGCCCCGTCCGGCCGGGCGATAAGATAGGAGAACGCCGCCGCGGCGCTCGCGAAGGCGGCTGCCAGCGTCACGCCGGCCACGGCCTGGCGCAGGGCAGGGGGCATCGGAAAAAGGGTCCCCGCCGCCGCAAGGATGCACAGCGGCAGCGTCACGGCCGCCGAGATTGTCTGCGAGGCGAATCCGAAGGCCGACGCGCCTTCGCCATGCGCAAAGATCGCGATCGCCGCCAGCACCACCAGGATCGAGGATGTGCCCCGCGTGAGGACGCGCAGATCCGCGTCGAAGGCCGCCTGGAAGCGGTCTTCCGTCGTCCGGTCGCGAAAGCCGACGGCCGACAGGCGCATGGCGCTCAAAGATCCTTCGACAGGAAGTAACGCTCCACCCCGGCGCGCCCCATCTTCAACGTCCCGAACAGACGATAGCCCAGCTTCTCATAGAACGGACGGGCCTGGAAACTGAACGTGTCGAGCCACAGATTGAGCGCCCCGCGTCGCCGCGCCTCGTCCTCGCAGGCCGCCATCAGAGCCCGGCCGAGGCCTTTGCGCTGCAGTTTGGGATCGACCCAGGCCCATTTCAGGAAGGCGCTCTCGTAGTAGACCTCGACCCAGAAGCCGCCCCTGAGTTCGCCCTTCGCATCGCGTACGCCGGCGACGAAGTCGGAGGCGTTGTAGGACCCCGAAGCGGCCTTGTTGTGGGCCGACAGCCCCTTGCCGATCGTCTTCTTCACGGCGGCGAGCGGAGCTGTCTCCAGCCCCACCCGGTAGCTGCCGACGCGGCGCGGCTTTGCCGTCGCGCCCGCCTTGGCCTTTGTCACGGCTCAGGGCTGATCTGCACGACCAGCTTGCCGGTATTGCCGCCGGTGAACAGCTTCTGCAGCGCGGTCGGGGCGTTTTCCAGGCCCTGCTCCACGTCGACCCGCCACTTCACCTTGCCCGAGGCGATCCAGCCCGGCATGTCCTGCATGAATTCGCCGATGCGCGGGAAATAGTCGATCACGATGAAGCCCTTGATGAGCGCGCGCTTCATCAGGACGTTGCGGAACATATAGGGGCCCGGCACCGGCCCGTCGGCGTTGTAGGTCGAGATCAGGCCGCATAGCGGGATGCGGGCTTCCAGGTTGATCAGCGTAAGCACGGCGTCGAGGATCTCGCCGCCCACATTCTCGAAATAGACATCGATCCCCTTGGGGCACTCGCGCCGAAGCGCCTCCAGCACGTTCTCCTTGCGGTAGTTGATGCAGGCGTCGAAGCCCAGATCGTCCACCACCCAGCGGCACTTGTCGTCTGATCCGGCGAGGCCGACCACGCGGCAACCCTTGATCTTGGCGATCTGCCCGACGATCGAGCCCACCGCCCCGGCGGCGGCCGAGACCACCACCGTCTCGCCGGGCTTGGGCTTGCCGATGTCGAGAAGGCCGAAATAGGCCGTGACGCCGGTCATGCCGAGCGCGCTCATATAGGCAAGGATCGGGGTCTGCGGCGTCACCACCAGCTTCTGCGCCGCGGCGGTCACTACATAGTCCTGCCATCCCAGATCCATCGGCTGGACGATGTCGCCGGGCTTGAGGTCGGGGTTGTTGGAGGCCTCGACCACGCCGATCGTGCCGCCCCGCATCACGTCGCCGATCTCGACCGGCGGCATGTACTGGTCCATGTCGCTCATCCAGATCCGGTTGGTCGGATCGAGCGACAGATAGATGTTGCGGACCAGCGCCTGCCCGGGTCCGGGAACCGGGACCGGCGAGCTGACGAGTTCCAGGTCGCCCGGCGCGACGTCGCCCACCGGGCGCTTTTTCAGTCTCCACTGGCGGTTGACGGTCATGTTTCATCCCCACATATGAATTGCTCGGCCGCCGGCGATCACGCGATCGTCAGCCAGCGCGGTCGCCTGCGGCCCTCGCAGGACAGTATAGTCCGCCGCGCGCTCTTTTCAGGGGAATGATTTGCTGCGTCCGCTGGCTCTCTTCGTCGCAGTCCTCGGCCTTGCCGGCCCTGCCGCCGCCCTCGAGGGCGCAGCCGTCAGCACGCCCAATGTCGAGGCGCGGCTGGTGGCCGAAACCGATGGCGTCCAGCCGGGCGGAACGGTCACCGTCGCGCTGCGGCTCAGGATCCGCGAGCACTGGCACACCTATTGGCTCAACCCCGGCGATTCCGGCGAGCCGACCAGTATCGACTGGACCCTGCCCGAGGGGGTCACGGCCGGGGCGCTGCAATTTCCCTACCCCCACCGCATCGAGGTCGGGCCGCTCGTCAATTTCGGCTATGACGGCACAGTCCTCCACCTCGCCGATATCAAGGTCGCCGACGACGCCGCGCCGGGGACGACCGTCCCGCTGAAGGCCGATGCGGTCTGGCTGGTCTGCGACGATATCTGCATCCCAGAGGAAGCGAGCCTGACGCTTGACCTGCCGGTCGCTGCCGCTCCGCCCGCCGCCGACCCGGCCTACGCCGCCGAGTTCGCCGCGACCCGCGCGATGCTGCCCACGCCCAGTCCCTGGCCGGCCGTCTTTGCGCTCCAGGACGGCGCGCTTGCCCTCGCCCTCGACGCCCCGGACCTGGCGAAGGCGGGTCTCGCCGCCGCCGTCCTGTTCCCTATGTCGGCCGGCCACATCAAGAACGCCGCTCCGCAGACGCTCGAGGTCCGGGCCGGCCGCCTTGTCATCGCCGCCGAGGCCGGCCGTCACTTCGCGACCCCAGAAAAGGCCGCCAAGGTCGCCGCCATCCCGGCGGTCGTCGTCCTCACCGGCCAGGACGGCCAGACCCGCGCCTTCGAGCTGACCGCGACGCCCGGCCCCGTCCCCCCGCCCGCCGCCGCCGCCGGCCGCGACGGCGCGCTCCCGCTCTGGACGGCGCTCGCCTTCGCCTTTCTCGGCGGCCTCATCCTCAACCTGATGCCCTGCGTCTTCCCGGTCCTCTCGATGAAGGCGCTGGCGCTGGCGAAGAAGGGCGGCGGCGACCTCGGCGGCGCCCGTGCCGGCGGCTTGGCCTACACCGCCGGCGTCGTGCTCTCCTTCCTCGCCCTCGGCGGCGCGCTGCTCGCCCTGCGCGGTGCGGGCGAGGCGGTGGGGTGGGGCTTCCAGCTCCAGTCGCCGCCCGTCGTCGCCGGCCTGGCGCTGCTCTTCTTCGCCATCGGCCTCAACCTGATGGGCGTCTTCGAGGTCGGCACGCGGCTTCAGGCGGCGGGCGCCGCGCGGACGGGCGGCGGCCTCGTAGGGTCGTTCCTCACCGGCATCCTCGCCGCGATCGTCGCCGCGCCCTGCACCGCGCCCTTCATGGGCGGCGCGATCTTCACCGCCCTGACCCAGCCCGTGCCGGTCGCGCTGGCGATCTTCGGCGCGCTCGGCCTCGGCATGGCGGCGCCCTATCTGGCGCTGACCCTTTCGCCCGGCCTGGTGCGGCTGATGCCGAAGCCCGGCCTCTGGATGGTGCGCCTCAAGCAGGTGCTCGCCTTCCCGATGTTCGGTTCGGCGGCGTGGCTGGTCTGGGTGCTGGCCCTCTCCGCGGGGCCGCAGGCGCTTGCCCTCGTGCTCGCCGCCATCATCGTCGCCGGTTTCGCTCTCTGGCTGTGGGGCGTCATCCAGCAGAGCGGCGGCGGCTGGGTGGTGCGCGGCGCGGCGGCCTCGGCGGCGCTCGCCGTCGTCGCCGCGCTCGTCGTCATCCCCGGCCTCGCCGCGCCGGCCGCGACCGCGGCCTCGGATACCGGCGCCGGTCCGCGATGGGAGGCCTATTCGCCCGCCCGGCTCGATTCCCTGCGCGCCGAGGGCAGGCCGGTCTTCGTCAACCTCACCGCCGCCTGGTGCGTCACCTGCCTTGTCAACGAGGAGGTCGCACTGTCTTCGGCCGGCCTCGCCGCCGCCTTCCAGAAGGCAGGCATCGTCTATCTGAAGGGCGACTGGACCAACCGCGACGCCGATATCTCGCGCCTGCTCGAAGCGCATGGCCGGGCGGGCGTTCCGCTCTATCTCTATTTCGCGCCCGGCGCCGCCGAACCGGCGATTCTGCCGCAGCTTCTGACCGAGAGCATCGTGATGGATGCGCTCGGACTCGTTTCACCCCCCTCGTCCTGAAGGAGACCCCGACGATGAAGCGTACCCTCGCCGTTCTCGCCGCCGTCGCGATGCTGACCGCCTCCGCGCTCGCCGCGCCGGTGATCGGCCAGCCGGCCCCGGCCTTCACCGGCGTCACGGCCGACGGCGGCACGGTCGATCTGGCCGCCTATGCCGGCAAGACCGTGGTCCTGGAATGGACCAACAATGGCTGCCCCTATGTGAAGAAGCACTACGGCGCCGGCAACATGCAGCAGACCCAGGCGGCCGCCGCGGCCGACGGCGTGGTGTGGCTTACGATCATCTCGTCCGCCGAAGGCAAGCAGGGCTATGCGACTCCGGACGAGGCCAAGGCGATTGCCGCGGCCGCCAAGGCGGCGCCCGCCGCCATCGTGCTCGATGCCAGCGGCGAGATCGGCCGCGCCTATGACGCGAGGACCACGCCCCACATGTTCGTGATCGACGGCGCGGGCACGCTCGTCTATGCCGGCGCCATCGACGACAAGCCGACCGCCGACGCCGCCGACATCCCCGGCGCAACCAACTATGTCCTCGCCGCGCTTGAGGACGTGAAGAACGGCCGCCCGGTCGCGACTCCCGAGTCCGAACCCTATGGCTGCTCGGTCAAGTACTGACGCCCCTTCCCGCCGTCCCGCTCATCCCGGCGCGCCGCCGGGATGATGCCGGGGCAGGGCGCTCTCAGTAGCCCGATTCCTTCAGGATGCCGCTCAGCGTGCTCGACGCCGCGCCGTTCTCCAGGAAGGCGAAATCGGCGATCTTCCAGCCGGCCTCGCCGTTGACCAGACTGATCGCCGTCACCGACAAATTGCCGAAGTTCGAGGTCGTGATCCTCACCTCGGCCTTGACGGCATCGATCGTCGCGGTCTCGACCGATATCACTTTCAGCTCGCCGTAGTCCTGGCCGTTGATGAAGAAGTCCCAGTCGATCACCGGTTCCTCGGCCTCCAGCGCCTTCTTGAAGCGCGCCGCCAGCTCCGGCGTGAAATAGGTGTCGGCGATCGTCGGCCAGGCGAATTCGGCGGGCAGCACGCCGCCGCTCTCCGAGGCCTGCATCAGCGCCGCGTAGTAGCGCGTGTAGAGATCGCGGATCATGCCGTTCGGTTCGCCGGGCGCGGCGGGATCGGGCGTCGCCGGCGGCGCCGGCACGGGCACGATGTCGGCGAGCGCCGGTCCGCCCATAAGGGCGATCGAAACGAGCAGTCCATGGAGCGGTTTCAAGGCGGTCTCCTTGCGGTGAATCATCGGGCCCCTGCGGCGGCTGCCGCAGAAGCCATGAAAAGCGTGACGTCATCAAGGCAGGGCGCCTGCCAGCGCAGCGGCCAGGCGAAGCTGGTGACGAGCCCGAGATGGCCGACGCGGGGGTAGAGCTTCACCGCCGCCCGGCCGCCGGCCTCGTTCACGGCGCGCGCCATGTTGGTGGCGTTCTGCGCCCCCACCGTGCGATCGGCCTCGCCGTGCAGGAAGAGGAATGGCGGCGCCCCTTCGGCCCCGGCCGCCGCCAGCTTCACGGGCCGCGCGCCTTCCGCGTCGGCCGCCGCCGGCGCGAAGATGCTCCTGGTGGAGTCCGTCCCCAGCGGATTGAACGACAGCGGCCCGGCCAGCGAAACGGCCGCCGCGATGTCCGCAGGTCGCAGACCGTGGGGCGCCAGCCAGCGCGGGTCGATCGCCAGCATCACCGCGTTGTAGGCCCCGGCCGAATGCCCCATCAGGACGATCCGGTCCGCCGTCCCGCCATGGGTTTCGATGTTCGCCTTGGTCCAGGCGACGGCCAGCGCCGCATCCTCGACGAAGGCGGGATAGCGCACGTCGGGAAACAGCCTGTAGTCGGCGATCACCGCCTGGTAGCCGCGCTGCGCGAGCGCGTGGCCGAGAAAGCGGTAGAGCCCCCTGTCGCCGCTTTTCCACGATCCGCCATAGAAGAACACCACCGTCGCCGCCGGGGCGCCTTCCTTCGGCGTATAGATATCCAGCGCCTGGCGCGGCTCAGGCCCGTAGGCGATGCCGCGGGCAAGGCGGAAGGCGCTGCCCCTGATCAGCACGCGTTGTGCAAGACTCATGGAATACCCGGTCGGAATGGCGCGCGCCGGCATGCGGCCGGCGGCGGCAGATTGCGCGCCACTATATACGGACCGTCGCACCGGACAGGCTCATATTGTGATCCAAGTCGCAGCCTTGCGCCGTTGAGCGTGTAGGGTCGCGTCTGCTATCGGGTTTATCCGGTCTTATTGGGGAGGCGGCGCCTCAGCGCGCTATGAAACGCAAGCTCACCACCATCTTCTGCGCCGATGTCGCCGGATACAGCCGGATGATGGGGATGGACGAGGCGCGCACCCTCGCCACGCTCAAGGAATACCGCGAGGCGATCGAAGGCTTCATCGAACGCCATCACGGCCGCGTCGTGTCGTGGTCGGGCGACGGGCTGCTCGCCGAATTCGCCAGCGTCGTCGAGGCGGTGCAGTGCGCCGCCGAGATCCAGCGCGAGCTGAGCGGCCGCAACAATGGGCGCGAGGAAGGCTCGCGCATGACGTTCCGCATCGGGATCAATCTCGGCGACGTCATGGCCGACGGTGACGACATTTTTGGCGAAGGCGTCAACATCGCCGCGCGCCTGCAGCAGATGGCCGCCCCCGGCGGCATCCTCGTCTCGTCCTCGGTCTACGAGCAGGTGCGCGGCAAGCTCTCGATGAGCTTCTCCTCGCTCGGCGCGCAGACCGTCAAGAACATCTCCGGCGAAGTCGCCGTCTATGCCGTGACCATGGCCGGCGTGACGCCGCAGAAATCGGTCGCCGCGCCGCAGGCGGGCTGGGGCGATGCGCCCGCCGCCGATGCGCCGGAGCGCGCCGTGCGCAAGGGCAAGCTCTTCCGTCGGGGTCTGGCGCTCGCCATCGACTACGGCATTGTCGCGGCGGCCTGCTTTGCAGGCGCCCTGGCGCTCAACACTTTTGTGGCGCCGACGACGGTCCGCATGGACCTCGACGTGCCCTTCGTCAGCTATCACGGCGACAGGATCGACAGCACGCCGTGGACGCCGACCCGCACGGTCGTCGAGGACAACGTGACGATCACCGAGGAAGAGCGGATCGTCACCTACGATTATCTCGGCCTCTTTCAGCAGACCTATCGCCAGAAGCGCGCGCGTGGCCGCGTCTCCGAAAACAGGGCGGCTGCCCCGGCGCCGCCCGAAGCGGCGCCGGGAACCGCTCCCGTCGCGCCGCCGGCCGCGCCGGCTCCACCGGCGCCGCCGGTCAGCATCGATGATGGCCGTGTAGTCATCGGCGATGGTGCGGTCGTGATCGATTCCGACGGCGTGCGCATCGAGCCGCCCTCCGGCGAGCCGGGCGATGATGGTGTGAACCTCTCCTTCTCGGTGGATATCGACGACGACAAGGGCTGGGGCTTCTCGTTCTCGTCGGTCAGCGAGAGGCTGCTCGATCCGGCGACCGGCAAGGAGATCACCCGGCCCTCGCTCGACGTCCTGACGCTGATCCTGCTGGCGCTCTATTTCGCGGTCATGGAAGCCGGCCGCGCCGGGTCGACCGTCGGCAAGCGCGCCTTCGACCTCTATGTCACGCGCGAGGACGGACGCCCGCTTGGACTCGCGGCGGCGCTGGGGCGCAACGTCATCAAGGTGCTCTCCAGCTTCATCTTCCCCATAGCCATTCTGGTCGCCTTCTTCTCGCGCCGCCGCCAGGGAATCCACGACCGCATCGTCGGCACGGTCGTCGTGCGCGAGGCCTAGGCGGCGGGCGGAGCAGCGTGGCTGTGCGGCCGGTACGAGCGGTCGCCGCGATGGAGCATCCGGTCGCCTGCCAGCACCTCGCCCGCCTCATGCGTCGGCCCGTGTTCCAGCTTGGCGTAGAGCGCGCCGAAATCCTTGTAGGTCTCGGCGAACAGTGCCTCGAAGCTCGGGATGACGAAATAGCTCTCCTGGAAATCGTCGATGCGGTACTTCGTGCGCATCACCCGCTCCAGGTCGAAGCCGATGCGGTTGGGGCTGGGGCTCTCCAGCGCGTGCACGCTCTCGGCTCGCGACGAAACGATCCCCGAACCGTAGAGGCGCAGGCCCTCCGGCGTCTCGATCAGCCCGAACTCCACCGTGTACCAGTAGAGCCGCGCCAGATGGTCGAGCGCGCCCAGGCCTTCGGCGCGCAGCCCGCCCTTGCCGTAGGCCTCCATGTAGTCGGCGAAGACCGGGTGGGCGAGCATCGGGACATGCCCGAACACGTCGTGGAAGACGTCCGGCTCCTCGATATAGTCGAGGCTGTCGGCGGCCCGGATGAAATTGCCCGCCGGAAAGCGCCGGTTGGCGAGATGCTCGAAGAAGACGTCGTCGGGCACCAGGCCCGGCACCGCGACGACCTGCCAGCCGGTGATCGCCTTGAGGTCGGCGGACAGCGTCTCGAAATCGGGGATCCCATCGGCGAGCTTCAGCTTCTCCAGCCCTGCCAGGAATTCGTCGCATGCCCGGCCCGGCAGCACACCCATCATGCGGCGATAGAGCGTGCGCCACGTCTCGTGCTCGGCGGCCGAGAAATGGCCCCACTCCTGCGGGATCGTCCAGTCGTCGCGCACCGCCGGGTGGGCGCGCCGTATATCAGCGAGATCGAGGCTCGGCATCGTCGTCCCTTGCGCAACGTGCGCCATGATCGCACGCCCCCCGCGCCGTCGCCAACCTCGCCCGCCGACACCCAGCACCACCCCTCCTCATCCTGAGGAGGCCGCAAAGCGGCCGTCTCGAAGGACGCACCGCCTCAGCACGCCAACTCTCAAACCCTCCTCATCCTGAGGAGGCCGCAAAGCGGCCGTCTCGAAGGACGCACAACCACCCCTCCCCACCGCCTCAGCTCTCCTCGCCGTCCGCCGGCGCGCCGGCGGGCGGGGCGGCCTTCAGCCGTCCCGCCTCGCGCAGCGCGCCGCGCAGCACATATTCGATCTGGGCATTCACGCTGCGCAGTTCGTCGTCGGCCCAGCGCTGGATCGCGTCGAGCACGTCGGCGCTGATGCGCAGCGCATAGGCCTTTTTCTCCGCCATGCTCCGGCCGGCTAGTAGAGGGTGCCCGTATTGACGATCGGCTGCGTGCCGCGCTCGCCGCACAGAACGACCAGGAGATTGCTCACCATCGCCGCCTTGCGCTCCTCGTCAAGATTGACGACGCCGCGCTTCGACAGATGGTCCAGCGCCATCTCGACCATGCCGACCGCGCCTTCCACGATCAGCGTCCGTGCCGCGATGATCGCGCCGGCCTGCTGGCGCTGCAGCATCGCCTGGGCGATCTCGGGGGCATAGGCGAGGTGGGTGATACGCGCCTCGATGACCTTCACGCCGGCGCTCGACAGCCGCTCCTGGATCTCGCGCTGGAGGTGGTCCGAGACTTCGGTGCCGTGGCTGCGCAGCGAGACGCCGCCCGGCTGGTGCGCGTCGTAGGCATAGCTCTGGGCCATCTGGCGAAGCGCCGATTCGCTCTGGATGTGGACGAAGTCGACATAGTCGTTGACCTTGAACAGCGCCTCGGCGGTGTCCACGACCTGCCAGACGACGACGGCGGCGATCTCGATCGGATTGCCGTCCAGGTCGTTGACCTTCAGCTTGCTCGACTCGAAATTGCGCACCCGCAGCGAGACCGCCTTCTTGCTGAAGAACGGATTGGCCCAGCGCAGGCCCGGCTCGTGCGCGGTGCCGACATAGCGGCCGAAGAACTGCAGCACCTTGCTCTCGTTGGGCGCCACGGTGAAGAAGCCGGCCATCATCAGGACCGCGAGGCCCATCACGACGGCGGCGATGGCGACCGCCCAGGCCGTCTTCGACTGGATGCTCAGCACCAGCCAGGTGCCGTCCGCCGCGATCACGGCCAGCAGCACCAGCAGCGCCGGAATGCCCGACGGGGCAGCATAGGAACGTTCGTTCATCTCGACTTCTCCTCGATGGTATATAATGATGATATCAATATCATATCATGCTGAAAAGAGGGGCAAAGGGGCGCGACATATTATGTCGCAGGGGATCGGGGCTGACGCAGCGTCCGGTCCGAAAAGCGGCGGAAATAGACGGCTCATTGTCACGGAAAAGGACTACATTGCTGTCCTAGCGCGGGAGGACGCAGAAGCCGCCGCGCCGCCTGTGGGATGAACGCAAAGAGGCTTTCGCGCATGACGATTATGCCGCTGTCGCTGGACGACAAGTACGATGTCGAGCGCGGCCGGGTGTTCCTCACCGGCATCCAGGCACTGGTCCGCCTGCCCCTGATGCAGAAGCGGCTCGACCGCGCGGCGGGCCTGAATACCGCTGGATTCGTGTCGGGATACCGTGGCTCGCCGCTGGGCGGCCTCGACCAGCAGCTGTGGCGCGCTGCCAAGCACTTGAAATCCCACGATATCGTCTTCCAGCCCGGCCTAAACGAAGACCTAGCCGCCACCGCCGTTTGGGGTTCGCAGCAGGCCAATCTCTATCCCGGCGCGACGCACGATGGCGTCTTCGGCATGTGGTACGGCAAGGCGCCCGGCGTCGATCGCACAGGCGACGTATTCAAGCACGCAAATGCAGCCGGCACCTTCGGCAAGGGCGGCGTTCTCGCCGTCCTCGGCGATGATCACGCCTGCAAGTCATCGACGCTGCCCAGCCAGTCCGAGTTCTCCATGCTGGATGCGGAGATCCCAATCCTCAATCCGGCCGGCATCCAGGAGGTACTTGACTACGGCCTCTACGGCTGGGCGATGAGCCGCTACAGCGGCGCTTGGGTCTCGATGATCGCGCTTGCCGAAAACATGGACGCCTCGGCGACCGTCGATGTCGCACCGGACCGCGTGCAGATCCGAAACCCTCATGGCTTCGTCCTGCCGCAAGGTGGCCTTTCGATCCGCGTCGAAGACACGCCCCCCGCCCAGGAAGAACGGTTGCGCATCCACAAGAAGGGCGCCGCCATCGCCTTCGCGCGCGAGAATGTCCTCAACCGCGTCGTACTCGATAGCCCGATGGCCCGCATCGGAATCGTCGCCAGCGGCAAGTCCTATCTCGATCTGCGCCAAGCCTTCCTCGACATGGGGATCGGAAACCGCGAGATCGCTGGCATGGGCCTCAGGGTCTTCAAGGTCGGCATGCCTTGGCCGCTCGATGACGAGGCGGTGCGCCGCTTTGCCGACGGGCTCGAGATCGTCATCGTCGTGGAGGAGAAGCGCGACTTCATCGAAACGCAGTTCAAGAGCGCGGTGTTCGATCTGCCCGAACGCCGCCGTCCGCGCGTCATCGGCAAGTACGATCTGGAAGGCAAGCCGCTGCTGCGCCAGACGCTCGACCTCAACGCGGCGCAGATCGCTGTCGCGCTCGCAAGACTCATCCCGCGCGAAAGCTGGACCCAGCTCATGGAGCGCGACCTCGCCCGCATCGAGGCCAAGACCCGCGCGACCCAGGCGATGAGTGCGATTCATGAGCGTATCCCGTTCTATTGCGCGGGCTGCCCACACAACACTTCGACCAAGGTACCCGATGGCATGCGCGCACTCGCCGGCATCGGCTGCCACTACATGGTGACGCGAATGCCCGAGCGGCATACGACGCAGTTCACCCAGATGGGCGGCGAGGGCGTGCCTTGGATCGGCGCCGCGCCCTTCACAACCCAGAAGCACATCTTCGCCAATCTCGGCGACGGCACCTATTTTCACTCAGGCGCGCTCGCCATTCGCCAGGCGGTAAGCGCGAAGGCGAACATCACGTACAAACTGCTCTACAACGATGCCGTCGCGATGACCGGCGGCCAGCCAATCGATGGCGAACTACCGCTCGACCTGTTGCTGCGCCAGCTTCTTGCTGAAGGCGTTTCACGCGTCGTCCTCGTCAGCGACGATATCGAGAAGTACCCGCGCGGCGCCTTCCCGCACGAAGTGAAATACCGCCACCGCGACGAGATCGACTCGCTGCAGCGCGAACTCGCCGAGGAGCAAGGCGTCTCCGTCATCGTGTACGATCAGACCTGCGCCGCCGAAAAGCGTCGTCGCCGCAAGCGCAAGCTGATGGCCGACCCGCCGAAGCGAATCGTCATCAACGAAGCGGTGTGCGAGGGGTGTGGGGATTGTTCGGTTCAGTCGAATTGCATTGCGGTTGAACCGCTTGAGACTGATTTCGGACGCAAGCGCACCATCAACCAATCGAACTGCAACAAGGATTTCAGCTGCGTGAAGGGCTTTTGCCCGTCCTTCGTGACTCTGGAGGGGGCGAGCGTGCGGGCCCGCGAAGTGCCCAAACTGCCGGATTTCGAGGCCATTCCGCAACCGGAACGGCCCGCGCTCGGCAGCGACACCTTCAACGTCGTGATCACCGGCATCGGCGGCACCGGCGTCACCTCGCTCGGCGCGATCCTCGGCACCGCCGCCCATATGGAGGGCCGCGCCGCCACGGTGCTCGACATGATGGGCCTCGCCCAGAAGGGCGGCGGCGTCTCCTCGTTCGTCCGCGTCGCCGACGCCAGGGTGCGCATCCACGGCCCCCGCGTCGCGACCGCGACGGCCGACCTCATCCTCGGCTGCGACATGGTGGTGGCCGCCAAGCCCGAGACCATCGATGCCGCCGACGACCGCCGCACCCGCGCGGTCATCAACGCCGATCTCTCGCCGACCGCCGCCTTCGTCACCAACGGGGCGATCGACTACGACACGGCGGCGATGAAGAAGCGCATCCGCGAGAACACGGCGGCGATGTCCGAGATCCCGGCCGACGAACTGGCGACCCGCCTGCTCGGCGACACCATCTTCTCCAACATGCTGCTGATGGGCGCGGCCTATCAGATGGGCGCGGTGCCGGTCGGCGAGGAGGCGATGCTGACGGCGATCGCGCTGAACGGGGCGGAAGTGAAGAAGAACCAGCTCGCCTTCCGCTATGGCCGTCTTGCGGCGCACGATCTTTCCGCCGCGCTGAAGCTGGCGGGCCTGGAGCGCGACGCGAAGCCCGACATCGCCGTGACGCTGGACGAGATCGTCGCCCGCCGCGTCGCCCATCTCACCGGCTACCAGAACGCCGCCCTCGCGGCGCGCTTCGCCGCACTGGTGGAGAAGGCGCGGGCCGCCGAAGCGAAAGCCAGACCCGGCAGCGAAGCGTTCACCATCGCCCTCGCCAAAGCCTATGCGAAACTCCTGGCCTACAAGGACGAGTACGAGGTCGCCCGCCTCTTCACCGACGGCGCGTTCATCAAGCGCGTGCGCGAGGAATTCCAGGGCGTGACGAAGATGAAGTTCCATCTGGCGCCCCCCGGCATGGCGAGGACCGACCCGGCCACCGGCCGGCCGCAGAAAATGACCCTCGGCCCCTGGATGATGACCGCCTATCGCGTGCTGGCGAAGCTGAAGGGCCTGCGCGGCGGCGCCTTCGACATCTTCGGCTACTCCAAGGACCGCCGGCTGGAGCGCCGCCTCATCGCCGAGTTCGAAGCCCTCGCCGCCGAACTGATCGCCGGCCTGACGCCGTCCAACCTCGCGCTTGCGACCCGGATCGCGGCGCTGCCGATGGAGATGAAGGGCTACGGCTACATCAAGGACGCCAATGTCGAAACCGCCAAGGTGAAGGAGAAGGCGCTGCTCGCCCGCTTCCGCGCCGGCGAGGCGGCCGGCCAGCTCCAGGCCGCCGAGTAACGCGTGAAGGAAGCGCCATGTTCGATATGCCCGACTATGACGGACACGAATCCGTCCACTGGTTCCACGACGCCGCGACCGGCTATCGCGGCCTCGTCGCCATTCACGACACGACGCTCGGCCCGGCCTGCGGCGGCACGCGCATGTGGGCCTATGCGGGCGCCGACGCCGCGCTGACCGATGCGCTGCGCCTGTCGCGCGGCATGTCCTACAAGAACGCCATGGCGGACCTGCCGCTCGGCGGCGGCAAGGCGGTCATCCTCGGCGACGCGCGCACGCAGAAATCGCCGGCCCTGATGCGCGCCCACGGCCGCGCCGTGGAGAGCCTCGCCGGCCGCTACGTCACCGCGATGGATGTCGGCATGAGCGAGGCCGACATGGAGACGATCTCCACCGTCACGCGCCATGTCGCGGGCTTCGCCCAGAAGGGCAGGACCGGCGGCGATCCCTCGCCGATGACCGCCTGGGGCGTATTCTGCGGCATCCGCGCGGCGGCGAAGGCGGGTCTCGGCACGGACGATCTGAAAGGCGTGCGCGTCGCCGTCCAGGGCGTCGGCAATGTCGGCTTCGACACCGCCCGCCATCTGAAGGCCGCCGGGGCGATCCTCACCGTCGCCGACGTCAACGAGGCCAATCTGAGGCGCGCCGCCGAGACGCTGGGCGCGGCGGTCATGGCAACCGATGCGATCCACGCCGCCGAGGCCGACATCTTCGCGCCCTGCGCGCTCGGCGCTATCCTGAACGACGCGACCATCCCGCAGATCAGGGCGCGGGTCGTCGCCGGCGCCGCGAACAACCAGCTTGCGGTCCCTGCCGTGCACGGCGCGATGCTGGCCGGTCGCGGCATCCTCTATGCGCCGGACTACGTCATCAACGGCGGCGGCATCATCCGCGTCTGCGGCCAGATCTACGACTGGAGCGACGAGGCGATCCGCGCCAGGACCGAGCGCATCGGCGCGACGCTGGCCGAGATCTTCGCCGCCGCGAAGGCCGAAGGCCGCCCGACCCACGAGGTCGCCGACGCCATCGCCCGCGGCCGCATCGCGGCGGCGCGCCGGCAGAAGGCGGCCTGAGGCCGGCCGCGGGGTCTCAGAAATAGCCGCTCGCCCAGACCCACAGGGCGATCGCCACGGCGATGAAGGCCGAGAGACCGAGCACGAAGGCGACGACCGATGCGGCGAGGGCGATCAGCATCAGGATGCCGTCGCGCTCGGCGAGCGCGAAGCCGAGCAGCGTGATCGCCATGCCGGGCGGATTGTTGGTGAACGGCCCGGGCATCAGGATCACCGCCGACAGGAGCAGGCAGAACAGGCCGACGAGACGCTGGATCAGGCCTTCGGTGAGCCAGGAGACGCGCGGCTTGGCGAAGATCTCGATCTTCTTCAGCCAGCGATGGCCGCGCTCGATCGTCTTCTTCGCATTGTCGGCGGAGATCGAGCGCCGGGCGAGGAAGCCCGGCACCCAGGGACGCTTCAGCCCGCCCATCAACTGCAGCGCGAAGAGGATCAGCGGCCCGCCCATCAAAGAGCCGACGCCCGGCAGCGAGATCGCCGCCAGCAGGCCGAACACGATCAGCACGAAGCCGAACCCGCGCGAGCCCATGCCGTCGACGAATTCGCCGAGCGTCACCTGCTGTCCGGTCTTGCCGTCGAGCAGATGCAGCATCGCCTCGACGAGCGGTGCGTCCTCGGGCTTGCGGACGGGTGCGGGGTCAGCGCTCAAACGCCCTCGCCGTCCTTGCCTTCGGCGGCGCGGCGCCGGCGGGCCGCGGCGATGAGGTTCAGCGTCTCGACGCCCACCGAGAAGGCGATCGCCGCGTAGATGAAGCCGCGCTCGATGTGATAGTGCACGCCGTCCGCCACCAGGGTCGAACCGACCAGGATGAGGAAGCTGAGCGCCAGCATCTTCACACTCGGATGCTTGTTGACGAACGCCGCCACCGGCTCGGACGCTACCAGCATCACGATCATCGAGATCACGACCGCGAGGATCATCACCTCGATCATGCCGGGGGCCATGGCGACGGCCGTCAGCACCGAATCGAGCGAGAAGACGACATCGAGAACGACGATCTGCAGGATGACGGCGGAGAACACTGCCTTCCTGGCCGAGACGTGGACGCCGTCCTCCTCGCCCTCCATCATGTGATGGATCTCGATCGTACCCTTGTAGAGCAGGAAGAAGCCGCCGCCGATCAGGATGACGTCGCGCCACGACAGGCCGAACATGTGGGCGGCGGCCATCGCAGCCGACTGCGCTTCGCTGCCGTCGCCGAGCGTCACGCCCGACCAGCCCAGATAGAGGAAAGGCGCCTCGAGCTGCTGCAGCCAGGTGATCAGCATCAGCAGGCCGATGCGCATCAGAAGCGCCAGGGCAAGGCCGATGCGCCGCGCCGCCTTCTGCTGCTCGACGGGAAGCTTGCCCGAGACGATCGACAGGAAGATGACGTTGTCGATGCCCAGGACGATCTCCAGCGCGGTCAGCGACAAGAGGGCGGCCCAGGCGTTGGGATCGGACAGGAGTTCGAGCATGGGGGCGAGACTTATCCGTCCGCTGGCGCCGCGATCAAGCGGGATTCGCGGGCCTCTCCCGTCAGGAGGCCCGCTTGAGCCCGCGCAGACCCCTAAACCCCGCCTCGGCGCCCGCCGCCTGCTCTGCGGCTGCCTTTCTGAGGTCGGCAAGGCGGGCGAATCGGCGCCCGTCCAGCGCATGGAACCGCGCCGAACCGGAATAGAAGCGCAGGCCCACGGCCTCGCGGACGGCGAGGCCGGCATCCTCGCCGGCGATCTCGATCAAGACGCACTCGTTCTGCGACATGATGCTTCCCATGGCGCGGGGCCTCGGCGCGCCTGCTTCGAGGCGACCTTATAGGCGTGCGACATGAAGGCCCGGTGACAGAGCGCCGGCGATCTGCGAGGCGGGCGTAAAGCTCCTGTTAAGCTCGGCTTGACCTCGCCTGCGCGCCCCACGACTAAGGAGTCCGGCGGCGCCCGGCGCGCCGCCCGAGGGAGCGCCAGCATGACCGAGACGATCGCAACCACGCGCCCCGCGCCGCATGTCGCGCTGATCGAACTGGCCAACCCGCCGTCCAACGCGCTGAACGACGCGACGCGCGGCGCGCTGCTGGCGGCGCTGGAGGGGCTCGACGGCGATCTCGATCTGCGCGCCCTCGTGCTGACCGGGGCGGGCGGCATCTTCTGCGCCGGCGACGATCTGCGCGAAGTCGCCGCGCTCAACCACCGCATGAAGCACCGCCTGGCCGAGTTCGCGGACCTCTTCGCGCGGATCGAATCGTATCGCGTGCCGGTGATCGCCGCGATCGAGGGGGCGGCGATGGGCGGCGGGCTGGAGCTTGCGCTTTGCTGCGACATTCGCCTTGCCTCGCCCGACGCGCGCTTCGCCGCCGCCGGCGTCAATGTCGGCCTGATGGCCAGCGTCCACCGCCTGCCGCGCCTCATCGGCGCGGCGCGGGCCAAGGCGATGCTGCTGACCGGCCGCGCCGTCGATGCCGAAACGGCGCTCGCCTACGGCCTCGTCACCGAAATCCACCCGGCCCGAACGCTGCGCCAGGCGGCGCTCGATCTGGCGCGCCACATCGCGACCCGCGCGCCGCTCTCGGTCGAGGCCGCGAAGCGCCAGATCGGCCGGGCGATCGACATCGCGCCCGCCGAGGCGCAGGCGTCGCAGGACGAGGACCTCGACCGCCTGCTCGCCAGCGCCGATCATCGCGAGGCCGTCGCGGCCTTTCTGGCCAAGCGGCAGCCCATCTTCTCGCGGAGCTGAACCCATGACCGACGCCTCGCCGCCCGTCCGCGCCCTGACGCCCGAGTCGCGGGGCGAAGCGCCCGGCCGCGGCCGCCTCGCCGGACGGCGGATCCTTGTCGTCGGCGGCGGCCAGCGCACGCTCGACGCCGCCAGCGATCCGGTCGGCAACGGCCGCGCCATGGCTCTGCTGTTCGGCCGCGAAGGCGCCGGGGTGGCGGTCGCCGATCTCAACCTCGCCAGCGCCGCCGAGACGGCCGCGCGGATCGAAGCGGCCGGCGGGCGCGCCTTTGCGATCCGCGCCGACATCGCCGTGCCGGACGAGGTGGCGCGCATGGTGGGCGAGGCGGCCGCCGGCCTCGGCGGCCTCGACGGCCTCGTTCTCAATGTCGGCATCGGGGTCGGCGCGCATGGCCTCGCCGGGGCGACGGCGGACGACTGGGACAAGGTGCTCGCCGTCAATCTCCGCGGCCCAATGCTGGCCTGCAAGGCGGCGCTGCCGGTCCTCGCCGACGGTGCGGCCATCGTCTTCATCTCGTCGATCGCCGGCGCGGTCGCGGGCAGCCGCCTGCCGGCCTACGACGCCTCCAAGGCGGCGCTCGGCGGGCTGATGCGCCATGTCGCGCTGGAGGGCGCCCGGCGCGGCATCCGCGCCAACATCGTGATGCCCGGCCTCGTCGACACCCCGCTCGGACGGCTGGCGACGCAGGGCCGCCCGGCGCGGGGCCGCACCGCTGTGCCGTTCGGACGCCAGGCGACGGGCTGGGAGATCGCCTATGCGGCGCTCTTCCTCGTCTCGGACGAGAGCGTCTATGTCACCGCCCAGACCCTCGCCGTCGACGGCGGCCTGACGGGCATCAGCTAGCGCGGGCGCGCTAGTAGTCGAGCCTGTAGCGCGCCCCGACGCTGCTGGAGGCATCCGGGCCGACATCGGTTTCGGCCGAGATGTTCTCGTCGATCTCGATCTCCAGATGGCCGGTCGTGCCGCCGTTGGGTCCGCCCTGGCGCAGCTCGAAATAGACCCGCTCGGTGAGATAGCGGCCGGCCTTCACCGAGGCGTTGCCGTCCTCGCCGAGATCGACCGACAGCACGTCGAGCCCGAACTGGTTGCGCAGCCCGTCGAGCACGCCGCCGCGAATGTCGCCGCCGCCCGAGAGCGCGGCGATCGAGTTGGCGAGTTCCAGCCCCTCGATGGCGCTGAGGCTCGACACCGACCGGCCGAACAGCAAAAGCGCGAAGACCTCGTCCTGCGGCCGCGCCGGCACCGAACTCACCGAGATCTCCGGTGCGCTCGCCCGGCCCGACAGGATCAGCGAGGCGGTCAGGTCCTCTTCCTCCTGCGTGGCGACGATTCGCAGGCGCGGCTCGATTGTCGGACCGCCGTCGAACTCGATCAGCCCCTCGGTCAGCGCGAAGCGGCGCGAGCCGAAGGCGAGCGTGCCGCGCAGCAGCGTCAGCTTGCCCGCCAGGCGCGGATCGGAAAGGTCGCCGGAGAGCTTCAGCGCGCCCTTCCACAGGCTCTCCAGCCCGCGGCCGCCGACCTTGGCCGGCCCGGGGATCGCCACCTCGACGGCGAGGCCGATGGCGGGGCCGGGCAGAGCGCCGCCGCCCGCATCGGCCGCGGCGGCGCGCGGCGCCGGCGGCGCATCGGGGTCGATCACCTCGACGACGACGAGATCGGGCGGCGTCCCTTCGGGGATGCCGGCGACGAGATCGGTCACGGTCAGCGTGCCGCCCAGCACCGGTCCGGCGGCCCCCGGCGCCAGCTTCAGCGCGCCGTCGATCCGCGCCGAGAGATCGTCCTTGGCGAGCAGCCGCATGGCGGTCAGCGTGACGCCGCCCGACGTGCGCCCGAGACCGCCGTCGAGCGGCGCGGTGAGGTCGATGGCGAGCCGGCCGCGCCCCCCATCGGTCGCCGCGCCGGTCAGCCGTACCTCCTCGCCCTTGAGCGCTGCCTTGAGGCTGAGACTCTCCAACCGGGTGCCGAAGGCGTCGTTCACATAGCGCCCGTTCTCGAGCCCCGCCGTGCCGGCAATCTGCGGCGCGCTCAGCGTGCCGGCGATCGTGACGCGGATGTCGGCGTCGCCGTCGAGGTCCTGGCCGTCGATGTCGAGCAGCCGCCACACCGCCGCCACCCGGCCCGCCCAGCGCACCGACCCGCTCAGCTTCGCGCCGGGGGCGGGGGAGGGGATGCCGCCGTCCGCCGCCCGGGCCATCGGGAAGGCGATCTCGGCCCGCGCGTCGGGCAGGCCGCTGGCGCTCGCCACGGCGCTCAGGGCGACGCGGCCGTTCGCCCATTCGCCCTTCAGCGTCACATCGGCGGGCGGGGCGGTGTCTGCGCCCTCGGCTCTCAGGCCGGCGATGCGGCCGTCGAGCCGCCCCCGTCCGGCGCCGCCGTCCAGCGTCGCTTCGGCGTCGATGAGGCCCTTGACCGGGGCGCGCGCCAGGATCGCCGTCAGCGCCTCGAGGTCGAGCCCGGCGAGCCTCACCCCGGTCTTGAGGCCGCCCGGGCCCTGCGTGGCGCTCGCGCCGATGCGTCCGGCCGGCTTGCCGTCCCTGGTCAGACGGGCGTCGAGGCCGTCGATCGCCAGCCCGCCGGCGAAGGCGACGCGGAACGGCGCGGCGGCGGTGAGGCCCGCATCGCCCGCCGTCAGCGTCAGCGCCGTCACGCGGGCCTCGCTGAAGCCCGCGAGGGTCGCTTCCGTGCTGTAGACCAGCGTCCGGCCGGCCGCCGGCGCGCGCCCCGCCAGCGTGACGGCAAGCGCGGCCGGCGGCCCTTTGGCGCTCAGCGTCGCGTCGCCGACCGGGGTGCCGCCGAAGCGCCCGCCGGTCAGCGACGCATCGAGCGTCAGGGTGGCGCCCGGACCGGTCCGCGCCGTCAGCGCCGCCTTCAGCCCTCCGGCGGCGTCCACGCCCGCCAGCGCGCCCAGGCGGTCGAGCCGCTCGGTCTCGATCGAGGCCGCGATGTCGTAGCCGCCCGCGACGGGCACGGCCTTCGCCGCCACCGCCGCGGAGACGACGACGCCCTTGGCGTCCAACGCCGGCGCGTCGCCGAAGGCGCCGGTCAGATCGAGGGCGAGGTCGATCGGCGTCGCGCCGTCGGCTTTCACCGTCACCCGGCCGGTGCCCGCCGCATCGAGCGCGCCGCTCAGCGCGACGGCCGGCCACGAGAGGTCGCCGGCCGCCACGTTCGCGCCGTTCGCCGCCACGACGAACGGCGTCGCCGCCGAACTGTCATAGGTCGCCCGCGCCGTCATCGCGCCCTTGAGGTCGGGGCGCAGGGCCGAGAGATCGCTGGCGGCGATGTCCGCGGCCGCGCGGATCAGATCGCCCGCCTGCTCGGCCGCCCCGGTCAGCGTCAGCTTGCCTCCGGCGAGCTGCGCCGCCAGTTCGTTCAGCCGCACGCCATCCGCCGTGAACCGCAGGCGGCCGGTTGCCGAGGCGCCGGGCAGCAGCCGCGCCAGCATGGCCTCGGATGCGGTCAGCTTCGACAGATCGGCCGCCAGCCTCATCTCGGTCGTCTTGTCGCTGCCGTCCTCCAGAAGCTGGAGCGACAGATTGGCCGGCCCCGCCAGCCCCGCATCGGCGGGCAGCAGCCGCGCCACATCGGCCAGCGTCACCGCAAAGGTGCAGCCGGGATCGACGCCGACGGTCGCCAGCAGCCCGGCGCGCGACGAGATCGATGCCTGGCCGGTGCAGGCCGGACCATCGCGCGTCGCCTGTAGCGCGACTTCCAGATCGCCCAGCCGCGCGTCGCCCGCCAGCAGCGCCGCCACGCGCGAGTCCCTGGCGTTGAACGCCAGCGAGACGACGCCGAGATCGGCGGTGGTCCCGATCGAGACCGACGCCTCGCCGGCGATCCCGTCATTGCGGGTGATCGAGACCTCCGCCGTCCCGCCGCCCGAGGTGAGCGTCGCCTTCCCGTCGAGGGTCGCGCTCAGCGCCTCGCC